>JAPKBO010000115.1 GCA_028823395.1 Planctomycetota bacterium | reverse complement strand
CGCGCCCGAGCCCGCGCCCGCGCCTGAGCCCGCGCCTGAGCCCGCGCCGCCTTCAGCTCTAGGCGAAGAGGTTGCAGAGGTCGCCCCCGTCCCTAGTACCGGCGAGGCTAGGCCTAGTAAGCCGAAGATCGGGGTGAAAAGGGAGTTGGAACAGACGCCCCTGATCTTGCGCAAGTCATCCAAGGTCCTGTTGGTCGGAGCTCTGCTGCCATTCTTCACGGCATTGGATCCCGAGTTCAGCTCATGGGGCTCTCTGTATCTGTCAAAGGCCCTCATTCTTCTGGCGGGCTGGGTCTTCCACCAAGGCTACATGGCCACCCACGGTGGCCAGGCCGAGAGCCTCATTGGGAAGTTCGCGCTCAAGCACGCCATGATACCCACAGGGTTGGCGGGACTCGCAGCTATCGCAGCCTTTGTGGTGGCCTTCAAGGCAGGTTCCATCGGCGGCATCGGTGGTGAGGCGGCTACCTTGCTGCTGGCTTGCGCTACCTTCTCGCACATATTCGGCTACGAGCACGGGGGTAAGTTCAATCCGATCTTTCCATTGATGTTCCTCGGCCCCGGCATTGCCGGCGCTCTAAATGTCTTCGGGGCCATGGCCATGTTCGGCCAGTCGGCCGGCCGGGCAGCATTGGGCTTGGCGGGAAGCGTGCTCGTGGGCGCAGGAGGAATGATGGCCATCTACGCCATGTACATCGCCATGAAACAGGCCAAGGCGGACGGTGATATCAAGAAAGAGGCCCAGCGCGCCGAACGCAAGACTCAGCGCGAGGCCCAGCGGGCAGCCAGTGGGAGCACGGGGCCCAAGAAGAAAGTCGGCCGCAAGAGCCCGGGCAACAAGAAGGCGTGAGACCGTGAGCGCACAGGCCGGGGATACCGGGGAGCGCTCGGCTCCCGCTCCAAAGGCCGCCGAACGCCCGCGCAATGTGGGCGAGATGTTGGAGCGTGCACGCGCCTTCCTGGCGCGCAAGGGCGTGGAAGAAGCGCGCCTCGATGCGGACCTTCTGGTGGCCCACGCCCTCGATGTGGACCGGCTGCATCTGCTGCTTCGGCTGGAGGAGCCCGTCGCCGAGGAGGAGCTAGTCCGCGCTCGCGGCCTGCTCCAGCGCCGTGCGGCCACAGAGCCCGTGGCCTACATCACAGGCGTCCGGGAATTCTATGGGCGGTCCTTTGGAGTGCGCAGCGGGGTGTTGATTCCGCGCCCGGAGACCGAATTGATCGTGGATCTGGCCCGGGATTACCTGGCCGATCGCGAGGATGCCCCGCGCATCCTCGACATCGGGACGGGTAGCGGCTGTCTGGCGATTACCTTGGCTCTGGAGGTGCCCACTGCCACGGTGCATGCCGTGGACGTTTCCCGCGAGGCGCTCGAGGTGGCGCGCGCGAATGCGACCTCCCTCGGCGCGCAGGTGACCTGGACGGAGAACGATGGCCTGCAGGCCGCCCAAGACGGCGCACCGTGGGATCTAGTCGTGTGCAATCCGCCTTACGTGGACCCTGCAGGGAGGGAGGCTCTTGCTCCCGAGGTGCGGGACCACGAGCCTGCGGGAGCTCTCTTCGCGCCTGAGGGGGACGAGCACTACTGGGTGCGTTCGCTGACTGAGGGCGCTCGGGGCTGGCTCCAGCGCGGTGGCCTGATGCTCGTCGAGCTCGGCTACGGTCAGGGCCCTGCGGCCCTGGATCTGGGACGACAGGCGGATCCGGAAGCGAGGGTGGAGCAAGACCTAGCGGGGATTCCGCGGGTCCTGGTCCTGGGTGCCTAGGCCTCTTGGCCCTCGGGCCGCGCCTTGACGTAGGTCTCGATGGTGTCCCGGTCGGGTTCGGCCATCTCCTGGGTGAAGACGGCGATCTCGTAGTGCTCGAGAGCCTGACTGATGCGCTCGCAGCGCACGACCACTCCTTGGCCTCGGATGCGCCGCACCCCGCTTGCTACGGGCAGCTCGAAGTCCATCTGCAGGACAGTCATCTCTGGTACGGGCCGGTCCAGGAAGAAGCACACGCCGCCCCGGGAGACGTCACGGATCTTGGCCTCGTGGGCGCCGTCCTCCAACTGGAGCATGACGGGCCATTCAGCCCTGGCGCGGTTCCATTGGCGGCGTTCACGGCCGCTGGGGCGTTTGGTGTCGGATGATGGGGATTGCGGAGGAATCATGGTCGGTGGGGATAGGGGTGCCTGCTGATTCTACGTTGCATTTGCCCTTGGGCCAATGCCCCAACTTGCATGACTTCTGGCCTCGGGTTCGCTAGAATGGACCCTTGGTGAGTCAGGTCCCGGAGGGGAACTGCTGACCAGATCACACCGGAGACAATCTCCCGAATTGATACGCCTAACGCGATAACCCAAGCCTCAGAACAACAGGAGACGCTAGATCATGTCCTCATTCAACAAAGTCATCTTGATGGGAAACCTGACCCGGGATCCCGAGATCCGCTTTACCCAGAACCAGATGGCCATCTGCAAGGTGGGCCTGGCGGTGAACCGCCGCTTTAAGGACAGCAAGACCGACGAGTGGCGAGAAGAGCCCACATTTGTGGACGTCACCATCTTCGGCAAGCGCGGCGAAGCCTTCGAGAAATACCATCGCAAGGGCGCCAGCGCCTTTCTCGAGGGGGAGTTGCGCTTGGATAATTGGGAAGACAAGAACACCGGCCAAAAACGTAGCAAGTTGTACGTGGTCGCCGACAACTGGGAGTTCGTTGGCGGTTCCAAAGATGGCGGCGGCGGTGGCGGCGGCGGCGGTGGGCAAGCCCAGCGTGAGCCCGCGGGCGCCTCGAGTGGTGGATACGGCGACTACGGCGGTGGCGGCGGTGGCAACGGCGGCGGTGGCGGAAACGCTGGCGCTGGCGCTGGCGGTGGTGAGAGTTCTGCCCCCGGTTTCCTTGAAGCCGACGACACGCCCTTCTAGTTTTCGATCTCAGCCTGTGCAACTGACCGTTCTCTTCTTCGCCGGCCTGCGCGAGCGGGCTGGCGTGGATGAGTTGAAGCTGGACGACCTTCCTGAACCCCTGACCGTGGGGCAATTCAAGGCCGAGCTCGGTCGCCGACATCCGGAGTTGGGAGACATGACCTCTGTGGCAGGGGTGCTGGGGACCGACTACGTTCCAGACGCTCACCTTCTTTGCAGCGGGGACCGTCTAGCGCTCCTGCCTCCCGTGTCGGGCGGGCAGGCTGATTCAGGCGATGAAGACGCTCGCTTGGCCGCAGGTCTGTTCGAGCTCAGCGCAGAGCCCCTCGATCCCGGGCTCTTGGGCCAGCGTGTCCAGCATCCCGCATGCGGTGCTGTCGTGACCTTCACCGGCGTCACCCGTGAGCACAACCGTCAACGCGACGTGGTTGAACTCGATTACGAGGCCTTCGAAGCGATGACCGGTCCGGAGATGGGCCGTATTTTCAGTGACTGCCGGGCCGCCCTTGAGGATCCCGCGCGACTCGGCGGTGAGAAGGGTGAAATCGAACCTCTACGGATGCTCTGTGTGCACCGCACGGGGCGGGTGGGGGTGGGGGAGCCTTCGGTGATTATCTCGGTGGCTAGTCCCCATCGCGAGGCTGCCTTCTTCGTTGCGCGTTTCCTGATCGACACTCTGAAGGAACGCTTGCCCGTATGGAAAAAAGAGGTTTACCGAGACGGGCAGCACTGGATCGGTGAGCGCTCCTGACGTTGGCGCCCTGCAGACTCTCTGCTGCAGGTGACGAGGGGCTTTCGCTGGGTGGATGGATTGCCTATCTGGACGCCGCAGGGGGCCTCTTGTTATCCTGCTCGGCCTGTTTCCCTTGGGAAGCAGGATTCTGAGCCCTCATCCCATGAGCGATCATTCCACCTCCCTCAACCTGTCGGACGTCGAGCGCGAAGAGCTGCCCGTCGACGTCCTCCTGGTGGGTGCGGGACCGGCCAGCCTCTCCTGTGCGATCCATCTGAAGCGTCTGCTTCTGGAGCGTGGCATGGGTGACAAGGAAATCCTCGTCATCGACAAGGCGAAGGAGATCGGGCATCACACCCTCTCCGGTGCGGTCATGGATCCACGGGGCATCAGCGAGCTGTTCCCGGACTGGCGCGAACGCGGCTTTCCCCTGATCTCAGAAGTCGGGGACGACTGGGCGGAGTGGCTGCGACCGGGCGGGAAGCACTGGACCATGAAAGGTCCTCTGTGTCCGCCGCAGCTCAAGAATCACGGCAACCTGATGGTCAGCCTCAATAAGGTCGTCGGCTGGTTGGCCGAGCAGGCCGAGCAAGCCGAGATCATGATCCAGCCCGGCTTTCCTGCGGCAGAGACCCTCTACGAGGGCGAGCGAGTGGTCGGGATCGACGTGCGGGACGGTGGAATTGCCAAGGATGGCAGCGCCAAGGCGAACTTTGAGGCCGGTGCACGGGTGCGAGCGGAGGTGACCGTATTCGCCGAAGGTACCCGCGGCAGCCTCGCCAAGCAGCTCTTCGCCCGCCACGATCTCTACGCGGGCAAGAACCCCCAGACCTACGGCACCGGCATCAAGGAACTCTGGCGTGTGCGAGAAGAAGTCGGGCGCGAGATGCACGGCAAGGTCTTCCATACGGGTGGTTATCCGCTCCACGATGGTGGCTACGGCGGCTCGTGGGTCTACGGCGTGGCTCCCGATCAGGTGTCGATTGGTTTCGTGGTCGGCCTGGACCATGGAGACGCGGCCCTCGATCCCCACGCCCTGTTCGTTCAGTGGAAACAGCACGAGCGCATCCGCTCCCTGCTCGAAGGTGGAGAAGTGCTGCGCTATGGAGCCAAGACGGTTCCCGAGGGGGGCTATCACTCGATGCCCAAGCTCTTCGGGGACGGCTTCGTCCTTGTGGGAGACAGTGCCGGCTTTCTGAACGCCGCGAGTCTCAAGGGCATTCACCTGTCGATCAAGTCCGGCATGCTCGCTGCCGAGGCGATCGCCGATGCGCTACAGGCTGGCGACACGTCAGCCCAGGGCCTCGCGCGCTACGGCGAGCTGTTCGAGGCCTCCTGGGCCAAAGACGAACTGTGGGGTGTGCGCAACTACCGGCAGGCTTTTGCCAGCGGGCTACCCGCCGGCATGCTGGATTTTGCCGTGCAACAGGTCACGGGTGGGCGCGGTCTAAAAGCTCGACGTGCGGGCCATGAAGACCATGCCTGCATGCAAAGTGCAGCTCAGGCGAAGCTGGAAAAACCCAAGTTCAACGACGGGGATTCCATGGACAAGCTGACCGACGTGTATCTGTCGGGTGCGATCCATGAAGAGGACCAGCCCTCGCATTTGCTGGTGATTGATCCGACGATCTGCGTGGACCGCTGTACCAGAGAGTACGGCAACCCCTGCCAGCACTTCTGCCCGGCAGCGGTATACGAGTGGCCCGAGGGCACGGACTCGGTCGTCATCAATGCCAGCAACTGCGTGCACTGCAAGACCTGCGACATCGCTGATCCCTACGAGAACATCGAGTGGCTCGTGCCCGAAGGCGGCGGCGGACCCAAATACGTGGACATGTAATCACGCGTCTTCGCGTGGCCCTTTTTTCCTTACGACTACCCATGAAACTCACCTCCAAATCCGCCCCCACTAGCCTGCCGAGTACGCCTTTTTTGGCGGTGCCCGTCTGTGAGGGCCAGCACGCCCACCTGCCCGAGGGTGTTGAGGTGCCCAAGGGTTTCCTTGCCGATTTCGCGGGCAAGCGCCGTACCCGAGCGAGCACTTGGGCGGTGAAGGGGCCGGCCAAGCGCGTCGTGCTCTTGGGTCTGGGGCCCGCCGGGGACGTGGATGCTGAGGAATTGCGCCGTGCAGGTGCTGCAGCGACTCATGCCGCCCGTGGTGGTGACGTATCGCGCGGCACTTTATGGGTGGACTCGAAAACCTCGGCTCTCGGCGGTGGGTCCGCCGAGAACGGTTTGGCCTTGGCGGAAGGCTTGCTGATGGGCAGCTACCAGTACACGGCCGCCAAGGGCAAAGCGCCCAAGGAAGTCTGTAGGCGATTCGATCTGCTTGGCGGCGACGCGGCTTTCCGAAAGGGTGCCAAGCGCGGTATGCACCTGGCTGAAGCGAACATGTACACCCGAGATCTGCAGAATGGCGCCGGCAACCAGGTGACCCCGCAGGTGCTCGTGGCAGAGGCGCGCAAGCTTGCCAAGCGCAGTGCGCGCATCAGTGTCAAAATCATTGACGAGAAGGAGATGAAGCGACTGGGTATGGGCCTGTTGCTTTCGGTCTCCCAGGGATCCAGCCTGCCGGCCTACCTGATTCACCTGACCTACAAGCCCAAAGCGAACAAGCCCAAGGGGCGGGTGTGTTTCGTGGGCAAGGGCCTGACATTTGATGCGGGCGGCCTCAGCATCAAGCCCTCCGCCAAGATGGACGAGATGCGCTACGACATGTCTGGTGGCGCGGCGGTGCTGGGCGCTTTTCACGCGCTCGGCGACCTAGACGTGGCACAGGAGGTTCACGGCTTGGTGCCCGCCTCTGAAAACGTGATCAATGGGATCGCAACGAAGCCAGGAGACGTCCACAAGGCCATGAACGGCAAGACGGTGGAGGTGCTCAACACCGACGCCGAGGGTCGCCTGATCCTGGCCGATGCCCTTTGCTATGCGGAGAAGAAGATCAAGCCGGACACCATTATCGATCTGGCGACCCTGACGGGCGCGGTGATCGTGGGCCTGGGCCATGAGCACACGGCGATCTATCCGACAACCACCAAGCTGCGCGACGAACTCCTCGCCGCAGGCGAGTCGGTGGGTGAGGCCTGCTGGCCTATGCCTCTGACCGACCTCCATAAGGACGCTATGCGGGGCAGAATGGCCGATCTGGCCAACCTCTCGTCTCCTGCCGTCGGGGGCGGTTCCCTTACCGGCGCGGGTTTCCTGTCCCACTTCGTATCCCCGGATACCGAGTGGAGCCACATGGATATCGCTGGAACGGCCTGGAATACCGCCGCTCGCGGGTGGGTGGGGGGCGCCATGGGCAGCGGCGTAGGTGCGCGCCTCCTCGTGGACTATCTCGGACGACGTAAATAGACGATCATGCCTGGGCGAGTCCCGCCTGGGGGCGCCCAGCAACCCCAGCAACGACCTGCCACAAGAGACCCCCCTACTTTGACCGACCCCGTACTCGTTCCCGGCCTGGCTGGCATCCCTGCCGCCAAGTCCTCCATCAGCTTCATTGATGGTACCGCGGGCATTCTTGCCTACCGCGGCCACCGCATCGAAGTACTCGCGGAGCACTCCAACTACGAGGAGACATGCTTCCTGATTTTGGAGGGCCGCCTGCCCACTGCTTCTGAGCTGGAGACCTTCCGCGGAGACCTGGCTGCTCGACGGGGGATCGAGCCCGCCGTGGTGCAGACCTTGAGCAGCCTGCCCAAGACCGGTCACCCCATGAACGGTCTGCAGGTAGGCTTGGCCACCCTGGCCATGACGCAACCCAAGGTGGACGTCAAAGATCCCGCCAGTGTGCGCGAAGCGGTGCTGCGTTTGATCGCTGCTACTCCTACCCTCATCGCCACTCTGGAACGTTTGCGCCGCGGGGATGATTACCTCCCGCCCACGGAGGGATCTAATTCCGCCGAGGCGTTCCTGTACATGCTCAATGGTGAAGCGCCCAGCGCCATCGCCGAGCGCACCCTTGACTGTTGTTTTGTGCTGCACGCCGAGCACACCATGAACGCCTCCACCTTCGCCGCGCGCGTGGTGGGGTCCACAGAGTCGGGTCCCTACACCGTGGCCAGTTCCGCCGTGGGTGCCCTCTACGGTCCCCTGCACGGCGGCGCGAACGAGCGTGTCTTGCAGGCCCTGGAATCTATCGGTGGTTGCGAGCAGGTGGCCGATTGGTACGCCGCCAAGCGCACCTCAGGTGGCAAGGTCATGGGCTTTGGCCACCGGGTCTACAAGACCAAGGACCCGCGCGCCCACACCCTGCAGCGCCTGGCCGGTGAGTTGTTCGACGCCCACGGTTCCACGCCCATCTACGACACCGCCCTCGAACTAGAGAAGGCCGTGGTGGCCGATCTGGGCGGCCGCGGCATTCACCCCAACGTGGATTTCTTCAGCGGCATCGTCTACCAGAAGCTGGGCATCCCCACGGACGCCTTCACTCCCATCTTTGCCCTGGCGCGCATGGTGGGTTGGTTGGCCCACTACGAAGAGCAGCATCAGGACAACCGCCTTTTCCGCCCGGCCCAGATTTACTCAGGGGTCCACGACGCCACTTGGGTGCCGATCGACGAGCGGGGCTGATCGGGGCCGTGTGTTCATCGGGATCGACCGTCCAGGCCATCCCGTGAGGCTCTTTCCGCATCCAAGCTCGTGGGTGGCCCTCGTTGGCTTGTCACTCTTTGCACAGGCCTCGGCGCAGGATCAGGTGCGCTTCGTAGATCAGAGCGAGAGTTTAGGTCTTGAGCTCAGCGGCGAGAGCGCGGCGTGGGGTGACTGCAACGGTGACGGCTGGAGCGACCTTCTCGCTGGTGGCCAACTTTGGCTAAACGAGTCAGGTGATCGCTTTAAGGCGGCTGCGGAGCTTCCAGGTGGCGTCTTGGTGGACTTTGATAATGATGGTGATCTTGATCTCTTCTCTTGTTCCGATCAGCGCCTGTTCCTCAATGACGGTGCGGCGGTATTTAAAGAGCTCGAGCTTGAGGGGCTACCTCGAACGCTTTCCAGGGGGGTCGCCGCTGGAGACTTCGATCAAGATGGATGGGTCGACTTCTACGTCGGTGGCTTTGAGAATTGGGGGGAGAATATTACCTACCCAGACCACCTATTGCGGAACCTAGAGGGGAAGGGGCTCGCTCTCGTGTGGAGCCATGATCGCTATAGAGCGCGCGGCGTCACGGCCGCAGATTTTGATGAAGACGGAGATGTTGACGTCTATGTCTCGAACTACCGTCTCCAGCCGAATTTGCTTTGGCGTAACGACGGCGCAGGTGGATTCACGGACGTTGCAGAGTCTCTAGGAGTGATTGCGACTTCTGAAGGTTTTGAAGGTGGTCATTCGATTGGAGCTGCGTGGGGAGACTTCGATGATGATGGGCGGCTTGATCTTTTCGCGGGGAACTTCGCACACAGGGATGATCGTGGCGATCAGCCGAAGTCGCGCTTCTTACGTGGATTGGGCGAAGCGGACGGCTTCTCATTTGAGGATCAAGGCACTTGCGGAGTGTTTTACCAAGAGAGCTACGCTTCACCGGCTGCTAGTGACTACGACAACGACGGAGACCTGGACCTGTTCTTTACGACGGTGTATCAGGTCGCTTCCTTTGGCATTCAGAACAATCCCATCCTTTACCGGAACAATCAGAACTGGGAGTTCGAAGACGTCACCGAGGACCTCGGGATTGGAGAGCTCCCGGCCACTTACCAGGCGGCTTGGGCTGACTTTGATCGCGATGGCGACATGGACCTGGTTACCGCGGGGAAGCTCTTTGTTAATCGCGGAGAGGTAGGCCACTGGCTGGAGCTGAGGCTCGCAGCCCCCGTGGAGGGGGGCTTGAGTCAAGCTAGCGTAATCGGTGCGAGCGCTCGGATTCGGCAAGGGAAGCGAGTTCTCAGCCGGCATCTAGTCGTGGGGACGGGGGAAGGCAACCAGAATGACGGTCTCCTGCACTTCGCCTTGGACCTTGATGATTCATGGGACGGAACGGTCGAGGTCGAGGTTTCATGGCCTCTAGGCCATGGCCGTGACGAGGGGACGCGGCGACAGCTCTACACTGTTAGAGAGATCGACCGCGTGGTGACGCTCACTCCGCAGCCTGGGGCCCCCAAGTAATCTCGTAGCCATTGGGGAGATTGAAGTCGCTGCCACAGTGAGCGGCTTCGGAGTTGGGCCTGGGCTCAGCGCGCCTACTTCTCGAAGTTCGGATTGGGCCTGGGCATCTGGGCTTGCACGCTCACCCTCCAGCGCTCCAGGCCTGCGTGCAGAGCTGCCGTGCGTCCCGGTTGAGCTGCTGCGAGGTTCTGGCTCTCGCCCGGATCGGCGTCCAGGTTGAATAGTTCGGTCGAGCCATCCTCGAACCACTCCACGAGCTTCCAGTCCCCGCTGCGCACGGCTCCCGAGGGCGCGGCGCCCTGGTTGCCGTAGTGGGGGTAGTGCCAGTAGAGGGCTCGCCCGGGTGCGGTGCCGCCCTGCAGGAGGGGCAGCAGGTTCATGCCATCCACGTGTTGTTCGGGGGCCGGGTCTAGGCCGGCCGCGCTCAGCACCGTGGGGTAGACGTCCATGGAAATGACGGGTGTGTGGCAGACTGAGCCGGGGGCCGTCACCCCTGGCCAGCGCACCAGCATGGGTTCGCGGATGCCGCCCTCGTAGAGCCAGCCCTTGCCCCCGCGCAGGGGCAGGTTGGAGGTGGGGTGCCCTTCGGATGTGGAGAGCCCGCCGTTGTCGCTCGTGAAAACTACGAGTGTGCGCCCCGTCAGTCCCATCTCTTCGAGCTTGCCGAGGAGCCGTCCGACGCTCTCGTCTAGGCTCTGGATCATGCCCGCGTAGACGGCGTGGTCCTGAACATGGCGCACCTTGCGCTCCCGCTCCTGGCCCCAGGCCTCTCCTTCGCGATCCGGCAGCTGGCTGCGCTTGGCCTGGTAGTACTCCTTGTACTCGGGCTTGGTCTGCAGGGGTGTGTGCACCGCGTACCAGGAGAGATAGAGCAGGAAGGGTTCTTCGTGCACGGACTCCATCCACTGCACGGCCTCGTCGGTGAGGCGTTCGGTGAGTTGGGTGCCCGGCGGACTGTCTTCCATCTTCGGATTCTTGAACGGTGCAAAGTAGCCACCCGGCGGACTGCCGCGATGATGGCCGCCCACGTTGACTTCAAAGCCTTGGTCTTCGGGGAAGTAGCCTTCCTTGCCCAGGTGCCACTTGCCGAAGAACGCGGTGCGGTAGCCTTGTGTGCGCAGGGCTTCTGCTAGGGACACCTCCTCTAGCGGCAGCTGCGGAATGTAGTCGGCGGGCAGCATCTTCCCCGCGCGTCCCGCGCCGAACCAATCGGTGGTGTCCATGCGCGCCGGCGTCTTGCCGGCCATAAGCGCGGCGCGTGTGGGGGAGCACACCGGCCCGCCCGCGTAGGCTTGGGTGAAGCGCATACCGCTGGCTGCGAGGGCGTCGAGATGCGGCGTCTCGTAGAACGTCGAGCCCTGGCAGCCCAGATCCATCCAGCCCAGGTCGTCGGCAAGTAGCACGATGACGTTGAGGGGGCCGTCTTCTCCAACGGGTTCCACCGGCGCGGCTGGGGTCAGGGCTGCGGCGAGGAGGCAGAGACTGGGGAGGACGGGCATGGACGCGCTTCCTGGGGTTTGGGCCAAGGTGAGTAGTCTGGTGGGGACGGAGGGACTTGAACCCTCACGAGCCATAGGCCCTTCGGATTTTAAGTCCGATGCGTCTACCAATTCCGCCACGTCCCCGTGCGCCTAGGCTAGAGCCTTCACGAACCCGCACCAAGGGCCCGGTTCCCAGATCCGCCGACCAGCCATCCCTTCCACTCCCTTGACCCACCCGGATAGCGGGGTATCCTCCTGAGAGCGTTGAGAGGCGGCATAGCCAAGTGGCTAAGGCGACGGATTGCAAATCCGTTATTCCCCGGTTCGAGTCCGGGTGCCGCCTCCATTC
>JAPKBO010000321.1 GCA_028823395.1 Planctomycetota bacterium | reverse complement strand
CCCTTGAGCAGCGGGTTGCGAGCACCCGTCACAATCAGCGGCAGATCACTCGATAGGCCGAGCTGAGAGCGCAGCTGGGCTCGGGCCTCGGCACGCAAGCCCGGGTGAAAGCGATCCAGGTCCACACCGTTTTCGATAACGGGCTGCGGTGCGGCAGCACTCGGATGGCAGCGCTTGAGTTCATCTGCCACTAGGGACGAGGGACAGATCACCTGACCCGCTCCACCGCCCTCTTCTCCCGCCAGAGCGCGCTTCTCGAGTTCCACGAAGGTCCGATGGCGACCACGAACGGCCAAGGCCTTGGGCAGCTCTCGACCTTGGTGGGCCGCTCGCCACCGTGCTTCAAGTGTCGCCTTGTGTGCCCCGCCGTGGAGCCAAAGCACCGTCGGCTGTTCCACGTGGCGAACGGCCACCGTCACGTCGCAGCCCAGCCCCTGAGCGGCAGCCGTCATGTTCCGGCCCAGTCGTCGCTCACGCACACCCCGTGACAAGCCCAGCCCTCTTACGCGTTGGAACGGGCCCGGCAGCGGTCCCTGGGCTGCGGCGCCGATGATGTGGACCTCGTGACCTGAGTGAATCAGGTGCTTCGCCAAGAGATCCATGCACGCCTCCGCCCCGCCGCGCTGCGGATCCCAGCGGTCGATAAGCAGTCCGACTTTCATCGGCCGAACGCGCCTTGGAGCCGGAAAGGTCTCATCGGTCCGATCGACCGTCGGCCCAGTCGAGTACGCCGATTTCAGCCATCAGGGCTTCGATCTCGGCGCGTTCCTTGGGTGCTTGATCGGAAATCACTCGGCAGCCGTCCGCCGTGATAACGATCACGTCCTCGATGCGCACACCGATTCCGGTGGCATCCTCGTAGAGGCCGGGTTCGATGGTGAAGCACATGCCTGGCACGAGCTCTCCGCGCATGGAGCCCGGGTCGTGGACCTCCATGCCCACGGAGTGCACGGCACCATGACGCATGAACTCCTGCATACCCGCTTCAAGGATGACGTCGCGACAGGCGAGTTCCACATCGGCGATGGTGGAGCCGGGACGCGCCATTGCGATGCCCGCGGCCTGAGCGGCCAGTACGACGTCATAGATCTCAGCCTGGCGGTCAGTGAACTTGCCGTTGACCGGAAAGGTGCGCGTGATGTCGGTCGTGTAGTGATCGACCTCTGGCCCGAAGTCGATCAGCACAACATCGCCGTCCCGCATGCGTCGAGCGGAAAAGTTGTAGTGCAGAACCAGGGAGTTGGCACCTGAACCCACGATGGCAGCGTAGGCCGGGCCGTCCGCTCCATGGCGGGCCTGGATCCAGTTGAGCAGCGCGTCGAGGTCCCACTCTCCGAGTCCGGGACGACACGAGCGCATGGCCTCGCACATGGCCAGTGCACCCGAGCGTGCCGCGCGCTCCATGGCCGCGATTTCCTCAGCGGTCTTGACCACACGGATCTGCGACATGGCTTTCCAACAGTCGTGCACCTCACGCCCGAAACGTTCCTCGAGGTGTCCCGCAAAAGCTATCTCTCTGCTGACGCGGCCATCGAGGGGGTCCTTGGCACGGGCGCGGTCATAGGGTCCGGCGCTGTCATAAGAACCCGCCAGACCAATGTGAGCCCCAAGGTTGGTCCACAAGCGGCGCGGTTCTTCGCCCGCAGTATCCGGACCGAGCATCTCCTCGACCACCTCGAGAAGCTCCGCCGTAGGGCGTACATCTTCGATCCCCGTCAGTTCCGCGACCCAAGCGTCATCCGAGTCCCAGATCTCACCTTCCCAGCGTTCCTTCCAGGCGCTTGGCTTGTACACAAAAAGCACCTCGTGCCCGCTTTCGATATCCATGACGAAGGCCACGTTGGGACTCTCGACCCCCGTCAACCACCAAAAGTTCTTGTCTTGCCGAAAGGTCCGGTTCCCTCGCGAGGGTGGCAAACCACGGAGCACGAGAACTCCTTCTTTCAACGAATCACGCAGGGCTGCTCGCCGTGCTCCATGAAATTCGGCACCCAGGCCGCAGACGGGAGCTCCATCAGCTGCCCGCGATACGCTCCCCGCAGGCGGCGCGGAAGGCTCTTGCGCGAGAGCAGGAATGGAGAGAAGAAACGAGAGCTGAATGGCGTGCAGGAGGCATCTCATGCCCGCATCCTACCGGTTTTGAAAACCGGCGTGGGGCAACCTACCGGGGGTTCGAATCCTCCCGCATCCGCCATCCTGCTCTCAATGGGGTTCGAGCAAGCTCCAACAAGCCTCGCGTCCCGGAGAGGCACGCTACGGGTCCGGTTCGGGCTATTCACAACTCCATGGACGTCACCGGCAACAGCCCCCGAGGCCGCGCTTGTGCGTGGGGTTCAATAGACCGAACAATCCTCTCGGAGAGTCACACTCATCAACATGATC
>JAPKBO010000320.1 GCA_028823395.1 Planctomycetota bacterium | reverse complement strand
GCACGGAAAGCAAGATCCAGCACCATGACCTGCCCGAGGACACCGCTGCCAACGGCAACGATGATCATTCCCAGAAAGGTCCAGGCCCAGGGCATTGAGTTGAACAACTCCCCTTCCCAGATGTGGTGCACCATGGCTATTAGCCCAGTGGAGCTGACACCGCTGATGATGCTGACAAGCACAGCCCAGCGCAGGTGGGAGGCATTGCTCTTCAGTAGGAACGCAAAGAGCTTCATTTGGCACCGTCCGAGCCGAGGCCCTTGCGGCCGATCTTGGAGAGAATTTTATCCAGGCTAGCTTGGCTCACCCGCGCCCCAGGGAAGTCTGAGGGGGTGTGCCCGCCGGCCGTGGGATCCTTGCAGTGCTCGATTAACTCGATCAGGGCTGCCAGAATCGCATCGAGAATTCCTTGTGCTGTGCCCTTTTCGTGGCGGTTTTCGCTGTAGGACAATTCAAGGTGCAGCTTGCCTTCACTCACGAAGGCCACGGACTCCAAGAGGTGCGCGCGGAGCATCTGCGGGTTGCAGGGCTCACCGCTGCGCTCTTCGAGGAGCCGCATGCTTGTCCCGTCCTGCTCCCCAGTTTGCGATCCAAACTGGCCCAGGTAGAGGAAGTTGATGTCACGCGCAGGCAGAGCCGCAAGCGTCTCGGTTAGTGACGCATCCCCTGAGAGGTAGCGCAGCACACCAAACCCGATACCACGGTGCGGAATGGCCCGCACCTGTTCTTTGACCTGTTTGAGGGCCTCACCTGGACCCGCACAGCCCGCGCTGGACACCAGGCCGGGATAGAGAGTCGTCAACCATCCCACGGTGCGGGAGAGATCCGCGTTCTGCACGACGTCCTCCCGCCCATGACCTTCAAGGTCCACAAGCAGCTGGTCAACTCCCGTACTTTCCTTCATGCCGCGCACCAGCGCCGTCAGCAGAACCTCGTCCACCCGCGTCCCATATACGCCAGGCACGTCTTGGAGCAGGGCCTTGGTCATGTCGGTATCCAGTTCCCCTCGCAAGGTCCTCGATGATGCGGTGTCGTTGAGCCCGTTGTCAAAATCCACACCCAGCGGTGCGACCTTCGCCCCTGCCAGACCGCTCCAGAACTCGCGCTCCTTGGTCAGATCCGCTGAACCCGCATAGCTCTTCAGGCCCAAGGTCCAGTCCTGAAGGGAGGTCGTCTTGGGTGGCAAGCTCAACTCCTCGCCTTTGCTGAACTGACCCAGGGTCATTTGAAAGTCCTCCATCAGGATTCTCCAGGACACCACATCCACCACAAGATGGTGCATGACCCAAAGCAACTCAGGGGCAGCGCCCTGACCGTGGGTGAAGAGCGCCGCCTTCATGACTGGGCCCTTCTGCATGTCCAGCGAACCATGAAGTGCCGCTGCTCGTGACGCCACCACCTTGCTGGCGTCCTCACTCCCCATGGAAGAGAGGTCGACCACTTCCATCTCACACCCTCCGGCATCGGCCGAGTGACATACCGATACGGAATCCCCCTCAGAACAGAAGCGCGCACGGAGCCCATCATGATGGGCCACGACGGCATCCAATGCGGACTGCACGGGCTCGGCCTGCGCCTCATGCGGTAGATCGAAGAGCATGGGCAGGTTGAAATGGTCGGGAGTGGGGACCTGCTGCTCGAAGAACCATTTCTGGATCGGAAGCAGCTCAAGATCGCCGCTCACCCGCCCTTGGGGAATTTGGCTCACTTGCTGGCTCTGGGCCACGCCGGCCAGCCCCGCGATGGTGGGGTACTCAAAGATCTGAGCCGGCACGATCTTGAACCCCTGCTGCGCCACCTTGGAGACGACCTGCAAGCCAATGACCGAGTCCCCGCCTAGCTCGAAGAAGTTGTCGTGCACACCTATCTGTGCGATGCCAAGCACTTCGCCCCAGGCGGCCACCAAAACCTGCTCGGCCGTCGTACTCGGTGCCTCATAGTCACTGGCAAGATCGGGTCGCTCGTGCAGTTCTTCGGAATCCAGGTCCACCCCAGTCCCGCCATGCATGGCGCCCTCGATGCGGGCCTGCAGGTCCCCTGTCGATACGAGCAACTGTGTCCCAGCGGGTAGTGCCAGTACGCGCCGCACGGCCTCCGCTCCTTCTTCGCGCTCCATGTACAACGCCTCGTCGCCCTGATCGTGCAGGAACTCGGGATCCTTCCAGGTCAACCAGTGATCCCAGTTCACACTCATCCACTGGGTTGGAGCATTTCGATTGTGACGAGCCACGAAGGTATCCACCCAATCGTGGGCAGCCACGTAGCCGACCATCCCGTAGACGCCCATGCACGACGCGAGGGACGACTGAATGAGACAGAAATCCAGCGGACGGTCCCCCAGCACGGTCTCCAGAGCCTTGAGTCCGGCCGCCTTGGGATGCAATTGTTCCTCTACCTGTTC
>JAPKBO010000319.1 GCA_028823395.1 Planctomycetota bacterium | reverse complement strand
GGGCTCAACCGTGGGCTCAACCGTGGGCTCAACCGTGGGCTCAACCGTGGGCTCAGCACTCGGTTCCGATTCAGACTGAGGCTCCGCTTTCTTGGCGGCCTTCTTCTTGGCGGCCTTCTTCTTGGCGGCCTTCTTCTTGGTGGGCGGTTTGGCCTGTACCTCTCCCTGTTCACCAGCATCATTGCCGAAGAACGAGGCGAAGGGGTTGTAGGAGACACCCTCAGAGGAGGACTTATTCAGGCGCTCAAGGCCCGCACGATCCTCTCGGGTCAATCGCTCAGGGCGGCTCTTGCGATCCCCGCTTCCTCCCGGACCGGATCCCCCGGGGCGGCGACTGCGCCCACCACCGATAAGTTCACCACGGCGCGGGGGGGCTGAAGGCTTGTCCCGCCCACCGCGGCCCCGGCCGCCGGAATCCTGACCCTCACGGCGAGGAACTGATCCTGCTCCGGCTCCCGCGCCTGCTCCGGGTCCTGCTCCTGCTCCGGCGTGGCCACCGCCCCTGGGCTTGGCCCCCGGCGCAGGCACTCCCTTGAGCGTGAGACCTAGTTTCTTGGCATTGGCGTCCTTGATCTTGGCCCGTACAACCTGCCCGATGCTGATCAACTCGCGGGCATCACGCACGTAGCGATCCGACATGTCCGAGACGTGGATAATGGCCTCCTGAGCCAGACCCAAATCAACGAAAGCCGCGAAACCAGTCACGCTAGTGATGATCCCATCCACGACCCGGCCTTGGGTCAATCGAAGAGCATCGGTATCAGGTGAGAGCAGCTCAGGCTTGGACAGGTGACGGCGTGGGTCCCGGCCCGGATAGGTCAACTCCCGCATGAGGTCTCGCCAGGTCTCCTCGTCCACGTCAAAAATTGAGCGACGCAGCCCCTTGGTGACTCCAGGCTTACCAAGGGCTTCGCCCCCACTGCTTTCGAGCATCCTATCCACGAGCGGGTACTGCTCGGGGTGCAGACCCGTGCGATCTCGAGCATCCGCAGCTCCGGGAATCCGCAGGAAAGCCACGGCGTTGGTCCACTGAGCTTCCGTCAGGAGATCCGGCTCGCGTAGGGCTTCTCGGGACTCGAAGGGCGCTGCAGTACGACGTTCGATAAGTTTGGCGGCCGTGGCTTTGTCCAAACCGGGGACCCGAGCAAGGAGCGTCTTCGAGGCGCGATTCACGTCGCAGCCCACGTACGCCACCGCGGCTGCGATGGTCTCGTCAAGCACCCGGCGGGCGTTGGCCTTACTGACTAGGCCCAGCTCATACCCAAGTCCCAAGTGACGCGCATCCACCTTGAGCAGCTCGGCCATGGGATCCTGCAGGCGACGAGCAAGGCTGACAGCAGCGCGATGGGGAACCTTGTAGTCGGGGAGTTCTTCGCGGGCCAGACTTGAGCTGGCGTAGCTCGAAAGCCCGCCTTCATTGACCAGCGTCACAATTACGTCCGACCCCGCCGCAAGCAGGGCCGCACGCACACGCAAGACACTGGCACGCGGTCCCTTACCGCTGGCCACCGCGACGGCAGCGCTGCCGTGCTCGACCAAAAGGGGTGCCAGCTCGGCGCCAAGGGCGGCAGCGTCTTTCTCGCCCACCTCAATGACACTCTGTGCCAACGGAGAACCGTGGGCATCGACGAAGCCTAGATTCCAATCCCCCTTGGCACTGACGTCCATGCCGCAAACAGGACGGGCCCCGAGTATTGGAGTCAGGAGAACTTGGCGCAGATGATTGCTCAGGAAGCGCAGGGATTCACCATCAGCACGCTCCTTCAACTCCAAGCGCACATCTTCTTCAACGGCCGGCAAGAGGCGCATTTTCAGCGCCTGCAGGCAGACGGCATCCAGCAAGGGAGAGAACGCTGGGTGAGTGTGGCGGCCGAGCATGCGCCGCATCTTGGGTATGGCTAGCTTCGGATCCAAATCGAGCACGGTGGTGAGCACGCGCTCCTTCTGGGCCTGCCGAAGAGCCAGCAGACGCCCACCCTGTAGCTGGGAGATGGGCCGGGACAGATTGATCAGGGACTTGTGTCGGCCAATTTTCGATGGGTCCACCAGCAGTTTGACACTGAGGACACCCTGCTTGCGGAGCATGCGACGAATGGCAGTCCGAAGTTGAGCACTGCGACCCAGGCGATCGGAGAGAATCCGGATGGCACCTGCGATGGCTTCCTCTTCGGTGTGCACACCGCGATCGGGGTTAACGAAGGGGGCACAGGCGTTCACCAACTCGGGGGTAATGACAACGTCCCCTTGCAGACCCGCGAGATGCGCGGTGGGACCCGTGGGACCCGGATCGGAAATGGCCGGCTTCCCATTCGAAGCCTCGTCAGCGGGAGCCGCTTCGGGCTCGGCGGCCGCTTCGGGCTCGGCGGTCGCTTCGGGCTCGGCGGTCGCTTCGGGCTCGGCGG
>JAPKBO010000114.1 GCA_028823395.1 Planctomycetota bacterium | reverse complement strand
CCGCTGGGCATGAGGATCACAGCGCGGCTGTTGTCCTCGGGCACGCCCGGACCCAGGCGCAATCGGCCGCCGGTTAGTCCGCCTTCACTCTCAAGGCTGCCGAACTCGGTGTCCCAATCGAGGCTGCGTCCCTCGTCACGGCCGTACCAGATTTTCTCCGGTGCGGAGTCCGTGAAGTCCCATTGGGCTGTGGTGGTCTCGCCCTTGGTGTCGCTTGTCGGGATCCCCGCCCACTCGGCTTCGGCCATGCGGTCGAAGAGGCGATAGCGTAGGACCTCGGGTGCGCTGTCCTGAGCCTGCACGGCCAGGCAGAGGAGAATGGAAGTTGCGGATAGGACGCCGACGCGGGATGGCAGGGTCTTCATGGCCAACACCCTACGGCATTGCCGGCGATCCGCGGTTCCTATCTAGGCCTCGGCTTTCACAGCCCTTACGGCTTCTGCGAGCGCCGGCACGACCTCGAACGCATCACCGACGATGCCATAGTCGGCCACCTTGAAGATCGGTGCATCCGCATCCTTGTTGATGGCCACGATGGTGCCGGAGGTGCGCATTCCTGCGAGGTGTTGGATGGCGCCGGAGATGCCCACGGCCACGTAGAGCTGGGGCGCGACAACCTTGCCGGTCTGTCCGACCTGCTCGCTGTGGGGCCGCCAGCCGGCATCCACGACGGCTCGGGATGCGCCAACGGCCGCATCGCCAAATGCTGCGGCAAGATCCTCGATGAGTGCGAAATGCTCGGCTTCCTTCATACCCCGTCCACCGGAGACCACAACCGGAGCCTCCTTGACGTCGAGCTTGGTCTCGCCCTTGGCTTCGATCGAAACCACGCGCGCCTTAGCCTCGGCGGAGATGGCGTGCTCGCTCACCTCCACGCTGCTTTCACCCTCAAAGATCTCAAAGACGTTGAGGCGTGTGGTGCAGCAGAAGGCGGGCGCTGCGCTCGTCAACTGCGCGATGGCCTTGCCCGCCAGCCAGGAGCGCTGAACGCTGAGGGAATCACCCTCTTGGGTGAGGCCCGTGCAATCACTAAAGAGAACTGAGTCTAGGTGCGCGGCCACGCGCGCGGCCAGATCCTGTCCGTGGTGGGTGCTGGCAGCCATGAAGCCGTCCGCACCTTGAGCGCTCACCACTTCCGCCATGGCGCTAGCCACGGCATCAGCGCTGTGCTCTGCGGGCCCGGTCAGGACGACCGCCTTCGCGGCGCCACTGTTTCCGAGGGTCTGGGCAGCCTGGGCGGCATCCGCACCCGTGAGAACCGCAATGCAATCGCAGCCTGCGGCGCGCGCGGCTCCGAGGGCCTCAAGGGATCCGCGGCGGGCGTTGCCGCCGGAGTGTTCAACAAAAACAACGAGGGTGGTCATGGCGATGAAGGGGGGGCTAGAGGACCTGGGCCTCGTTGCGGAGGGCGTCGATCAGTGCGGGGACAGCTTCGGCTCCGGTTCCGACGATGCGCCCCTCGGGGCGAGCGGGCGGAGCGCTGACAGTGGATAAGACCGCTTGTCCATCGGCTGCGGCCGGGGCCTGCTCTTCCAGAGGCTTCTTCTTGGCGGCCATGATCCCCTTGAGGCCCGCATAGCGCGGGGTGTTGAGGCCCTTGTTGCAGGTGATGATGGCGGGCAAGCTGAACTCGACAGTTTCGATTCCGTCTTCGGTCTCGACCTTGGCCGTGCCCTTGTCCTCGCCGCACTCCATCTCGATCACGCCGCTGACGCAGGCCCAACCGAGGTAGGTGGCGCACATGGGACCCACGGCGGCGTTGTCCCGGTCCGTGGCCACGCGTCCCATGAAGACCAGCTTCGCGTCCAACTCACCGATGGCTGCGGCCAGGCGCTTGGCCGTCGCGCGGCAATCGCAGGACATCCACTCGTCGTCCGTCAGGATCACGGCCTTGTCGGCACCCTTGGCCAAACACTCCCGGAGTTCTTTGGAGCCGCTCGCCGGGCCCAGAGTCAGGGCCGTGACTTCGCCACCGAGCGCTTCTTTGGTGAGCACGGCCTGCTCCAAGGCGATCTCGTCGTAGAACGAGATCATGTACGGCAGTCCGTCGGTCTCGAGACCAGAGGAGTCGGCCTTGAAGCGCACGTCGGCGTCCGTGGTGGGGACGCGTTTGACACAGGCGATGATGTTCATCGGAAGGGGGGGTGGTGGGGTGCTGAACGCCGGATCAGATTGTTGGGTCCCGGTCGGAATCGAGCGGAATCGGGCGGAACAGGATAAAGGCGAGTGGCTGGGGGAGCAAGCCGTGGCGCTCCGCACCCGTGCCTAATCGCTCGCTGGATCGAAGCTCTTGCCCAGGTAAACCTCACGTACGCGCTTATCCTGCACCAATTCATCCGCTGTGCCCTCACGGAGAATCTGGCCCTGGTGAATGATGTAGGCGCGGTCAGTGCTGGCAAGAGTTTCGCGCACGTTGTGATCGGTGATCAGCATGCCGATCCCCTGTTCCCTGAGCTGCTGAATGAGGCGCTGGATTTCCTCGACGTTGATGGGGTCTACGCCGGCAAAGGGCTCGTCCAGGAGGAGAATCGAGGGCTTGGTGGCGAGGGAGCGGGCCAGTTCCAGTCGACGGCGTTCACCGCCCGAAAGTGTGTCGGCGCGGTTTCCGGACAAGTGCGTGAGCTCTAACTCTCCGAGCAGGCGCTCCATCTCCCGCATGCGTTTGGCGCGCGGATAGGGCATGGCTTCAAGCACGGCCAGCAGGTTGTCGCGCACGGACATCTGTCGGAAGACGCTCGTCTCCTGGGGCAGGTAGCCCATACCCAGTCGTGCGCGTTTGTACATGGGCATCGTGGTGCACTCGTTACCCAGCAGGGTCACGGTGCCGGCGTCCGCCTGGACGATGCCGACCGTCATGCGAAAGCTGGTGGTCTTCCCCGCACCGTTCGGTCCAAGGAGGCCCACGATCTCGCCGGGCTCCACGAAATACGAGACGCCGTCCACCACGCGCCGGCCCTTGTAGGACTTCACTAGCCCTTCAACGCGCAGCAGTGTTTGACTAGAGGAGCTCATGGTCGAAGCGGATTCAACGAACCCACTTGAGGCGGTACGTGTCCAGTGAGGGCGCGAGGGGCCAGACGACGAGGACGGCGCGTCCGCGGATTAGCGAGCGCGGTACAAGGGCTAACCCAACGGGGCCCAACGAGCGGGCAGTATCCCGGGGGAACACCCAGCGTTCGCCAAACTCGTCTTGCATGAACACCGTGGCCTTGCCTTGATCGTCGGCGACGATGATGGGGTTCTCCGTGCCGCGGTTGTTGCCGCGTATCAATTCTGTCTGACCGCCTTCGGTGGGTATCTCGAAGCGCGTGAGGTTCCAGTCACGCGCATCCGAAGAGTCCTGGGTGTTGTCACCGAGCATCACGAAGTGGTCCGCGGGGATGTCCCAGCTCGTGGTCCTCTGCCCCGAGCTTGTATAGAAGATGTCGCGAGCGATACCGAGCTCCGTGAACTCCGCTCCGCCGCCTTCCGTCACCAACGACACCGTACAGGTACGTTCGTCCGCTGCGGGGATTTCAAAGGTCAGAATGACCTCGCCGTCCACTTCAAACTCGAGCAGGTCATCGACGTTTTGGGCGGCGAAATCCACCGGCGTTGCGGTGGAGAGGCGCCAAGGAGAGACGCCCAGCTTCTTCCGCGTATCCTGACCCGTGCGGGAGTTGTGCGTCCGCACGTAGGGCTTGGCCGTCTCGTCTGCGGCGGGGCCGGGCAGCACGAAGCGGTAGTGCATGGCTCCCTCGCGCAACTCGACAAAGAACTCAGAGCACTCTGCCGCGGCGGCGATGGTCCCCGTGACGCGCACGTCTCCAACGGCGTTGGCACCGGAGCGTTTACCCGCTGTGTTTTGCAGAGCCCCAAGCTTGCCGGGATATCCATCCGCGTATTGATCGCGGATGTTATTGGAGGTTCGAGGGAAGACGGCCTGGCCCGCACCTGAGGCGCTGATCGACTGACCCACCGAACGCCAGTTGTCTCCGTCAAGTCGCCATTCACCGGCGACGTCGAGGGATTTGAGTTGAGCGTCCAAGACCGATCGCGAGCGACGGATGATCTTGAAGTCGTCGCTTCCATGAGCTGTGCCAAGAGGCGCGGAGTAGAGATCGCCGTCGCGAATCTCGAGGGATTCGGGCCCGACCCCGACAACGCGCTTGATGAAGTTCTTGGACTGGTCGAGGGGGTAGCGGAAGACGACGACCTCGAAGCGCTCGGGGTCGCGGTAGTGGAAGGAGAACTTGTCCACCAGCACCCGGTCGAAGACACCGCCACCCTCTCCATCATCCCAGCCCATCAAGGTCGGCTGCATGGAGCCTGTCGGGATCTTGTACGCCTCCAGAACGAAGTACTTGAACAGGACAATGATGATGATCGAGACCGTGATGGCCTCGATGTTGTCCCGCCAAGGGTGGGTGCGTTCGGTTGTGGGGTCAGTCTTCTTGGTCACGGCAGTAGGTGGGCTGGGCGTCATTCTAGCGAGAAGGCCCTACTTGTCGTCACCGCCGAGAACGGAAAGGAATGCCTTCTGGGGGATATCGACGGCTCCCACCTGCCGCATGCGCCGTTTGCCGGCCTTCTGCTTCTCAAGCAGCTTGCGTTTACGCGAGATGTCACCGCCGTAGCACTTGGCGGTCACGTCCTTGCGCAGGGCAGCGATACTCTCGCGAGCGAGGATCTTGGACCCCACGGCAGCCTGCAGTCGTACCTCGAACATGTGGCGCGGGATTTCCTTGCGCAGCTTCTTGAGGACAGCCCGGCCCCGGGCGTCCGCACGCGAGGAGTGCACGATGGATGACAGCGCATCGACATCCTCGCTCGCCACGAGGATGTTCAACTTGACCAGGTCGTCTGCCCGGTAGCCCGTGACCTCATAGTTCAACGTGCCGAAGCCGCGCGTGGAGGACTTCAGCTTGTCGTAGAAGTCGTACATGATCTCCGCGAGCGGGATGTCGAAGACCAGCTGGACGCGGGTAGGGGAGATATGTTCCTGGCGCACGAATGCGCCGCGGTGGTCCGTGGAGATCTGAAGTACGGGGCCGATGAACTCGGTGGGCAGGAGCATACTGACGCGTGCGATAGGCTCACGCAGTTCCTCGTACTGATCCGCACTTGGCAGAGCACCGGGAGAGTGGATGAGCTTGGTCGTTCCATCCGCCCTTAAAATTTCGTAGGTCACAGACGGCGCGGTTTGAATCAAGTCGAGGTCGTACTCGCGCTCCAGTCGCTGCTCGATGATCTCCATGTGCAGCAGACCCAGGAAGCCGCAACGATATCCAAAGCCCAGTGCATCCGAGGAGACGGCCTCGAAGGTCAGTGAAGAGTCCGCGAGGCACAGCGCTTCGAGCGCGTCCCGCATGACTTCGTAATCCCCGGGGTTGGTGGGGTAGAAGTCGGCAAAGACCATGTGCTGGGGTTCGCGGTAGCCGGGAAGAGCTTCGGCATCCTCGGCTTTGTGCCAGGTGACCGTGTCGCCGACGCGCACGTCTCCCAAGGCCTTGATGTTGGATATGAAATAGCCCACCTCACCCACGTGCAGGCTCTCGCAAGGGACCATCTGCGGTGCGAAATGACCGATCTCGATGGTCTCGTAGACTTTCCCGATGCTCATCATGCGCACCCGGTCCCGTTTGCTCAGAGAGCCGTCCACAATCCGCAAGTGCACGATCACTCCGCGGTATTCGTCGTAGACGGCGTCAAATATCAGGGCACGCAGGGGGCCGTTTTTGTCCCCGCTCGGAGCCGGAACCTCGTCGACAATACGGTCGAGTACCTGCACCACGTTTTCACCCGTCTTGGCGGAGATGCGCACGGCGTCCGTGGCCTCGATAGCCAGGCTGTTCTCGATTTCCTCACAGACCTCATCGGGGCGAGCATGGGCTAGGTCCGTCTTGTTGAGAACGGGAATGACGGTCAGCTCGGCTTCGATGGCCAAGAAGGCGTTGGCCACGGTCTGGGCCTCGACTCCCTGAGAGGCGTCTACCAGCAGGATGGCGCCCTCACAGGCTTGCATGGACTTCTCCACCTCGTAGTTGAAGTCGACGTGTCCCGGCGTGTCGATCAGATTGAGCTGGTAGTTCTGGCCATCCTTCTCATGATGGATGGTGACCGAGCGCGCTTTGATAGTGATGCCCCGCTCGCGCTCTAGCTCCATGTCGTCGAGCAGGCGATCCTTCATCGCTCGCTTCTCCACGGTATTGGTGATCTCCAGCATGCGATCCGCCAGCGTCGACTTGCCATGGTCGATGTGCGCGATGATCGAAAAGTTGCGTATGTACTTGGAGTCCACGGGTGCTCAGCGGTCAGGAGACTTCGAGGGCGGCGAGGTGATGGATAAATTTCTGCAGAGCTCGGCCACGATGACTGATGGCGCTCTTGGCGTCGGGGGCGAGCTCAGCGAACCCCTGCCCCGTCTGATCGTGACCTTCTTCGGTGAAAAGAAACAGCGGATCGTAGCCAAAGTCGCCTGAGCCACGAGGTGCATCGAGGATCAGACCCTCGGCGGTGCCCTCGAATTGCGCCGTCACTTCACCTTGGGGGTCAGCAAGGGCCAGTGCGCAGACAAAGCGTGCCCCACGTTGCTCGCGGGGCTTGCCCTCCAGGAGTGAGAGGAGCTTCTCATTATTGGCTTCATCGTCGCCGTGTTTACCCGCAAAGCGAGCGGAGAACACCCCAGGGGCTCCATCCAAGGCGTCAACCTCCAGACCCGAATCGTCTGCCAGGCACCAACGGCCCGTAGCGATTGCGGTTTCGCGAGCCTTCTTCGCGGCGTTGTCTGCAAAAGTTGGCGCGTCTTCGATCACCTCCGGCAGCGGGCCGACCTCGTCGGAGGTCAGGACTTGCACGGACAAAGGGGCGAGCAGTCCGCGAATCTCGCGGATCTTCTTCGGGTTACCCGACGCGATCAAGACCTCCTGCAGTCCTACCACGGCCTACCCTTCGAGGGCGGCTGTCTGCTGGGCGAAGATATGGGCGATTCCGCCTTCGCCCAACTCCAGCATCGTGTCCAACTGCTCGCGATCGAAAGGTGCACCCTCGGCCGAACCCTGAACCTCCACGAAAGATCCACCGCTGGTCATGACAATGTTCATGTCCGTCTCGGCCTTGCTGTCTTCGGGGTAGTCGAGATCGCAGACGGGCGTTCCGTTCACTACACCGACTGAGATCGCGCCCAGCTGTGCCGTCAGGGGCCAGCCGCGCAGAACTCGCTTCTCGTCCATCCAGGTCATGGCGTCGTGCAGCGCCACGTAGGCACCGCTGACCGCGGCCGTGCGGGTGCCCCCGTCGGCTTGCAGTACGTCACAATCCACCCAGATGGTGCGCTCGGTCATCTGCGACAGGTCGACCACGGCCCGCAGGCTGCGTCCGATCAGGCGCTGGATTTCTATCGAGCGTCCGTCTACGCGGCCATTGCGGTCGCGGCTCTTACGGGTGTTCGTAGAGGAGGGCAGCATGGAGTACTCAGCCGTCAGCCAGCCGCGCCCCTTGCCTTTGAGGAAATGCGGTACGCCGTCGGTGACGGTTGCTGTGCAGAGCACGCGTGTGTCTCCAAAGCAGGCCAGCACTGAGCCTTGAGCGCGATCAGTGAAGCCTCGCTGAAATGAGATCTCGCGAGTGGCTTGGGGTGTACGCCCGTCGTGTCGTTCCATGATCAATTGCCGTTTGGGCCCGAAAATCGGGCGTTCCTTGGGTTCTGGCCGGACTATCCTAGTGGCGAGCGCCGCCGCTGACCACCGCCTGTGCCCACATCACTGCGCCCGGTCCAACTTCACCAGGAACTCCAGCGGGAGCCACTTCATCCCTTTGTCGGTTTGAATCCCTATGCCCCGATCGAAATCGAGGCCCCCGATGGGACCCTGTGCTTGGATGGATCCTGCCTGGGCCAGAACGTGGGCGGATTTCAGATCCAGAGAGGCAAGGTAGTCCGCACACATGCCTTCACGCTGGGGGCCTGCCGCTTGGGAGAGGCGGGCGTGAAGCTGAGCGAGGAGAGGTTCCTCTAGTTCCTGGGCCGTGGTTTCGAGGCCCAGTTGAGCGAGGCTGACCACATCTCGCTCGTCGTGCAGAGCCTGGGGCAGATCGGATCCCGTGAGATTGACGCCCATTCCGACGACATAGGCCGGTGCCTTGGGATCCCAACCCCGGGTCTCCACCAGGATCCCAGCCAGCTTGGCTCCCTGAACCATCAGATCATTCGGCCAGCGCAACTCTGCTGCGCCTATTCCCAACTGGCTGAGGGTGTCACGCATCGCTAGGCCTGCCGCCATCGAAGCGGCCGCCGCGGGCAGGGGCTGGCTTGGGCAGTGGATCAGGCTCAGGTAGAGGCCCTGGCCCGCTGGGCTGTGCCACTTTCGGCCAAGGCGCCCACGGCCTGCACTCTGTTCGTCCGCCACGTGCCAGTCTCCATCGCGAGCCGTTCCTTCTGCCAGCGCCGCAAGGGCACGCTCGTTCGTAGAGTCCGTGATTCCATGCGCGAAGCGTCTTGCGGGAGAGGCGCTCACTCGTCCTCAGCAGGTTGAGTATCCGTAGGCGGCCAGATGCTGGCCGCATCGGCAATCGGTATCCCGTACCCGATGGTGTATACCGCCGTTTGTTCGGGTGTGGCCTGGACGCTGGAGACGATACCGATCACGCGACCAAGTGGGTCCGTGATGGGGCCGCCGCTATTGCCGGGGTGTACTCCGGCGTCAACCTGCAGGCTGCCATCCACGATTCGGGAAAGTATCCCGCGGAAGGTGGAGGCGATAACCGTGCGGCCCTCCTGCAGCGCGAAGTTGCCGAGTGGAAAGCCCAATAGGTAGAGGTCGCCTCCAGGTTCGGGTGCGGCACCCTCCAGATTGAAGTCGCTGAGGTGGGGCATACCCAAGAAAGGTTCGATGCGTACCAGAGCCAGATCGATGTCGTCATCAGCGACCTTCACCAACTGGGCGTGGTGGCGCTCCTGCGTTCCAGAAAACACCGCGTAGATCGAAGTCTGAGTGGTGATCGGAAGCTCACTGGCCAGGGAGAGGAGATCGCCCTTATGCGGGTTGGCTACGTGAGCGTTGGTCAGGATCCAGCCACCTTCGGCGACGCAAAAGCCCGAGCCGCTGGACTCCATGATTACGGGAATGCCGCGCCCATCAAAATTGGGTTCCCTGTCGCGCGACAGGTAGAGCAGTTCCATGGTCTCGGAATTCACCAGGGCGACCTCGACTTCGAGGAGGACCACGGTCCGGCGAACGTGGCTGACGCCAGCCAGGCGGGCTTGTTCGAGGTTGACTGGGTTGAAGGCGGTCAGCTGTGTACGGGCTTCGCGCAGATCCGCTTGGGTTTCCGTGATCAGGCGTGACAGGCGTCGGATTTCTTCCCCCTGCTCGTCACTACCTTCAAGGGCTACTAGGCGCTCACCTAGAGCCTCCGCAGCGTTCTCCCGCTCCTGCACCCGTTCCTTCAGTGTTTGGGTTAGGCCTTCGCGCTCGCGCTCGCGCACGATTCGTTCCTTCTCGTGGATCGCGTTCAGCTCTTGCAACTGTTCGATCACTCCGCGTGCAAGACGCAACTCGTCATTGACTTGTACGTCCCGTTCACGCTGGGCCGTGTTGGCTTCTTCTAGCGATGCAGCTATTTCACCTTTGTTGGTGCGCATGGCATCTCGGGTCCACCAGAAAAGGGCGGCGACGAATGCGGCGCTCAGAATAGTCACTCCCACGTAGGTCTTGAGGGCCCTGCGCTGCACGAGTTCATGGACCTGCTTCTCGGAGACCTTTCCCATGGTTGCCCGCAACGCCTTGGGATCGACGAACATTGTCTGGGACAAGGGCTCGCTGGACACCACGGCGAAGCGCGGACCGATACTCCCGAGTTGAATCTGAGTTCCAAGATGGACCTTTGTGCGGGTGGTCGTTTCGCCGTCCACCAAGGTTCCGTTGCGCGATCCGAGGTCCTCTACCCATAACTCTCCGTCCACGAACTCGATCAAGCTGTGATGGCCGGAGACCGACGGGTAGATCTCTCCATCCAGCACCACGTCGTTGTCTTCCGAGCGACCCAACGTCAGGCGTCCGCTGTTGGGCTCAATCGATCCCTCCCAGCCGTCGACGGCCAAAGGCTTGAGACGCCAGGACCTAGGACGTGGGAGTGGGTGCGGTTCGGACGGGATCGCCATGGGCCAATTCTAGCCCCGGGTGCGGTTGTTCCGGACATCTTCGGGCGCAACACATTCCGAGGAGCAATCCCATGATTACGGGCTTCCCATGGAATGCCCGTGATTTGGGTTCCGGGTTGAGCCTGGGCCTCATTTATGTAGCGGCCTCGGTGACGGAAAGGAGCGCTACACTCGCCTCCCTCTCCCCGGACGCTGCTGGCAGCGTCGCCAATTATCTGACTATATCGAAACTGTGGACTCTCTCCGTTCCCCGCACCTGGCTGACGATCTGCACCTGCTCTTGAACACCCTGCTCGAGGTGGGGCAGGAGAGGTCAGATGTACGCGCGGCCCTCAGTCACCTGCGCGCGGCCTTAGGCGGTATGGAAGGTGAGGATGGGGAGTCGCTGGCCCAGCGGACTATTACACCCCATCCCAGCCAACGGGATTTGCAGCGTGAGTCGAACTCGATAGTCCAAGCGAGTGTCGACGTGAACCTCGGCCTGATCGTGAAGCGTGCCCGATGGAAATCGGAAGCCTGTAGGTTCGCCATCCGTCGTCGGGGTGAAGCTTCCTCAACGGAAGCCTTGGCCGCCGAAGAGAGCGCGTTGCGTGCACGGCGCGAGGATCTGGAGGACTGCTATGCCTGGATGCTTGACTCACCGCGCCCGCTGCCGGAAGACAAGCACGTGGAAGAGGTGGCCCTTTGCTACGACGTCGTCGCCCGCGCCGCGGAACTATGCATTGAGTTGGAAGCCGAGGGTGCTCTGTCGCCCGTGCCGGCCCCGGATCTGCTGTTCCTGTTGGCCGAGTCCCAATCCTCCCTTCTGACCGCTCTGGCTCACTGCGAGTTGCGCGGAGACAGCGACCAACGCGATCTGTTCTTGTGGCTCAAAGATCAGACGACCCGTCATCGTGTGTATGTGGATCGTCACATGCGTCTCGATGACCCTGCAGATAGCGCAAAGGTATTGGAGTTGAGGGATCGCCTGGAGCAGGCCGCGAAGCGTATTCGAGAGAAATCCAGTGGGGGAGGTGCCGGTGTTGCGACCCCCAATATT
This sequence comes from Planctomycetota bacterium, assembly GCA_028823395.1. Lineage (GTDB taxonomy): Bacteria > Planctomycetota > UBA1135 > UBA1135. The sequence goes on along the minus strand of JAPKBO010000114.1, from coordinate 627 downwards.
CTCTTAGCTGGCATGCGAATTCTGGTTCTGGCTGCCACGGGCCCCAAGCCCGAAGGAATGGTCTCGGATTTGAAACTCGACACCTTGCGCTGGGTGGAGCTTGAAGAGGGAGCGCCCGTGGGCGAGGTGCTTGACCAGGAATTGAATGGCGAGGAACACGATCTAGCGATCTTGGCGACGCGCTTGGAGGAAGACGACTATGCACGCTTCAAGGGACTGTGTGCGGCGAGCGACATCCTCTTTGTGCGCATGCCGCCGGGAGATGGAGAAGCGTTGACCGCTGAGGGCTTGGCGAGTGAATGCGAGCGCCAGATCGGTGAGCGGCTGCGGGCCTAGGGGCCGGCCTTTGAGATCCGCGTCGATGGATCGGATGTCAGGAAACGGATAGACCGAAATCCTGGATCTACAATGGCCTTGCCTTAGACTAGCCCTATGCCCCGTCTCATCGATCCCGAAACAGGCCTCCCGCCCACTGCCGTTAGCCTCGACTACGGCGCCCATTCGCAGACTCTTCTAGACGTTGAGCACGACTTTCCACCGGGTCTGACCCGGGAGAGTTTCGACTCGGGCAGCGAGCAACCCAGCGGCGTTTGGCGATTTGCGCAGCTCGTCGATCCCGAGCTTGAT
>JAPKBO010000113.1 GCA_028823395.1 Planctomycetota bacterium | reverse complement strand
GAGGGTACTTCGTCGTGTGAGGGGCGAGCTTGGCTATGCCACGTTGCCTGCCTCTACCGCCAGGCCCCGTCCCCTCTCTCTAGCACGCCCTGCACGACCCCTTCGATCTCTCCCTTTGCGTTGATGATCAGCGTCGTCGGGATCGGCAAGCGATCCAGGTCCAGTAGTTCTTCCAGGCCAGTCTCGCCATTGACCAGGTAGAACCCAGTTACACCGGGCGCGCGCTGGTTGAGAATCCCCCGAGCCTTGTCCTGCTGCGCGGCTGCATCCACTGAGACGCAGATTAGGCGAGAGCCACTGCGCTCGTTCACCTGGGCCAGATACCCCATCTCTGCGATGCATGGGCCGCAGTAGCTCGCCCAAAGGTTAAGGAACAAGCGACCCTCTCCGGCGAGGGCGCCGAGGTCCACGGTCACGGTGTCGCCAGCGTCGTCGGTTAGCTCCAGGGCCGCGATACTCGCGCCCACATTGACTCGTAGCCCCGGCGGCATGGGGTCGGGTAGGCGGCGCACCTGGCCGGCGACAAGTGTCGCGATACCCGTACCCTGTTCTAGAACGGCACGCGATCCTGCGGGAATCTGGCCGAATTCTTCCAGCTCCCCGGTGGGCCAGCGAACCTGCACCCGAGCCTCAGCCAGCTTGCCTAGGCCGAACACGAGCTCGGGCGCCTGACAGCTCACGAACCCCGCCCCGCGGGAGAAGAGCTGTGCAACCGGGCCATGGGGGCCATGGACAATGACCTTGGAGCCGATGCCCTCCCACTGGCCTCGGGTGGCCTTCAAGCGCACCTTCAAGAACCCGCCATAGGCCGTGCCCAGTTCGTTGCGATAGAGGCTGTGCCGCTCCCGTTGCAGTTCGTGCACAAACAGGTCTACGTCTCCATCGTCATCAAAGTCGCATCCAATTGTGGCGCGACCATCATTGGGGTTGTCACAACCTGAGAGGTCTGAGAGGTCGGCAAAAGTTCCGTCCCCACGGTTCATGAAGAGCTTGTCGCGTTCGTTACCGCTGAACGATCTCCCCTCCTCGAACATTTGGGCGTTGTGGCGTTGGACGTAGCCGTCATTGCCTACCGATTCAGAGGCCACGTCCGAGGTGCAGTCGGTCGCGATAGAGGACGCCAGCACGTGGCGCCAATAGGTGCTTCATGTGTCAAAAGGCAGCTCTCCCGTGACGAACCCGTTGGTACAGAATACGTCTAGGCGTCCATCCAGATCGAAATCGGCCAGAGCCGGGGACCAGGCCCAGTTCGCACCCACACCGCCCGCGGACTTGGCCATCTTCTCAAACGAGCCGGCTGATGTGCGTGTGAAGATCGTGTTGCCGGCGGCGGCTTTTTTTAGACTGGCGTAGATCTCCTCCGGTACCTCCCCCTGATATCGGTCGAGAATGCGATTACCCGCCGTGGAAGACATGTTGGAGACGTAGAGGTCCAAGCTGCCGTTTCCGGTGAAGTCGCCGAAACAAGCACCCATGCCGTTGCCTTGATCGGTAATGCCGTACTCGCTCGCGCGGTCTTCGAAGCCATCGGGGTACTGGTTCACGTACAGGCGATTGGTGCCGTAGTCGTTGGCGACGTACAGGTCCTGATCCCCATCGTCGTCAATGTCGATAGCAGCCGATGCATAGCTCCAGCTATTGCCACGTACACCCAATTCCTCTGCCACGTCTACAAAACCCTTGCCGCCCAGATTGCGGAACAGTGCGTTGGGAGAGCCGTTGGTGGCTTCAATCCAGGAGTTGTTGTGCTCCTCCGCGAGCACCCCGTAGCCGCAGGCGTAGAGGTCAAGCCAACCATCACCGTCGTAGTCGAGCACGGTCAGGGAGTAGGTTGCCAAGGATTGGGTCCCGGCTCCCAGCCCCAACTCTTCGCGCCTGAAGTGTCCCTTGCCGTCACCCGTGTACAGGCACAGGCGCGTGCCGCCCACATCGTCATCCACGTGGCCTACGGCCAGATCTTGATCTCCATCGTTGTCGTAGTCGAAGAACACGGCTCCCGTTCCTCCGTCCGGTGTCGCGAGGCCAGCTCCCTCGGCCGTCTCCACAAAGGAACCGTCTGCTTGAGCGAGGTAGAGGAAGTTACGCCCATCGGAAGGCAGGAATAGATCCCATCGCCCGTCGCCGTTGACGTCTCCGCAGGCGGCTCCGTTGAACGCAAAGCTGTTGTTCTCCTTCGTGCCGAAGCGTGGGGCGCTGTGGGCAATTCCGGCTGCGGCCGCCACAGGGGTGAAAATGGCGGAATCACGCTTGGTAACGGCGAAGGAATCCAGATCCAGAGCGCTGAGCTGCCACTCTCCACCCTCTTGGACGACCTTGGCATAACACCAAGCCTCGAGGCCGATCCCCCCGCCACTGGTCTGTACTCCTGTTATGTGGATATAGAGCTTGATCCGACCCCAGCGCTGGCCTCTCCCACGCTGAAACTCCGCAGCCTTGACCTTCCAAATGGCTGATTCGACCCGGGTCCAGTCCGCGATTAGCTCCGCGAGGTTCTCGAGGAACGCCGCTTTGCTAAGCACCGGTGCGGCCTCAGCGTCGAAGTTGGAAATCTGGACGCCCAGGTGCTCGCTTGTGGTGTCGGTGATGTCTAACCCTGCGAGGGCTTCACCTTGAAAGTCCTCACTGAACCAGTCGGCGGCTGCTTCCCAATCCCGGCGTCGTACCTTGTCGGAGTAGGACAACAAGCGATCTGCAACCTCTTCCGTGGCGTCCTCCACGGCCTCTAGTTGAGTGATGGGGTTATCGGGCACCGCTATCTCAATGAACTGTGGGGGTTGCTCAAGCTCAGTGCCGCCGCCACTACAGGAGGCGCATCCCAGCACCAGGCTGAGGATGAAGGGGGCACGGTGGCTGGCAGGAAGGGTCGATCTCATCATGGACAGGAATAGAGTGATAACGGCTCGATTGGGGAGTACGGACCTATAGTGCCCTAGTTGGCACGCGCGCCCATCAACTCTAGATGAACTCCATGCTGCCTTCAGGCAGGAGGTACACGATCAACATCATTCCTTCGGTGACAGTGGGCACATGTTCGGATCCGGGGCTCTCGACGACCCAGCCTGGCCCTTGATCCTGAAACTTGGGAGTGTCCTCCAGGGCGATGCAGTAATTGACTTCTCCCAACGGGTGTCGGTGGCGGGGTCCGGCCCCGTTCATCAGGACGACGTCGATGGAGAAACCGAGGCTCTCCTCAGAGGGTTTGGCGACTCGCCCCCAGCGTACCGGCATTTCTCCTCGGTCAGCGATGCGTCCCTCGTCGAGTAGGGCCTTGAGCGCGACGTTTAGTGTGGCCGCCTCTTCGCCTTGGGGGTCGAAGCGTTGGTTCAACTCGGCCACGGCGTTCGCCGGGTCGTCTAGGGATACGCCTTGGGCGGCGCGCAGCAGGGGTCCGAAAATCTCAAGCATGGGTCGTGGGGGAGGAGTTGGCGGAACAAGGGGCCGGCGGCGCCAGTCCTTCCCCCGATTCTGTTCCATCGGAGGCGCTAGGGCCAGATTTCCCTGGGCCTTAGGGGCAGAGTTCGCTCGCGTCGGTATCCTCCCCCTCATGTCCACCCAGCCCACTCCTGTACTGGAGGCTTTCGAGAATCCCAACCCGCAGCGGTCCTACGTGATCCACTTCGAGTGCCCAGAGTTCACTTGTCTGTGCCCGCGCACGGGCCAGCCCGACTTTGCCACCATCCGCGTGCGCTACGTGCCGGACAAGTTGTGCGTGGAGCTGAAGAGCCTCAAGCTGTACCTGGGGTCCTACCGATCGGAGGGCGCCTTCCACGAGGCGGTCACTAATCAGATACTCGACGATCTGGTGGCTTTGCTTCAACCCCGTGAGATGCGGGTCGAGGGGGATTTCATGGTGCGTGGAGGTATCCACACGGTTGTGGAAGTGACCTACCCCTAGGGTTTCCTAGAAGGAGTACGCCATCCAGACCCAGGCTCTCAGGGTGTCCACTCCAAAGCCGTCAGCGTTGTATTGCGCCGTGCCGAGCCCGGTCCGCAGGCCCGAAGCCAGTACCTGCGTCAGCGTCAGGTCGAGCTCGGTCCCGTATTTTTGGGATTTCCTGTAGGAGGCGAACTGATGATAGGTGGCTGCAATCTGGAGTCCTCCCCAGTCTCCACATCGAGTAGTAGGTGTCATCGAGCCCGAGCATGGGGGTGGTCACGAACATGTCCGCCAGGCCATTGAAGGCGTGGGCGCTGCCCAGGGGCGTGGTGAACTTGTTTCCAGGAGCACTTGAGCCCTGGAGGATTTCGTGCCCGATCTTGTACGTGATGGCTGCGAATTGCACTCCCAGGTTCAGGTGTGCGTAGCCCGCGTCTACCCGGTTCGGATTGCCCGCACCGTCACGTTGGTTGGCGAACTCGCCGTAGAAATCCAGGCCTTTGCCGAGCACATCGACTTCACCCTCAGCCCGCGCTCCCACCGTACTGGTGGAGGGCAGTAACGAATGGTCGAGGTCCACCTTATAGCTGTAAGCTTCCGCTACTCCCCGCGCGCCCAGTGGGTAGCTCCCATGTAAGAGTAAACTGCTGGACTCCGTGTCGCCCAAGGGGCTGGAGCCACCCGTGACACCGTTGACGTTGTAGACGTACGCAGCTGTGAGCATCAAGCGATCCGGGAGACCACGGGTCACCGTGACCGCGTCGAAGGTGCGATCATTCTGCCGCCAGGGTTCGGAGCCCACGAAGCGGCCGTTGCCCAGGTCCAATTTTTGCCTGCCCAGGCGCAAGGTGTATCCCTTTACGCCCTCATAGTAGGCCCAGGCTTGGTTGAGTTCCGCACCGGAGGGGTCGGTGATAATGGGCCGCGACACGTCCCCATTAAGGGTGTCGTTGTAAGTGTCGATCCCAAAATTCGTATTGCCCTCGACCTCGATGCCCAGGGTGAGGCCCTTGTAGGTCGCACTCTCGAAGCCCAGGGCGCCCCGCAGGGTCATAGCGAGGGATCGGTTGTCCATTCCCGCCTCATCCACACTCTCGGCTCTCATGCGCAGGTCCACCCAACGTGTGCCGGTGGTGAGCGCTTCGGAGAGGGAAGTCGGCGTCCGGTCTACCTCGAGGGGGGCCTGGGATTGTTCCTCATCCTGAGGGCGAGGAATAAGAGCCGTGGCAAGAAGGATTACAGAGGGTGAAATCATGGAGAATGTGCGGATTCTGTCGTGCGGAATGGGCCCTATTTGAGTCGATTTTGAGCCTGGGAGACGGCTTCGACTATGCGCGGCATCAATTGGACGTAGCGCTCGTTGATTCCGAAATGACCGCCATCGAATTCCTCGTGGCAGTGTTCGATTTTGAGACTCTTCAGTCGCTGAGTCAGGACCCGCAGGCCGAATTGAAGGTGAAATTCATCCTTGGTTCCAGCCTCCAGGTGCAGCAAATCCAGACTTCGTAGGCCCTGGGTGTATTCCTCGCAGGCGCAGACCGGATCAAAGCGCAACCAGCGTTCCCATACCTCCGGCACACGCGCCCCCGTGTGAAGATCGACGGGTAGATCAAAGCCCAGAGGGGCGTCGGGGTTGGGTGAGTAGCAGGCAGACATTGCCAGGAGATTGAGCGTGGCGTGTCCGTCTCCACTCAGGTCATGACGGGTCTCGAACTCCGCGAGGAATCGGGCGGGGTCGCCCCCAAAGGGAGTCAGTCCACGCAGGGCCGGCAGGAAATCCTGTGCATACCCGTACTCGAAGTGACAGTCCCCTGCGATGGAAGCCACGGCGCCGAATAAGTCCGAGTGCCGCATGCCAAGGTGCAGGGCGCCGAAGCCTCCCGAACTCTTGCCGATCAGTCCACGCCGGCCGGCGCACACGGGAAAATTCGCGTCGACCCAGGGGACGAGCTCCTGCACGATGTGGTCTTCATAGGCACCCACGGCAGAGCTGTTCACGTACTGGCTGCCTCCATAGCGCGTGAATCCGTTGGGCATGATCACGATGGCGGGGGGCATCTCGCCCGCGGACATGGCCCGGTCGAGGGCTAGGATGACACCGGACTTCCAAGGGTGGGTTTCCAGCAGGCTATGCGGCCGCCCTGTGAATCCCACCAACATGTAGACCACGGGCAGGGTCTGTGAGTTGGCCTGGGGTGGCAGGTAGACCGGGGTCTCTCGCAGGGGAGGATCCCCAAGGGGGTTGTCCTTCAGGACCTGGCTTTGAAACGGATGCACCTCCACTCGGCCTTGGAATGTGTCGGGATCGCGCAGGAGTCGGTCAGGGTGCATGCTTTGCCTCAGGCGTCAGGATTCGCGTCGGCTACTTTTTGGTAGGCGGGCAGGATGCGTTCGGCCAGGATGCGCTTGCGATCGTGGTATCCGCAGAACGCGGACTTCATGGCATTCACTGTGAGTTGTTTGAGGTCTCCGAGGTCGCAGCCGAAGTGTTCGCTCGCCAACATCAACTCATCGGTCATGGTCACACCACTCATCAGGCGATTGTCGGTGTTGAGGGTGACACGGAATCCCTCGCGCAGGAAGATCGGGAAGGGATGCTGGGCGAGACTGGGGGTGGCGCCCGTGTGAACGTTGCTTGAGAGGCAGACCTCGATAGGGATGCGGTGGTCGAGGATGTAACGGGCCAGGCCGCCCATATGCACCACCTGACCGTCGTGTAGACCGAGGTCCTCAATCAGTCGGGTCCCGTGTCCAATGCGATGGGCGCCGCAGTACTGCAGAGCCTGCCAGATGGACTCAGGGCCGAAGCTCTCCCCGGCGTGGATGGTGATCGATCCATTGCGTCGTTGAATGAGCTGGAAGGCCTCAACGTGGTGCTTGGACGGGTGCCCCTCCTCTTCTCCGGCCAGGTCAAAGCCCACCACGCCCCGGTCAAACCAGGAACTGGCGAGCTGCGCCATCTCCAGGGAGTGGGCGCTGCTTTCATTACGCATGGCGCAGATGATCAGGCCGTACTCGATTCCGTGCTCCCTTCGAGCCCTCTCGCAGCCACGACGCACGGCACCCATGACCGCATCAAGGCCCATGGTGTCGGTGGTTGGGAAATGGGGTGCAAACCGTAGCTCCGCATAAACCACGTTCTCCGCAGCAAGATCCTCGAGGGCTTCAAAGGCAATGCGCTCAAGTGCATCCGGCCTCCGCATGACGGCGATGGTGTGGGCGAAGCCCTCCAGGTAAAGCGGCAGGCTGCCTCGATCTGCGCCGCGCTGAAACCACTTCGCCAGGGCGTCGGCCTCAGACTCGGGAAGGTCTGCGTATTCTTGTTCCTCGGCAAGATCGAGGAGGGTCTGGGGGCGCAGCCCACCATCCAGGTGCTCATGTAGGAGCACTTTGGGGAGGGAGTGAATGAGTTCGCGTGCGAGGGGCATGGGAATACTCTAGGGGGGGGAGGGGCATGCGTCTAATGGGGTGTTCCCCTCCCGTGCGCAAGCCAACCACCGTTCCCCTCCCCGGGCGCAAGTCGGTCGATGGATTGAGCCGCACCGGCTCCCCCCGTATCCTTCCAGGTCCATGTCCAGCCCTCTTCGCGTACGCATTGCCCCCAGCCCCACGGGAGCCATCCACCTGGGTCTGGCCCGAACAGCACTATTTAACTGGGCTTACGCCCGCGGCCGAAAGGGGCAGTTCGTCCTTCGACTGGAGGACACTGATCGGGCGCGGTCCACCCGGGAGTCGGAAACAGCCATCATTGAGGGTCTGCGCTGGCTTGGTTTGGACTGGGATGAGGGCCCGGAGTTGGGAGGAGACTACGGGCCGTACCGCCAGAGCGAGCGTATCGATCGCCACCGTGAGTTGATGGGCAGCCTGATGGAGACGGGCCATGCCTACGCTTGCTTCTGCACTTCCGAACGCTTGAGTGAGGTGCGCGAGCGCCAACAGGCGGCTAACGAGACTCCGCGCTACGACCGTTGCTGCCGCGAGATCCCCATCGAGGAGGCCCAAGTTCGCGCGGCTTCAGGGGAGGCCTTCGCCGTTCGCTTCAAAGTGCCCACGGGACAGACTGGTTTTCAGGATCTGGTGCGTAAGGAAGTGGTCTTCGAGAACGGCGAGATCGACGATTGGGTGATGGTGCGGCAGAGCGGAGACCCCACCTACAATTTTGTCGTCGCCTGCGACGATGCGGACATGGAGATAACCCATGTGCTGCGTGGTGAGGAGCACCTTGTGAACACCCCCAAGCAAGTGCTGCTCTATGCGGCTTTGGGCGTGAGCGCCCCGGTCTTCGCCCACTTACCTCTGCTTCTTGGCAAGGGTCGTAAGAAGCTCTCCAAGCGAGATGGCGGAGTGTCTTTGAGTGACTATCGCGACCAGGGCTACCCGCGCGAGGCCATTCTCAACTTCTTGTGCATGCAGGGCTGGGCCCTGGATGGGGAAACGGATGTGTTTGACCTGGCCACTTTCGTCGAACACTTCGATCTCGAAGATGTGAGTCGCGGTGGAGCCATCTTTGATTTTGACAAATTCCTGTGGCTGGCCGGCGAGTACCTGCACAAAGAGACGGACGAAGTACTGGCCGAGCACTGCTTACCTTTTGTCGTTGACGCTGGGCTCTTCAACGAAGTGGATCTGCGTGCGCGCTGGGACTGGTACTTGAGCGTCATCGCCATGGAGAAGGAGCGCATCCGCATCTACAGCGAGCTGCCGGGTCGAATGGCCTACCTTTGCGCCCCGGACGATCAGGTTGAGTACCTGCCGAAGGCGGAGAAGGGCGCCCGTAAGCATGAGGGCCGCACCCAGACCCTGACCGACTATCTCGCCTGGTTACCCGAGCATTCTTCCAAGCCCTCTGCCGAGTTGGCCGAGGAAACCAAAGCTTGGTTGGCCGAGCGTGAACAGAAAATACCCCTGCTATTCCAGCCCCTTCGCTGTGCATTGACTGGCCTACCCGGCGGTCCCGACCTGTTTGAGGTCATGGATGCCTTGGGGCAAGCGGCGACTCTTGATCGTATCCGCGCTGGCGTGGAGCGCTTAGCCTGACGGATGGGATAGTTCGATGGCCTCAGTACCCGATCCTTCTGAGCTTGCAGGCCATGGGGTGCGTGTGCCTGCTAGGCGCCACGGGACTCTTCGGCGCGCGCTTTCCTGGATAGCTGAGCACAGTTTCGTGGCCATCGGGGGCCGTTGGCTTTATCGCTCGCGACACCTTGCTGCTGGGCGTTTTGTGGAGCGCTTCGAGACCGTGCTGGTTCCCGGCCTGGACCCGGCCCTCGAAGGGCTGACCATTGCGCAACTGTCCGATCTACACGCTGGTGCATTTCTTGGGCCGGGCGACTTGTCCGCGGTCGTGGCCGCCGTGGCTCGGCGCTGCCCGGACATGGTTGTAATCACTGGCGACATGATTGCGCACCATTGGGAAGAGTCCCTGACCGTGTTGGACGACTTGGCTCAGCTGCAATCTCCTTTGGGCACGTACGCGGTCTTTGGCAATCACGACTACCGCGGTCGTAATGAGGGGCGCATCGCGGAGGCCTACGCCGAACGGGGTATCCGATTCTTACGCAATGAGTGCGTACGCTTCGAAATGGGGAACGGGGTGCTGGCTCTCGTCGGTCTCGAAGATCTCGAGGAGGCCAAGGATGTGGACTTGGACAAGGCTCGCGGCCCCGTCCAGGTGGGCGACGTGGAAATCGTTCTGTGTCACAACCCTCGGGGAGCGTCGGCCATCGCCGGAGCGGGCTGTACGGCCATCCTCTCGGGCCACACTCACGGAACTCAGGTCGACCTGCCTGTTCTGCGCCGTTTGGGTCCTCAGCACCCGGGTCTACGCCTCGACTTGGGTACGACCACCCTGATCGTTTCTCGGGGCCTTGGCGTCGTCGCGGTACCCATGCGGGTGGGGGTCCCAGCGGAGGTCGTGTACCTGCAGTTGAAAGGTTGTTCTCCGCTCTAGCCATGTACGGCAGCCTCACCTTGCACGACGGCGTCTTGTACGTGGGCCGCCAGGCCAAGACAGCCTGGGTCTCGAGCTACGATCTGGACGGGCGCCCCCTCCAGACCTGTTTCTCGTTCTGCGATGAGGCTCAAGGGCGCTCGAGTGCATCGGGCCTGGCCATGGACGATGACCACCGCCTATGGGTGGCTGATCAGCCTGCGGGAGTGGTGCGCGCCTTTACGCTTTTCGGTGTGCAGGTGGCGTGTGTGGGAGATCCGCAGGCAACCGAATCTCGGGATGCCAGGGGAGTGCTTGGCGCTCCGGCGGATGTGTTGACTGTGGGGAGTGATGATGAGCTCACTCTGGTGATTGCATCCCATGGTCACCGACGTCACGCGCTACAGTTATTTCACGCACATGAAGGGCGCGTGCAGTCGCTGCGCCCTCTCGGCGATCCAAGGGGCGCGTTCCGTGATCTCACTGGTCTGGCACAGACGGGTGAGTGGCTCTATGTAGCCGAAGAGGGTGCCGGGCAGATCCAGGTCTTCCGCTCTGGGGAGTTTCATTATTCACTGCCCGTTCTGGACGGCAGAGGGCGCAGCGCCGGCCCCGTGGCCCTGGACGTCTTGGATGAGAATACCCTTGTCGTCGCCGTGACTTCCCCGACAAGCGCTCTCCTGCTTGTCGACCTGCGTGGCCGTGTACGCAAGGTCCTTGCCGGGGAAGGCACTCGCGTGGGTGAAGTGTCGGCTCTGGAAGACGTAGTCGTCGAGCGGGGCGGGCTACGGCCAGGTAGCGCCCAGGCACGCCTACTGGTGCTTGACCAAGATGGAACACGGGTTCAGGTGTTCAGTCCAGAGGGGCAGTGCTACGGTTGTTTTCCCCGCTTGGCGGGAACCTAAGATTTGATCATGGCCGTGCGCAACCAAACCCTCGTCCTGATTCTGATCTTGGCGGCCGTTGGAACCGTGGTGGGCGTGACCCTTCTAGGTGCCGGCGGCCAAGGGCCTGAGTTGCAGAAGAGCGTGGGGCCGCCCGTGCTCACTAAACGTCCAGAGCCGGGTGCGCTGGAGGGAATCGCCGCACCCGATCAGCTGCCCGCAGTCGACCATGTGGACTCGGGCCCAGCGCGCACCCAAGCCGTCTTCGGTGGCCAAGAGGTGTTGCTCCTGGGGCGTTTGGTCGAGCGGGGTACGGCCATGGCCATTGCTGACGGCCAGGTACTCGCCTCCTTTGGCGAACTGACGCGAGGAGCGACCAGCTCGGAAGCGGGGGCGTTTGAAGTCTCCTTTCCCGAAGGGCTCGAGGGCAGCTTCCGGATTACCCATCCTGAGTACGTGGATCTGCACGCGCCGCAGCTCCCAGTACCCACCGCAGAAGAGTGGGTGATCGCCATGGAACCAGCCGGCTCCATCAGCGGCCGTTTGGTGGGGCCCGGTGCCGGATCCCGTGGAGAGGCTACGGTGCACCTTTGGCGCTGGGGGAGCGGCCGATTGGAGGACGAGTCGATGGCGATGCAGTCCGTTCTTGATGATGGTGGGTTCGAGTTCACCAACTTGCCCACGGGTACCTACACAGTGGGCGCCATCATGGAGGGCACCCCGCCCGTCTTGCAGAGCGGTGTTCAAGTGGAGCGGGGTCAGCGCACGGACGTGCTGGTTAGCATGCCTCTGGGTGCTTCATTTACCGCCCTGGTTGAGACCCGGGGGCAAGGGGGTCCCGTCCAGGGGGCGCAGGTAGAACTCGAGCCGACCCTCGTGGGCCGCGGTAATCCTCTTGAGGAATTGACTTCCCTGAAGGTCCTAACTGAGGCTAACGGGCGTGCTCCATTCACCGGCCTCAATTCGGGGACTCACCGGGTTCACATTCGTACACCTTGGGGAGATGAGTTGACCGAACAGGTCGAGATTTCACCCGAGGCTCGGAGTTCTGAGAAGCGGTTTCTGTTTTCCCCTCCGGCGCGTCTCTCGGGTCGCGTGGTGGACTCCCAGGGACA
>JAPKBO010000112.1 GCA_028823395.1 Planctomycetota bacterium | reverse complement strand
GCTGCGAACTCCTCAAAGCCGGCCTCGATGGAACCCGGTGCGGCGGGCGGGAAGAGATAAAGGAGGTGCCAGATCGGGCTACCGGTGAAACCATTCACCACCGCGTGTCCCCCATTGGCCTCCAAAGTCGCGCGCACCTCATCGGGGGCGCAGTCGTAGAACTTGCGCGCCGCACGGGCCGTGTCCTTCATCTCCTCAGCTGCTCGGGCACGGACACCAGCTGGATCCCCATCACCCCAGATGCTCTCCGAGAGAATCGATTGATGGCGCTCATCCACCCGGTCCGCCACGGCCTGGCCCACCAGGTGGGACGAGATGGCATAGGAGACTAATCCCTTGGAAGCCAAGAGGGCCCAGTGCTGCTCGCAGTAGTCCGCCTCTCCTAAGGCGCGCTGTACGTCGAAGTGGTCTCCCCAGCAGGCCAACTCCAAGCCCTCGTAGCCCATAGAGGCTGCCAAGCCGCCTAGCTCTTCCAGGGACAGATCGGCCCACTGACCGGTGAATAGACAAAGAGGACGTGCCATGGGGATATTCCTATGCAATCAAGAGGGGAAGGAGAGCCAAGAGGTTACTTGACCTCGCTCAGGCGGATGGCAGTTCGCTCGCGAGCACTAACCAGAGCGGCCTCCAGCACGCGCTGGGTCTGGTAGGCGTCCTCGAAATCGGGCAGAGGCACCAGGGGCTTACGACGCGAGAGGACTTTAACGATGTCCGCGGCCATGTTCGTAAAGCAGTGCTCGTAGCCAATGACGTGAGCGTCCGGCCACCAAGCGTCGGCGTAGGGGTGGTTGCCCGCCGAGGTACACATGATGCGCTGCCAGCCAGCCGTGCGCGCGTCATCCGACGGCCCGAAGTAGTGCAGGACGTTCATGTCCTCGAAGTCGAAGCGCACCGAACCCTTGGTTCCGTTGATCTCGATCGTGTTACGGTTCTGGTTCCCACAGGCGAGGCGCGTGGCCTCGAAGCTCGCCGTGGCGCCGCCCTTGAAGGATGCGACGAACAGGACGCAGTCATCCACGTCGCTGCGAGACTTGCCGCGCTTGCCCTCTAGGGTGCGCTCCTTGACAAAGGTGCGTGCCACCGCACCGTGCACCTCGTGCACCTCGTCGCCGGTGATAAAACGCGCCATGTCCACGATGTGTGCATTCAGATCACCGTGAGCCCCCGAACCGGCCAGGCTCTTCTTGAAGCGCCAGGACATGGGTGTGCTGGGCCCGCCCCAGTCCTGCAGGTACTGCGCGCGGATGTGCAGGACGTCCCCGATCTTGCCGGCGCGCACAAGCTGGTGAGCCAGAGCCACTGCGGGGCAGCGCCGATAGTTAAACCACACGAAGGTCTTCGAGCCCTTGGCCTTGCGCGCTGCATCCCGCATTTCACGAGCATCCGCCAGAGTTCCGGCCAAGGGTTTCTCGCAGGCCACGTGCTTGCCCGCCGCGAGCATGGTCAGAGCCTGCTCAGCGTGCAGGTGATTGGGAGTGCCCACATCCACCAGCTCCACCTCATCGATGGACGCCAGAGAGCGCCAGTCGTCACTGCAGCTATCCCAACCCCAACGCTTAGCGAAAGGGATCAGCTCGCTCTGGTCCCGAGCGGCCACGGTGTGCAGATGTACGGGCCTTGGGCCGTCAAAGAAGCGGCCCACCTGGTTCCAGGCGTTGGAGTGGGCGCGGCCCATGAACTTCTGGCCGATGAGAGCGACATGAATGGGACGAGGCATGAGCTTCTGCGGGTCGGGGGGGGAAGTGGCAGAGAAAGGCAGGCAGCTGGCGAGGGGCCTATGGGTGCGGAGGATACCAAGCCCTCCCCCACTGCGTGCGCCCCAATCAGCCCGCCCACCCTTGCTCCCAGGTCCGTGAGCGAATACAACGCACCCCCCGGCCCCTCGCCCCCTGATTCCATGAACTGGTATTGCAAGCTCATAGGTCACACCTACATCTACAAGTCTGAGCAGCCCAAGATCCGTTGGTATGCAGACAAGGACATGACGGAATTGCACATGGAGGCCCCCGAGGAGGGTGCCCCTTTACGCTTCCTAGAGTGCGTCCGCTGTGGTGACAGGGTGGAGAACCCCACCCCCGAGCAGGTCAAGCTGACGGGCAGCAACGCCCGCTGAGCACCGCCGACCTGGGCCACTGGCCCCCGTCGGAACCCCGCTGGCGGGGCTTGAGGTGGACAAGTGATATTCCCCAGGGTTGGACGCACGTGACACGTCCCTGTTGACCGATACTTGGCTAACGCTGGCCTCGCCACGCGCGCTCAACTCCCATGGAAGAAACCGGCACAGACTTTCTCAAGATCGGCCTCGTCCTGGCGTCTTTCCCTCTCTGGGGCCCCTTCGCCAAGGCTCTGTACGAGGAGTTGCAGGTTTCGCTGCGTCCGGAGGGCGGCCTGTTCGGCAATAGTCCCTCCCCCCTAGAGCGCAAGGCCATCGAGGCGGAGATCGAGGCGGAGGAGATTGCCCAGGTGCACGAGCCCCTTGCACACCTGCGCGACCAGGTGGGCCATCGTCCCGGCACCCACGGCCGCGCCCGCCATCCCGGGGCGGCGAGGCCCTCCGCATCAGCCGGCCCCCAGACGGGTGGCGGCCGCCGCGGCTTCCGTGGAAGCACCGCCCCGACGAGCCCCCCCCCGCGCAACACCTTCCGCTAGGCCGATTCCATGCGAAGGACGATCCGAGCAAGCCTGGGCGGCTCTGGATTCGTATCCTGAGGCCATGAGACGCCGCCACTTCCTCACCTCCCTGCCCGCGCTGCCCGCCCTGGCCGCCTGTCGCTCAGCTCAGGATCACCAGGGCCTCTCCAGCCTCCCCAACCTGCAGGCGAACAGCCGCACGGCTCGGGAGCTCGCAGGAGAAGAGTCCCAGTGGCGCGCCGTGCAGCGAGCCTTCGCCGTGGACCGCAGCATGGTGAACTTCAACAACGGCGGAGTCAGTCCCTCCTCGGAGCCCGTCCAGAACGCCCTCAAGCAACTCACTGCCGAGGCCAACGGCGCGCCGTCCTACGTCATGTGGCGACTCCAGGAGAAACGGCGTGAGGAAGTACGCACGGCCCTAGCCGGACTGCTGGGCACAGATCCCGAGCAGGTGGCCATCACGCGCAACACCTCCGAGGGCCTGCAGATCTGCCAGTTCGGAATGACCCTTGAGCGCGGCGATCAGGTCTTGTGTTGCGATCAGGAATACCCACGCATGATCAACACCTTCCTGCAGCGTTCGCGCCGGGACGGGATCGAGCTGGTGCGCTTTCCGATTCCCGTCCCCTTGACGGATCCCGACGAGATCGTGCGGCGCTTCGAAGAACGGATTACGCCGCGCACGCGGATGCTGCTCGTCTCCCAGGTGATCAATCTCACGGGCCAGTTCCTACCGGTGGACGCGGTCTGCGCCTTGGGACGTAAGCATGGCATCGCCGTAATTGTCGATGGGGCCCACGGCTTCGCGCACGTGCCCTTCAAGATGGACGACTTGGACTGCGACTACTACGCAACCTCTCTGCACAAGTGGCTCAGCGCGCCCTTTGGGACGGGGATGCTGTACGTGCGCAAGGAACGCATCGGTGACCTGTGGCCTCTTATGGCCGCCCCCGAATCCAGGCGCGAGGACATCCGCAAGTTCGAGGAAATCGGTACCCACTCCCTGCCGTTAGTGCTCTCCATTCTGGAGGCCGTCCGCTTCCACCAGCGACTGGGAACCGAAAACGTGCACGCGCGCCTGACGTATCTGCGCGAGAGATGGGCCCAGCGCATCGAGGGCGACGAGCGTGTGCGGTGGAATACCGATCGCAGTCCCGGCCGCGCTGGAGGCATCGCCAACTTCGGCATCGAAGGTGTGGACAGCGCTGCGCTGCAGAAGCATCTCTGGGAAGACCACCGCATCTACACCATCACGATCCGCCACCGAGGCGTGAACGCCGAAGGGCAGGAATTACCCCCGGAGGCCCCGCCCCAGATTGATGGACTGCGGGTCTCGCCCTCATTCTATTCCACGCTGGAAGAGGTGGACCGTTTCGGTGCGGCCATTGAAAACGTGCTGGAGCACGGCCTACCGGCATGAATCTGCCTTCATTGCTGATCCTGGCCACAGGCCTCGTATGTGCTCTCCAGGCGGGCGCTGGGGTGGACGCCAAAACAGGCCGCGACGACACCACAAGGGATGCCTTGGAGGTCCTGGTCGACGCGTGCCTGCCCTGCCATCATCCGGATTCGGCGGATAAGAAGGCCGTGCGCGACTGGCCCGATGCACTGGATCTGCCCGCCACTCTAGCCGCGGAGGACTTCGTCACTCCCGGGGATGCAGAGGACTCCCTGCTATTCCTGATGGTGATCGACGGGGAAATGCCGCCCGAGGATTGGGCGGGTGTGGATGGGTCGGGGCCGGAACTGAGCCCAGAACAGACCGAGGCACTTCGCAATTGGATCGATGCGGGAGCCCACCTACCGGACGCGGATGAGTTGGCCGTGGCCCGCACACGAGGTGCGGGCGTCATTGCGCGCGTGCTGGCCGCCGAAGGCGAGACGCCGCCGGCAGCAGCACCGGTCGCAGAAGGCCAAGCCGAGACCATCACCCCGCCACCCCCAGCACCTCCATCCTTTGGAGCTCGCCTGTGGCGCCTCCTCGGTCACACCCATGCGTCTGTGGTCCACTTCCCCATCGCATTCATCTACGGCGCAGCCCTAGCCGAACTGTTGCTGCTGCTTGGAATCGGGGCGGCGTGGGCTTTGCCCCAAGCGCGACGTTTCTGCCTCTACATCGCCGCCATCTCCTCTATCCCCGCTGCGGGTGTGGGTTGGATCCTGGGCGAAACCGTGCGCGCCGAGATAACCCTGACTCAGCACCGCTGGCTCGGCGTGAGCTCCGCACTGCTGTGCGTCGTGTGCTTGTGGGTCTCTGAGAAAAGCGTGCGAGCCGCCACCGCGAATCCCTGGGCGCGGAGAACGACCTGGCTCATCTTCCTGACCGCAGTACTTGTCGCGATAACAGGGCACTGGGGTGGCGTCCTCACCTTCGGCGAAGCGTACTTCGAGTTCTAGGCGCGGCCCCCCTCGAGGCGCGGATGGGGTGGGTAAGGGGACTCGAACCCCCGGCCTCCGGTACCACAAACCGGCGCTCTAACCAACTGAGCTACACCCACCATCCGTAACCGGGACCTTGCGGTATTGGTGGTCCCGTGCGCGAGAGAGCATCTGGGTCGGCGAGAGCGATGTCAAGCGTGCGAGAAGAACATTTGCCCCTGACAGTCGCGAACAGACCCCGAGGGTCAAGACGCGCGCAAGGCCGACCTCTCGCCGGGACTGAATCCGAACTCAGCGCAGCAATCGCCGGAGCCGCCCGAACAATCCAGGTGACGACGCTGCGGCGATCAGGCTGTTCGCCCGTTGCAACTCCCCCACCAGGCTCTCGTTCTCTCTCTGCATGGCACCCATGGCCACAAGCAATCTATTTCCCTGGGCTTGAACTTCCTGCAGTCGCTCCCGGTCCGCAGTCCGCTCCTGCTCGATGCGGTCCACGTAGCGCTCGGTCCCACGCTCGATCAGGGTCGCCGCACCCAGGGCGGAGTCCTTCTCCTGGGCCTCGTGCTCCAGCCGCTCAATGCTCGCGATGTACTGACGTTCCTTGCGCCCTGGACCGACGATCTGAAGCCGCGGAGTGAGCTCCACGTCCTCCTGGCCAGCCACGCGCCTCAAGGTGGCAGGACCCGCGGCACGGGCGGGCCTGGGAATCGCAGCGTGACCTGACTTGTGTGTCTTCAAAGTCTCCATACCGTTCCAATCGGCCGGTCCCGGGCAATTCTTGCCCCTAGGTGAGGTGATCCGTGGACCCGGGGGTACCCTATACATGCAGGATCACCATGGGCCAACCGCGCAAGAGCTTCGGGAACATCGACGACGACCACTGGACGCGTACCCGCAAGGACGCGAACGCCGAAGACATCGAGTATCTGCGCGAGCGCTCCAAGGCACCCGGGGTGGCTGAGGGCGGTGAGGCCCGCAATTTCTACTGCATGGAATGCGAGGGCGTGATCCCCTTTGAATATGGGGAGACCTCCTGCCCCCACTGCGGCGCCGAAGTCCAAGGGAACGCGCGGCGTTACTTCAACTGGGTCGAGATCGACACGCCGCCCGAGAGCGATTTCGCCGCGCTACTTCCCTATGCCGTGGCGATCCTCCTCGTCAGCTCCTTGCTGATCCTCTGGTTTTTCAGTAGCTGACCCATGCCGGACTCCCGATTCGATCGGCAGGAGCGCTTCGCCGCCCTGGGCAGCGAAGGGCAGGCGCGACTGCAAGAAGCGCGCGTTCTACTCGTGGGGTGCGGCGCACTCGGCGGAGTGCTGGCCCAGCACCTGACACGGGCCGGCGTGGGCACGCTGGTCCTCGTGGATCGGGATGTGGTGGAGCTCTCCAACCTCCCACGCCAGGTCCTGTTCGACGAGCAACATGCCACAGAGGGAACGCCCAAGGTTCTCGCCAGCGCACAGACTTTGGCCCGATCCGGCGGCCCCACGCAACTGGAGACCCACGCCACACACCTAGACGCGGACAACCTTCCGGACCTGGCAAAGGGCTGCGACCTGCTCCTCGACGGCACCGACAATCTGGGTACGCGTTATCTCTTGAACGACTATGCGGTGCGCCACGGTGTGCCCTGGATTTATGGCGGAGTTGTAGGCGGTGCCGGTCTGGTCCTGCCCATCCTGCCCGGACGCGGCCCGTGTTTACGCTGCGTCTTCCGCGACCCGCCCCCCGCCGGAACCCTCGCCACCTGTGACACGGCGGGCGTCATCTCCCCCGCTGTCGGATTGATCGCCTCCATGCAAGCCGGGCTGGCACTGCGCTTGCTCAGTGGCGCTCCGGATCCGACCCCTGCTCTCCTGGAGTTAGATGCGTGGAATGGCGAGGTGCGTAGCATCCGCACCCAGGCCGATCCTGAGTGCCCCGCCTGCGGCCAAGGCCAGTTTCCCTGGCTCGACCAACCCAAGACCCAACGCGCGGTCTCGCTATGCGGTCGCAACACGGTGCAGGTACGCGGCCAGGGCGACGCCCTCGACCTGGACAACCTCAGCAAGAAGCTAGAGGGCGTGGCGAGTGATGTACGGCGCGCCGGTCCGATCCTGCGCTTTTGCGTCGAAGACCATCAGCTGACCCTATTCCCCGATGGCCGCGCCCTGGTGGAGGGCACAGAAGACACCGACCGGGCCTTGGCTCTGGTGGACCGCTACGTTGGGACCTGAACCGACCCTTTCCGCGCCGGCCTTTGTCATCCTGGCAGCTGGCGCCTCAACCCGCCTGGGTGAGCACAAGGCTCTGGCCGAACTGCGCGGCGAGCCCGCCATCGCCCACCTCTTGCGCGCCGGCCTGGCTCTGGAAGATCCTGCGCCCTTGGTGATCACGGGCGCCGATGAGGGAGCCATCGAACGGACACTGCGAGCTCTCTCCGTTGGAGATCGCCATTCACCCGAACTCGTCCACAATCCCAACTGGTCCGATGGCCGGGGCAGTGGCCTGATGCTAGCTGCAAGCCTGCGGGCGGGACGCGATCTGTGCGTGGCTCCCGTGGACTGCCCGCTCGTGAGCCCACAGGTATTCGAAGCCCTCGGCCGTGCCTGGGCCGAGGCGGGTCGGCCCTCAAGAGGTTGGCTGGGTCCACGCCTGGGCACGGACCCGAGCGCCCCCCATGGGCACCCGGTTCTCCTGGGGCGCGAACTGCTCTCAGAATGGGACGGGCAAGAGTCACTGCGGGACTTGCGCCAAAAGGCCCTGCCCTTGCTCTCCGTAGCGGTGGAGGACCCTGCCATCCTGGACAACCTGGACCGGCCCGCGGACCTGGAAAGACTGCGCGCCCGCTGAGCCCGTTCTCCTCAGGCTTTTTCCCGGTGGGGTCGATGAATCCCCTGGGCCCACAGGCAATTTCCGCCTACCCCCATGGGCCCCCCTGGAGAACCGTAGATGAGCTTTCATGGAGACGTCAAAGGAATCGGCCTAGCCGAGCTATTGCAGGGTCTTGCGAGCGGGAGTCGAACCGGCCGCCTCACCCTTACGGTCCACAAGGGGCAGAGTCTGGTCTTCAGCCTGCTTGAGGGCCGCGTCCAGATTCTCGCCGCCGACGGTGAGGACCGTGAGCGCTGGCGCAGCGCTGCCCAGGATGCCTGGGCGGACGAAGGCGACAGCCAAGCCGGGGGACTACACATGGACACGGTGGCCTTCGGTCGCCGCCTCGAGGAGTGCTACATCCTGCTGGATGGAAGCGAGGTGCGTTTTTGCTTTGAGCCCTCCGAGGATACGGACGGCACCGAACACCCCTACGAGGTGGAGCACCTGCTCCTTGAGTACGCTCGCGTCCAGGATGAGTGCGAACAAGAGAGCCTCTGTGGCGACCTTAAAGAGGACACCATCGGCTACCCCCTCGACGCCGACCCTGAAGGTCAGGCCGCACGGGAACTTCCCCCTGAGTTCCTGTCGGCGGCGACGGGTCAGCGCACTTTACAGGAGATCGCCGATCGCCTGGGCTGGCCCCTGCGCCGTGCCCGCTCTTGCATGGCCCGCGGAGTACGCCTCGGAGCCCTCGGGATCCAGCGTGGCGATGGATACTTACACTTGGCCCTGACCTGCCTGAACGCGGGCCAGACCGCCCGCGCCAGCAGGCGTCTGCAAACCTGGGCACACGAAGGCACGCCGGGTCCCATGCCCGCCGTCACGGCCCAACGCCTAGCCGGAAGCTTGCTAACTCTCGTGCGCCCGATGCCGGCAGCGCCTCGACGCACCCTGCTGCGACGCCTGCACGCCGTCTACGGCGACCCGGCCTTGGCCAGCCAGCAGTGGTCTGCCATCGTGGATATCGAGAAACTCGACCCCATTGCCCTCTTGCACAGCGTCCACCCCCGCCGAGTGCCCACCCAGGTAATTGAGCGTGACGAAATCTGCCCCGCAGCACCTCCCCCGATCGAGGACTGGCTGGCACTGGCCCGCAACTTCCAGTCCCGCGGTACACCGCGGCGCGCCCTGCCTCTCCTGAACCTGGCCGCACGGCACATGGGTTCCGCAAGCGACCTGCCTCTTGAAGCCCACCTGGAGTTGGGCATGGGTCTGGCCGTCGCCGGGCGACCAGAGGAAGCGACGCCGTGGATTCTTGGCGCCACTCGTCAGTTGATCGAAGCGGACCGCGCGGGTGAGGCCATCGCTCCCCTGCGCCTCCTGCTAGAGCACGGAAGCCGCAACCGGGAAGCGCGTCAGGCACTCGCCGAAGCGCGCCGCGCGGCGGGCATTCGTGGCCTCGACCTGCACCATCTCTTCACTGGCCGCTCCCTCGCTGCCCTCGTGGCGATGGGCGTGCTCGTGGCCGGAACGGCACTGGTGCAAGTACGCAGCAAGCGCGACCGGGCTGATCAACTTCAGCGGGTCCATTCACTTTCAGCCTCCCCCACCCAGGCTCTTGCCCAGCTGGCGGACACCTTCGCGGAAGACGATGGAGCGGACGTGAAGGGATTGCGCGAGAAGCTGCGGCAAGAAGAGCTGCGTCTCGACACCCAGCTGCGCGCCGAGTGGTTGCAGGCCTATGAGGGTGTCCAGCATCAAGCCACCTTGGGCGACCCCGTCCAGGCTCTTGAGCAGATCTGGCAGCTTCCGCCGCCGCCTAAGGTGCGCCGGGTCTCACATCACTTCCCCGACGTGGGAGATCTCCGGCAGTCCATCGTGCAACGCCTGATCGCGAACATGACCCGTGGCGGTGAGCCCGAAGCGGATCATGCCCAACAGATCAAAGATGAAGAGCGAGTTATGGAACATCTCGCGGCCATCACGTCCAAGCTGGAGTCCAGCGGACTCTCAACTGTCCAGCGTCAGGTCTGGGTCAGCGAACTCGCTGAACCGGCGGAGATTCTGAAGACCAGACAGGAGACGCGTGCGCGACTCACGCTTGAGAAACGCCGTATCGAAAACTTGGTGCGCCAGGAGACCTGGATGCGTCAAGCGGAGGCGCTAGCCAAGAAGGGCTCATTCAATCGCGCCCTCGAGCTGTACGGCGACATCCTGCGCATCGACCCCAGCGGCGACCTGGAGCATGCCCTGGCCGACCGGCTGACGGAGCTCACCCTGAAACGCGATCGCCTTGACGAGGCTCGGGAGTTGGCGAGCCAAGGCCAGCACGGCCTGGCCTTGGAGCGACTGGACGAGGTGGTCGAGGACGTACGCCTCTTCCAGCTTCCCTGGAAGGTGGAGACTCTTCCGAGCGATGCGTTGGTGACGCGCGGGGGCAAGCCCCTTGGCGCGCAGTCTCTGCATCTAGAATCCGCCCTCGACGAGGTGATCCAGCTTGAGATCTCCCACCCGGGCTACGAGCTGCGCACGATTGACGTTCAGCGACCCAGTGACCAGCTGGTGGTTCTCTCCCGCGTTCCGGTTCAAGCCTGGCAACGAGGAGCGCGGGTGGACGCCCTTCCGGTGGAAGTGAACGCCAACCGCGTGGTCACCGACCGTGATGGACACATCGCCTGCCTGGACGCTTCCGGCAAGGTGCTCTGGGAGCAAGACCTTGAGGCCCTCTCGGGCATTGCCCGCGCACCGGTCTTCCTGCCCCGCCGTCCCGGGCACATGTTGCTCGTCAGCGAGGGCGGCCGCGTCTGGATCCTGAACGCCGAGGACGGCACCACCGAGGGTCCGCTCGACCTGGGCTCCGCGCCGATCTCGGGCCCCGCCCCCAGCCCGGACTGCATCAGCGTGCGTCTGGCCGATGGTCGCGGCTTGGGTTGGACCGACGAGCTCGCGCCCATGGTTCTATCCGACGTGGACGACGAGGATCTGAACCACGACACCCAGCGTTTCGGCGGAGAGCGGGGCCTAGAGGTCTTCCGCCGCCGGGAGGATCCCGAGCGCACGAGCTTCCCTGATGCCGAGGGCAAGCACTCGGTGGTCCTGAAGGCTGGGGCCTACTTCGTGCACTGGCACGGATCGGCAGAGGGAGCCACGGACACGGTCCTGCTCAGCGGTTCCTGGGAGTACGTGGCCTGGGAGCAGCCCTGCGTGGATGCCCCCAAGGGGCGCCTTTGGATCTCGGACGGGGCGGGCCTGCGCTCCTTCGTTCCTCGATAGACAAGGGCCTTGGTGCGCGCCGGTCGCTAGACTGCGGGCGTGACTTCGCACGCCTCTTCCCGACTCCGAAGCATCTGTTGCCTCGCGGGTGCTCTGCTATTGGGTGCCTGTGGCCTGACCTCTTCGTCCCGGGCACCGAACCTGCCCGCCGACTGGTCGGATTCCAGCACCCTGCGTTTCGAGTCCCTAGTGCAAGGCTTGCAAGAGCAACCCGCAACATGGTCCTGGTCCTCCGCGAGCCTCGGCAAGTTGAGCGCGGGCCTAGATGAGGCAGGCGAGGTCGCCCTGCGCGCAGCGGTGTTGCTTGGTCAGAGTGACGCCGGCAACGCGCACGGCGCACTGATCGCCCGACTTGAACGCCGCGTGCCCGCTCCGAGCCGCGCCCACGATGCGGGTGACGTCGTGGCCGCCTCTGCCCTGGGCCGCGCGTGCACGGCGGATGCGTCCCTTGCACAGCGCCTCGCTCAACTCGCCAGCGGCCCCATCCCCCACCCCGATCTTGAGGTACGCGTGGAGTGCGCGCGTTCCGCCCTGGGAGCCGGAGTCGACTCGGTCGTGCCGTTCCTGGTGCGCGTCCTGCGCGCCGGCACTCCGGCCGAGAAAGACGACCCGGGCGACTGGGAGCCCAGCATCCACCTGACCTGGTCCAAGCACCGCGCCGCCGAGGCCCTGAGCCTAAGAGCCGGCGTCCCCTGCCAGTTCCGCCCCGACGGCTCCTGGCAGCACCAGATGGACGA
>JAPKBO010000111.1 GCA_028823395.1 Planctomycetota bacterium | reverse complement strand
GATGCCGGTCAAGGTTTCGACCAATTGCCACAATCGGCCCAGCCAGCGCCCTAACGCCGGTTCCGTTCACTCACCCGGGGAGGAATCCGATATGCGAAGGAGGCTGGCAGCGCCCACCTCACCGGCCACCACATGGTGCTCAGCGAGAATCTCTAAAACCTTCCAGCTCGAACTTCCTTGGAGGTAGCTGGCCTTGAATCCCTTCGGGCCGACACCGCCCAGCAACACAAGCAGAGCCACATGCAGGGATAGGCCCGTTGCCACCCCAACCACGGCGCCGCCAATCCGATCCATCAGGTTCAATTGCAAGGCATCCAACGCCTTCTTGCCCAGTAATCCAAGCAGGGCCGCCACGACCAACCCCGTGAGGAAAAGGAGGAACCAACTGAGACCGTGACTCATCGCTGGGCTGAGATCCATGGCGTCCTGTACCCGTGGGGTGAGTTGGGGACTCACGGAGCGTGCTAGTCCGACGGCCAGCACCACACCCAGGAGTCGAACAACCTGCCACCACAAACCCCGCCAGATCCCCAGCAAGAAGAAGAGGCCGACGATCCCCAGACCCACCTTGTCGATCAAGGGCAAGGTCGAAAGGAAGGACGGCGCGACTTCAGAAAGGGCAATCATGGATGGGCGGGAGGGAGGAGCGAGAGAGGTTCGTCGCTGGGCCGAACGTTCGGTGGGGGAGCCCTACGGGTGGGCTCTGCCTAATTGTTGGGATTATGGCACCCGATCTTTCGCTCACATTGAGCCAGTGAGCGCTGCGTGCCATTCACAGGGCGGCGGGAACTGCCCTACAATGCACTCTGCGGGCGCCCAATACCAACCATGACCCTTCCCACTGAATCCATCGAGCTTGGCCTCGACCATTTCGCCGCACTCATCGGCGAGCATTCCCAATTGAGGGAAGAGCTCGGTTCGAGTGGTAGCGAATTTTTCGGGGGTGAACCTCCCAGGCAAAATGCGGCGGAGGCACTCCTGGCCGGGCGGCGCCACCTGGAGTGGTTCCTGTTCGAACGCCACAGCCCCGCATTGTTCGGATCCCCCTCTGAGTTCCTCCTGGATGCCTGGCTCGAGGGGGCACCATCGGAGCTGGGGACCCAAGGCCAAGTACTGACCAACTCCTTCGCCGGCCTCTTTGAAGTGGTTGAACTCCTGCCTGGAGTGGGTTGCTGGTTACGGGACATGGCTGGCTTTGGAAGCTACGCGCTCGCGCACCCTCTAGATGATGGCCGACTACAACCGGGCGATCTTCTCGTGGGACGCCTGTTTCCCATTGAAGACGGACTCCATTGTGCTTCCAGTGCAGCGGCTATTTTCCGCTCGCCCACGCTGGCAGGGGCCCTAGAAGCAGACCTCGAACAAATACGTTCCAAGGCAACAGGCAAGGTCCTGCGCCTCTCACAGAATGGACTAGAGAAGATGTTCTGGGGTGCCGGGCACCAGCCCAGAACCGAAGATGCGGTGGGGGGGCTGCGGACTTACTTGCGCGAGGATGCCGCTCTACCGAAAGACCGCATTGACTCCATTTTCTCCGTGCTGGGAGCCGCACCGTTTGACCCAGAGGACCTAACGCCAGGCGCCGGTGACCCTCTTGGCGCGATCCTCGATGAACTCGCATTTGGGACCAACGTCGACTTGGATGCTGCACGGCGGCATCTTCTCCTCGCGTGGCAGGAAATAACAAAGCAGGCTTCTGGGACAAGCAATGATCCAGAACCCAACCTGCCCGATAGCCCAGAGCCTGAGGGGCAGGCTGGCGCGGTCGCGCGTTTCGACTCCGGACGCCAAGCAGGTCGGGACCTTGACGAACTCTTCGACAACCTGGAAAAGGACCTTGAACTAGGCTCCGTGTCGGATGAGAACCCTGAGGAAGACACACCCGCTCCCGATTTCCCCGGCGTCGTTGGAGCCATGATTGCTGAATATCGCTGGGAATATGAAAGCGCAAAAGAGGAAGTCCCGGACGTCCATCTCGAATCCCTCTCATGGCTTGCGGAGTTCGCAGAACCCATAGGCGTTTTCGAGGAGCTTAGCGCCGCAGAACTTCTAAGGTTCCTTACGTTTTGGCTTCATGAACGGGAGGCGCTCAGCACCGGCCAGGAGGCACGCGAACTCCTTAGTTCACTGCGGCACTTTATGGCTTGGGTTCAAACAGCCCACGAGCACCCGCTCAAGGACCAGTTCGAATCAACGCTCGAGCGACTTCAGGAATCATTGCCGCGCATTGTTGAACTGAACCGGGCACTCCCCGACGCGGCAGGAACGGCAGACGACCCTAGGGCCAGCCTGTATGAAGTTTGCGTCGACGCCAGTGGCCAGTTCGAACATCTCCTGGATCGCGATGGGCAGAGCCATCAGGCCCAACTTGAAAGCGACCTTGGGGCGCGACTCCGCGCCGGAGACAAAATCCACGGATGGCTGGATCTCCACGGGGAACTCACCATCCGAAGGTGTTACCCGCCAGAAGCCGCCGGACTAGTTCCGGACTCCGGTCCCTGAATGCAGTCCATGGGAAGATCCCGCCCAAGCGAGCTTCACCCCAATAGGCAATGTCGGATAATGTACGTTATGTTGCACGTTAACTATCCTAGAGTACCCTGGGGCCACTCCCACCTCGAACGATCGGGCTGTCCTCTGAACTGGGCTGGATGAAGACCCCCTCCGTATCAACCTGGATCCTGGGGTCCAGGCCGCCCTTGACGTATTATCCCAGCGTCCAATAAGGAACATTCCATGGCCACCAAACACTGCTTCATGAACAAGGACAGGGTCTGCGACCTGACCTGCAAGGCCGCCTTCGCGGTGGACGATCCGATGGACCCCGTGGACTGCTACTTCATCTGGTTGTCCGCGCATTTGGGCGAGGGACTTTTTGACCTGCGACGACTCGTGGACATCCAATCTGGGTTTCCAGGCGGGAGTCCGCCGGCTACCCCTGGCGGTGGAACGCCCCCACCCGGCGGTCACGGTCAGCCTCCGCCCTCGTCCAATTAGGTCTTCCTAGGGCCATCGCCCGCAGCCCAGTCAGCCATAGCGTCCCAGGACAGGCGCGCCAAGTACCAGGCGCGGCCCGCTTCCCGCTCAATGGTGGCCGTTCCGACGTGAGGCACATCGATCATCGGACTGCGCTCAAGTGGGAGTCCCATAACCTTGCAAAGGGAGGCCCGAAGCACCCACTTGTGGGCCACCACAGCGACTTCCCGGCCTTCATACGCGCGACCTGTATCCTCCAGTGCGTCCTCCACCCGTGCTTGGAGCTGGGACATGTCCTCACCGCCCGGAACGGGAAAAACGCCGCCTTGAGCCCAGAACTGGTCCCAAGCGCCCGGCATGGCAGCCTCGACTTGGTCCCGGCCCCAGCCCGCCCATTCCCCCCTATTCAGCTCCCGGAAGCGGGCGTCCACTACGCCCTCCAAGCCCGCTTGATCCGCCAGCAGATCCGCTAGGTAGGCCGTGCGTGCCAAACCGGACGAGAGCACTCCATCAAGCGGCCGGCCTTTGAGGGTGCGGACAAGCGCACGGGACTGCTCCTCGCCCAGCTCCGAAAGAGGGACGTCCAGGTCACCATAGATACGTTCATGCCACGGAGCCGCCACGGCCCCATGGCGGATGAGATGGATGCGGGTGATTGAACCGGGAGAAGGCATGCAGGTAGGTTGTTGAGGTTGGACCGCACGGCCCGAGGGACAAAGAGACCATTAGTCGATTGTCTCCAATGAGCGTGCAGGATAGCTTGCCCTCCGCGAGACCTCGGTTTCCAGCAATTCTCCTCCCAACCCTAAAGAGCACGCCATGCCCAGCTGGATCGGACGCTTCCTATCCTCGTCAGTCGGCAAGAAGACCGTCATGGCCCTCACCGGCCTTTCGCTGGTGGGATTCCTGGTTGTCCACCTGCTAGGCAATTTCACCCTCTATACAGGGGGCATTGAGGGCTTCAATGAGTATGCGGCCAAGCTTGAGGATCTGGGCGGCCTGCTAATGGCGGCCGAAGTCGGCCTCTTCGCCATTTTTGTGATCCACATGGGGTTGGCCCTGCGCATCGCGCGAGAGAACAAACGGGCTCGCCAGGAAAACTATCGGATCCGCGCCACCATGGGAAACAGCACCGCGGCCTCCCGGTCCATGGCGATTACAGGAATGATCGTCGGTCTCTTCCTGATCGTGCACATCATTGATTTCCGCGTGCCGACATTGTTCGGAGAGATTGACAACATCGGAGAAGCCGTTGTTGCCCGCCTGAGCAGCCCGGTCGGTGCAACTATTTATCTCATCGGGATTCTGGCCCTAGGCCTTCATCTACGCCACGCAATCCAGAGCGCCTTTCAAAGCCTCGGCCTCGAGAATCCGAACTGGAGCCCGCTTCTGCGCCTCGGCGCGCAGACCTTGGCCTGGGCACTCGCCGTCGGCTTTGCCTCCTTCCCCATCTACTGCCTGCTAACGACGGGTGCGGCAAGCGCTGCAGCAAATTGATGACCACCCAACCCAACACGCAACTCCACGACAACGTCCCCGGGGGACCGCTGGACGAGAAATGGACCAAGCACAAGTTTGACTTGAAGCTGGTCAACCCGGCTAACCGCCGGAAGTTTGAAATCCTGGTGGTGGGTACGGGACTTGCTGGCGCTTCAGCCGCCGCAACCCTGGCTGAGATGGGATACAGCGTGACCTCCTTCTGCGTACAGGACAGCGCCCGCCGCGCCCACTCCATCGCAGCCCAGGGAGGCATCAACGCAGCCAAGAACTACAAGAACGACGGGGATAGCGTCCACCGTCTCTTCTACGACACCATCAAGGGTGGCGACTACAGGGCTAGGGAGGGCAATGTTCACCGCTTGGCGGAAGTCTCGCGCCAGATCATCGACCAATGCGTCGCCCAAGGCGTGCCGTTCGCCCGTGAATATGGCGGTCTGCTCGACAATCGGTCCTTCGGCGGAGCCCAAGTGGCTCGCACTTTCTATGCCCGTGGCCAGACCGGACAGCAGCTACTGCTTGGGGCCTACGGGGCCCTCATGCGCCAAGTCAATGCGGGGCGCGTCAAGCTGCACGTACGCAAGGAAATGGTCGACCTGGTGGAGGTCGATGGCATCGCGCGCGGGATCGTCACCCGTGACCTGACCAATGGCAAATTTGAGCGCTGGGCTGGACACGCAGTTCTCCTGTGTAGCGGCGGCTACGGGAACGTGTTCTACCTCTCCACCAACGCCAAGGCATCCAACGTCACGGCAGCCTGGCGCGCACATAAGCGGGGCGCATTCTTTGCCAACCCTTGCTACACACAGATTCACCCAACCTGCATTCCCGTTCATGGCGAGTTCCAGTCCAAGCTGACGCTCATGAGCGAAAGCCTGCGCAACGACGGCAGGGTGTGGGTACCGCAAGACGATGGAGACGCGCGCGCTGCCGGCACCATCCCAGAGGGAGAGCGCGACTACTACCTGGAGCGTAAGTATCCGAGCTTCGGGAACTTGGTCCCCCGGGACGTTGCGTCCCGCAATGCCAAGCAGGTTTGCGATGCCGGCCGTGGAGTCGGAACAACCGGGAAAGCTGTCTACCTTGATTTCCGTGACGCCATCAAGCGCGACGGACGTGACATGATCCAGGCGCGTTACGGGAACCTGTTCGACATGTATGCGCGCATCACCGGAGAAGACCCCTATAGCGTCCCCATGCGCATCTTCCCCGCCGTCCACTACACGATGGGCGGCCTCTGGGTGGACTACAACCTGGAGAGCACGGTCCCGGGCCTGTTCGTACTCGGCGAAGCCAACTTCTCGGACCACGGGGCCAACCGATTGGGGGCCAGCGCCTTGATGCAGGGGCTCGCAGACGGGTACTTCGTTGTCCCCGCCACGATCGCCAGTCACCTTGCGGGGCGCGTCCTGCAACCCGTGGATACCTCTCATGATGCGTTCGCTCAAGCAGAAGCGGCTTCCAGGCAGCGTTTCCAAGCCCTCCTAGAGGTTCAGGGTTCGCGGACGGTGGACTCGTTCCATAGAGAGTTGGGCCTCATCTGCTGGGATCAGTGCGGCATGTCCAGGAACCGCGCTGACCTCGAAAAGGCCATCTCTTCAATCCGCACCCTGCGTGAGGCCTTCTGGCAGGACGTTCGGGTCCTGGGTGATGCTCAGTCCCTCAATCAAAACCTAGAGCACGCTGGCCGCGTTGCGGACTTCATGGAATTCGGTGAACTCATGGTGAACGATGCCCTACAGCGCGAAGAGTCCTGTGGGGGCCACTTCCGCGAGGAACACCAGACCGATGAGAACGAGGCCAAGCGCAACGACGAAGACTTCTGTCATGTCACCGCTTGGGAACACCGAGACGGCAAACCGTCCCAACGCCATGACGAAGAACTCAAATTCGAGTCGGTACACCTCAGCACCCGGAGCTACAAATGACCGCTTCCGCAACTGACGACCTCACGCTGACCGTGCACGTCTGGTGCCAGGCGGGACCCGACCAACCTGGCGACTTCGTGACATCCGAAGTGTCGGTCAGTCCCGATACTTCCTTTCTCGAAATGCTCGACTGCCTCAATGAGCAGCGCATGGCTGGCGGCCAAGAGGCCATCGCATTCGATCACGATTGTCGCGAGGGAATCTGCGGTGCATGCTCCCTCGTCATCGATGGTAAGCCCCATGGACCTGAGCAGGAAACCACCACGTGCCAGCTGCACATGCGCACCTTCAATGATGGTGACGCCATCTACGTCGAACCCTTCCGAGCTAAAGGGTTTCCGGTTCTGCGTGACCTGGTTGTAGACAGAAGTGCATTTGACCGCATTCAACAGGCCGGGGGTTACGTCTCCGTCAACACGGGTTCAGCGCCCGACGCCCACGCAGTCCCGGTCCCCAAACCAGCTGCGGAGGAGGCCTTCGACGCCGCCGCATGCATCGGATGCGGCGCCTGCGTAGCGGCCTGCCCCAACGCGTCCGCCATGCTCTTCGTCGCGGCGAAGGTGTCTCAGCTCGCTCTACTCCCCCAGGGGGCTCCCGAGCGTGACGCTCGCGCGCTCTCCATGGTGGAAGCCATGGACGGCGAGGGCTTCGGTAACTGCACCAATCACTTCGAGTGCGCGGCTGCGTGCCCCAAGGCAATTCCGGTGACTCACATCGCCAGACTGAACAGGGAATTCTTGCGTTCGAGCCTTATGCCCCGGAGCTAAACGGAAGCTCAAGCGGGCGTGCGAGCCACTCGCCAAGCAGGGCTTCATTCATCGGGCACCGAGGGGCCGGTTGCGCCCAAAACGCTGAGGACCTGAACGTCCAGGCGCGCCCTTTTGGCTGCCGCCAAAAAGCTGGGTAGCCCGGAATCCTGGAGGCCGCGGGAAATAAGTACCTGCTCCAGCGACGACTCCCCCATCCAAGTCCGAGCCTCCTCCACGCTCGCGGCCTCGGCCACGACGCTGTCCCCATCCGCAAGTCGAGCCTTATAGCTCTGCCGGCGTCGGGCACTCGGCTCAACCAGTAAAACACGCGGACCCTGGCTGCTCTGCACAACCGGAAAGCGCACAGACACTCGAGTGCCCTCTCCTGGCGCGGAAGCCACATCGATATCGGCCCCCAACCCGGCGAGACACTCCTGCATGCTGGCACTTCCATAGCCAGTCCCCCCGCCCCCACTTTGACCAGCAGTCATCCATGCCTCCAAGCCTGCGGCATCCATCCCGCGGCCTGCGTCAAGTACTTCGAGTTGTACGTGTCCATCCAGATGGCGTGCACCCAACCGGATTTCACTCCCGGCCGGTGATGCTTCGATAGCATTCAACATCAGGTTCTTGATAAGTCGGTCGAGATGGCTCGGGTGTCCCCTGACGACAACGCCTTCAGGGCAACGAACGAGCACACGGATGCTATCGCCACATGCGGACATTTCCCGTGCAGCTCTTCCCTGAGCAAGCAGCCTGGGGCGCAGGGCAATACGGCGGCGCTCCAGTTCGCTCCGCCCGAGGACGGTACCAGCGCAAAGGTCTCTTGCATTCCCCAAAGACCGCGACAAGTCATCCAGGTTCACGGTGTCTCCAGCCTGAACTCCCGGAGATTCTGAATCGGCCGATACGTCTTCTGCTTGCAAGCGCTCCAATTGCATGCTGGCAAGATTCAAGTGATTGCGAAGGTCGTGGTTCAGTGCAGCAGTCTGCCGGCCCAATCGGCTTTCCCTCTCCTGCGTTTCAGCCCTGCGACGGTCCTCCTCCGCGACAAAACAGGCGGACACTCTCCGGGCCATCTGCAACCATTGAGCCGCTGTACCGTGGGCCGGACGGCTGGAAAGGCCAACTAAAGTGCCCTCGCAACCACCCGGCGGTTTGACCATAAAGCCGTACCCCCCAAAGCCACGCATCTTCCCAGACAACGGGTATGCGTTTGCCCGCAGGTCAACGACCCCCCCTGCTGGAAGGTCAGACAGTACGGGCCAATCAATGCAATGAAGAAGCGCCCTGCGGCCATAGCCTCGGCCCTCCACAAGCGGGTCGCGTCCTGGGGCAATCCACGCCAGGGCATCTAAGCTCATCTGGTCCGATAGAGCTTTCAAGAGCTCGGATCCTGGCATCTGATCGTCCAAAGGACCCACCTCGAGCGAGGCCTTGGACCCCGGGCGCACCCGGGCGGGGCTGCCCACCTGCACCCCAGCGAAGGGGCGGCCTACCCCGGGAGACGGATCGAAGGAACTCACTCCAGGAGTCTGCCTGCAGAGGAGGGCCGTTGGAAGCACTGTCTGCCCCGGTAGGCCCCTCCTCAGGGCTTCTTCAGGCCCCATTAGGTACAGAGGCGTTCCGATCCAGAAACACGGACCCCCAGGGTCACTAGTGATGTCCAAGAGCTCCAAATAAGGCCAAGCTCAGTCCTGGGACTCCGAACTTGGACGAATGGGCTCTCTCCGCCTATGATGGCCTCCTATTACAGCCCCCTGTTAGGGAACCCCAGTCTCCCTCGCCCAGTTCCATCCCGGAGCCAATACCGGGTCTCATTGGCACGGACCTTGCACTACAGTCATTGCCGGTCCATGAGGATCGTGCCAGTGGGTACCCAACTAAAGCCGACTCGGTAGGCGTAAGCCGCCGAGAGGCCAACACCAGAACCAACAAACCATGAAGAGACTTATCCTCCTCGGAACCCTGCTCAGCGCTGCGGCACTTTGCTTGCAGTCCAGCAGTACAGGCCACGGTGGCACCTACCGTGGCCCTGGTGATACCGTCCCCCCCGGTGGCGGCGGCGGTGGCGGCGGCGGCGGCCCCACGACTCCCGGCCCGGCGGGCCCCACAGCTCCCGGACCTGCGGCCCCTGGCACCCCAGCTCCAGCGACTCCCGGCGCGCCGCCCCCGGCCCCCGGTGCAACCACGGCTGGCCCGACCACTCCAGGAGGACCCTCCGGTCCCGACCTGACCCTTTGGGATTTCTGGTGGGGATTCAACCGTGAGCCCTACCTGAACCTCAAGTCGAAGATTCACAGCGGGGAGACCGTCACCGGTTCTGACGATTTCTTCTTGGGCCACGGACAAAAGGATCAAGCCAAGGACAGCTTGCGGCCCTCGCAGGAAGTGATCCGTAATACCGTGGTGCCCGCGCTCAAGAACGCGCTGGCGAACGAGCGCGCCAATGACATCCTGGACTCATCACTCATCGCCCTCGCCAAGATCGGGGACGTAGCGGGTACGGACGAATCCGAATTCGAAGGCATCATCAAAGAGTTCCTGAAAGACGGCAACCAGGGAGTCGCAGAGACGGCCGCTGTCGCCCTCGGGATCCTGGCCAACGACAAGTCTTTCGAGATCCTGTTCCAGCTCGCCACTGACGACCCGACCGCGCGCCGTTTCATCGGGAAGACGGAGATCCCCGTTCGTACTCGCGCCTATGCGTGCTACGGCCTGGGCCTGCTTGCTTACAGAACCAGCAATAACGAATTGCGCCAGGACATCGCCGAAACCTTGGTGGACCTGCTGACTTCGCCTCACTTCTCACGGCGTGACATCAAGGTTGCGGCCATGACAGCCCTGGGGCTAACCCCCCTTGAGTCCAACCCGGACGCGGCCCTGGAAGGGGAAGAGGAGGAAGGCTCCAACCGCAAGCACGTCCTCAGTCGGGAGCGTCAAATCGACTTCCTTCTGGATTACTACGACCCGGCCAACGAGCGCGCCAACGGCGGGACACGGCACTGGTATGTGCGCGCCCACGCCCCCACCGCCATGGCACGACTCCTGCCTGGAGCCGGCCCCGGGTACAAGACGAAGGTGGCCAACCTGCTAATCGAAAGCGTAGATCGCCACAGCAAAGAGACTCGCGAGGTCCTCATGAGTTCCACCTTGGCTTTGGGCCAGATCGGAACCGCCGAGGATGATGGTCGCGACGGCATCAACAACCGCATCCGCGAAGAACTGGTGCGCATCATCAAGGAAGGTGACTCCCAAAGTCGCCGCTTTGCCATGATCTCACTGGGGCAATCGGGCGGCACACCGGGCGAGGGCGAGAACGCACTTGCTGGCGCCGAGGTGGCCCGTAAAGAGCTCCTGCGACAACTCTCCAAGGGTAAGACCATGCTCAAGCCCTGGGCGGGCCTGGCTATTGGTGTCATGGGTCGCCAGTTACTCGACAACAACGAGACCATGAGTGAGTCCGCCAGTAGCGCCTTGCGAGCCGCTGCAGCGGGCTGCAAGCGTCCCGCCGAAATCGGTGCCTTCCTGATTGGCATCGGGATTCGCCGAGACATTGAGGGGATGGATATCTGCATGGAGAAAATGGATTACTTCACGACCGATGAGTCTCGAGGGTATTGCGCCGTGGCCCTTGGTCTCATTGAGGATCGGAGTGCCATCGCACCCATTCAGGAAATCATCCGGGAGTCCAAGTACAAGCCAGACCTGCTCAAGCAGGCTGCCATTGCCCTTGGCCTGCTTGGCGATAAGGAGCTGGTCCCCGACCTGATCGGGATGCTCGAGACTGCCACCGGCCTCGCCACACAAGCGGCCATTTCAACGGCCCTTGGGGCGATCGGCGACAGCCGCTCCATCGACCCTCTGGTCGAGTTGCTTGGCAATCAGAGCGTGACCGATTCCGCCCGTGGCTTTGCTGCAGCGGCCCTCGGGATCGTCTGCGACAAGGAGGAGTTGCCTTGGAACACCAAGATCTCCGCCAACATCAACTACCGAGCCAATACCGAAACGCTTACGCAAGGCGGCACCGGCATCCTCGATCTGCTCTAAGAGTACCCCAGAGCTGAAAGGCTCCGCGGCTCAGGCTGCGGAGCTAGGAACGGGCCCGTCCAGTTTGCTGGGCGGGCCCGTTGCATTTAATACCCCAGCCAGCAAACCCAGCCAGAACAGCAAGCCCCACAACGGCCGCCCAAAGCGCGCGACTCTTGGCAGCCCCCTGCTCGTCGCGCAAACGGTTCAAGCTCGCCGCTTCCTCCTCCATGCTGGAGGACATGTCCAACCACCACAGTGCCGTACTCGCGTCCACCCCGGAATCGGCTTCCATCCGCTCCGCCTCTCGAGCAAGGCGACCCGTAAGGTCCAGGGCCAGGGGCGCAGCGGCAAGGTCGGTCGCCAAGCGCGCGCTACGCCACAGCAGTAGGCGATCCCGCGGATGGGCCTCTAGCCCAGCCAAGCCAACTCGAAGAGCACCCGCAAGATCCCCGGCGTGATAGAGGACCTCCAACACCTCCCGAGCACGGTCGGTAGGGTCAGCAAGAGCTTCTGCCTGCTCCAAGGCCAAGGCATAGAACCCCCGCTCGCGCAGGCCCGCCACGTCTTGTCCGACCCTGAAATTGGCCCTGAGATCGGCCGGCTGACCCAAAAGGGTCAGCGCTACGGTGGCGGCGAGGGGTA
>JAPKBO010000110.1 GCA_028823395.1 Planctomycetota bacterium | reverse complement strand
GGCACCCGGCCCAGGTTCACCCACAGGGGGCAACCGTCCAAGTCGTGCTCGCTGCCTTCTTCGGCCGAGCGGTCCCAGTTCGGCTGCTCGCCCAAAATCAGAGTCTGGCCCGCAATCAGCTCCCAGTGGGCCTCGATTGCCCCACGGAGGTCCTCATCGGGGGTCTGCAAGGAGACCTCGATGCGGTCGTCAAGAGCCAGATCGGCGGCCTTACGCTGGTTTTGAATACGGTTAACCACTTCGCGCGCCAAACCCTCAGAGCGCAGCTCGGGGGTTATCGTGAGGTCCAGGGCTACGGTCAATCCATCGCTGGTCTCGGTCACGGTCCCCTCCCGCGAGACGCGATCCACAAGCAGGGTCTCCAGGTTATAGACCAGCCCATCGATCCCCCCACTGGGCACCTCAGCTCCAGCCAGAATCTCCGCCAGAGTCTCACTCGTGAGGCTCCCCACCTCTGTGCGAACGTCTCCGAGTTGCTTTCCGAAGCGCGGCCCCAAGAGCTTGAGATTGGGCCGGGCGCTATAGGTCACCAAGCCACCCTCGTCCGCGCTGACGCAAACGGACTTCACGTTCAGTTCTTCGGCAATGATCTGAACACAGGCCTCCAGGGCAAGGCGGTCTTCCGGTGACGAAGTAGCTACCGTCAGCTCGAGAAGAGGCTGACGTGTTCGCACGTTCTCACGCACCCGTAAGCCGCGGGCCAAGCCCACCGTGCGCCGAGCCAGCTCCATCCGGCGCTCAAGGTCAACGTCCACCCATTCAGCGCAAACCACGGGGTAACGCTCAAGGTGCACGCTATCCAGGCCCCCATCGCCCGACAGGTTGGAGTAGATCTCCTCGGTCACGAAGGGCAGGAAGGGTGCCAGCACACAAGCCAGAGTGAGCTCCACGTGGTGCAGGGTGCGATAGGCGTTGAGACCATCGGCGCTCTCAATGGAGTCGCCATCCTCATTCCAGAATCGGCGCCGGCTGCGCCGGATGTACCAATTGGTCAACTCCTCGATGAAGCCAAGGAGGGAGGGCACCACGCGGTGCAACTCGTAGGCCGCCATGTGATCTTCCGTACTGACGATCAGGGTCTGAAGCCGAGAAAGCACCCAACCGTCAAGCTCATTCACACCGGGATCGGGGTCCACCCCATCTGGCTCCCAGCCATGAATATCAGCGTAACGCGTCAGGAACGAGTAGGCGTTCCACAGGGGCAGCATCACGGAGCGAATGTGCTCGGCAACTCCAGACTCCTCAAAGCGCAGATCCTTGGCGTTCACCACGGGCGAGTTCATCAGGTAGATGCGCAGGGCATCGGCCCCGTACTTCTCCAACACCAGGTTCGGATCGGGGAAGTTCTGCTTGCTCTTGGACATCTTCTCGCCGTCCTCGGCCAGCACGATGCCGTTGACGATCACGTTCTTGAACGCAGGACGATCGAATAGAGCCGTGGACAGAACCGTCAGCGTGTAGAACCAGCCGCGAGTCTGATCGAGCCCCTCGGCAATGAAGTCCGCGGGCAGTCCGGACTCGACGAGTTCTTTGTTCTCGAATGGGTAGTGGTTCTGGGCATAGGGCATGGAGCCCGACTCGAACCAGCAGTCGAAAACTTCACTGACGCGATGCATGACCCCGCCCGGAGTCTTCTCCGAGGGGAAGCTAATATCATCCACATGATCCCTGTGGAGGTCCGTGATGGACCCGGGATCAAGGCCAGCTCGGCGCTCGAGCTCGGCGACGGATCCGATGGAGACGACCTCCTCGGGATCCAAATCGCATCGCCACAGCGGCAAGGGTGTACCCCAAAACCTATTGCGGGAGAGGTTCCAGTCGCGGGCGCCTGCCAGCCAATTGCCGAAGCGTCCGGTTCCGACGGACTCGGGCACCCAGTGCACCTGATCGTTGCTCTTGAGCAACCCGTCCACCATGCCCTCGACCTTCATGAACCACGTGGAGAGGGCCATGTAGATCAATGGCGCACCACTCCGATAGCAATGTGGGTAGGCGTGCACAATGGTGTCCTGGACCACGAGACTTCCATCGGTCTTCAAGCGGGCGATGATGGGCTTGTCGGCGTCCTTAACGAACATCCCCTCGAAGTCCGCGACACTGGAGTCGAACCGTCCGCTGCGATCCACGGGGCAAACCAGGGGCAGGCCTTCACGCTGACCGATTTGAAAGTCATCCTCGCCGAAGGCCGGAGCCTGATGAACGATGCCCGTGCCCGCGTCAGTACCCACATAGTCAGCACCGACAACCCTGAACGCCACGCGCTCCCCATCTGCGCCCTCACGTTCGTGTTCGAAGTAGGGCAACAGGGGCCTGTAGGGACGGCCCACCAAACGCTCGCCCAGAACGCGTTCAAGCTCCTCCGTCTCGCCCACCTGCCCACGTTCCTGGTAGACCGCCAAGCGACCCGGCTCCAGGTAGGCCACCTCCCCTCCCTCCAGCACGCGTACCTTGACGTACTCCACGGCAGGGTTCACAGCCAGGGCCAGGTTGGAAGGCAGAGTCCAGGGGGTGGTCGTCCAAGCCCAGATCGATGCGTCTTCGTCCTCTAGTTGGAACCTAACGGTCACGCTGGGATCCTGTACACGCTTGTGTCCGTCCTTCTTCGTCTCCGGATCGCGCTCCTGCGGCCCAAGCGCGACCTCGAAATTCGAGAGGGGGGTACCCAAGACCGGGGAGAGAGGTTGCACCCGGTGGCCTTCATAGATCAGGCCCTTCTGCATGAGCTGATCGAAGACCCACCAGACCGACTCCATGAACGAGGCGTCCATGGTGCGGTAGCCGTTTTCAAAATCGACCCAGCGCCCTAGCCTTCGGATCGTGGTCTGCCAATCTTCGATGTAGCGACCCACCAACCCCCGGCAGGCGTCATTGAAAGCCTCGATCCCCAGCGCCTCTACAGCACGGGTATCCGCAAGGCCCAGCTCTTTTTGAGCTTCGTTCTCCACGGGCAGACCGTGACAATCCCAGCCCCAGCGACGTACGACGCGCTTGCCATGCATGGCCCAATAGCGCGGTACCACATCCTTCAGGATGCTGCCGACAAGGTGGCCGTAGTGGGGCTTCCCCGTGGCGAAAGGCGGACCGTCAAAGAAGGTGTACGTATCCGCATCCTCCGGTCCACGATCGGCGCTACTGCGCTCAAAAGCGGAGGTCTTGTCCCAGTGCTCAAGGGTACGCAGCTCCAACTCTGTGAAGGAGACTTCAGGATCAACGGGGCGGAGTGACATGCAGGCGATCTCGCGGGGAGGGGAAACGTACGAATGTCAGGTCGAACTGCACTCCAGGATGCGTTCCACCCCCAGCCGGGTGAATTCCTCGCGCAGACTCTCCCTGTAGCGCCCCTTGTAACCAATCTCAGTGCGACTCATCGAGTTCACGAGGTTGAGAACATGGTCGCCCATCGATGATTCTGCGCGCATCTCCTCCAGCACGGGCCGCCGAGGTTGCCCTGAGCGGAAAATGCGCCGGAATGCGGCCCGCAAGGAATCAGAGTCCTCGGCGCTGACGCCCGCACGTTCCAGACCCACCACATTCACTCCACGTACCCGACTGTCGTGGCCTTCCACGATCATGTAGGGGGGCACATCTCGGGACATGCGGGTCATAGCGCCCACGTAGGAGTGCGCGCCCACGGTCACGAAAGCCACGGCACCGGCCATACCGCTCAAGTTAGCGTGGTGCTCTACCAATACGTGGCCGGCCAGTAGGACGCCGTTACCGAGGATGACATGGTCCTCGATTTCACAGTCGTGGGCCACGTGGCTGCAGGCCATCAGCAGGTTGTGGCTGCCGACGCAAGTCTGTCCGCCGCCCTTGATCGTGCCGCGGTTGATGGTGACGAACTCGCGGATGGTGTTCCCATCACCGATGATCAACTGAGTGGGTTCGCCGCGATACGAGAAATCCTGGGGCGCACCGCCGAGACTGGTCTGACCCACGATCCGGTTGTCCTCACCTATGTGAGTCACGCCATCAATGACCACCTGGGGCCCAATTTCGGTGCGATCCCCCACGCGCACATTTGCGCCAACCACAGAGTAGGGGCCGACCTTGACGTCTTCGCCCAACTGGGCTCCCGGGGAAATAACGGCTGTGGGATGAATGGATGTGGACACGAGAATCAGGCCTCAATCATGGTGAACATTAATATAGCTTCGCAGATGGGGCGCCCCGCAACGGTGCCCTTACCGCGCACCTGGACGGTCTCGCCCTTGATGCGCATTGTTTCGACACTCAGACGTAACTGATCACCGGGGGTAACGCCGCCGCGCAGTTTCACCTTGTCTAATGACCACAAGACGGCAAGCTTGCCCGAGTACTCCAAGCGGCGCAGGAGAAGCATGCCCGCCAACTGCGCCATGGCCTCCAATTGCAGAACGCCAGGCATCAAAGGGCGACCAGGGAAGTGGCCCTGAAAGTAGGGCTCATTGATGCTCACGTTCTTGATAGCCACAGCGCGCTTATAACCGTCAACCTCCACCACCCGATCGATGAGAAGGAACGGGTAGCGATGCGGAAGCTGGCGCATGATCTCGCGTATGTCCATACCGGACTCGCGCTGAATCAATCCACCCGTTTCCTGCGCCTGCATGAGATCGGCGAGCCTGCGCACCAGATCCGCATTGGTCTTGTGACCCGACCGGGTTGCAATAATACGCGCTTGCAGTGCGGCCCCCAGCAGGTGCAGATCTCCAACCAGGTCTAGTAGCTTGTGGCGCACGGGTTCGTGAGTCATCCGCTGGGTGGAGTCGGGATCGCCCAAGACGACGGTGTTCTCGCGGGTTGCGCCCTTGCCCATTCCCGCGGCTTGCAAAGTCTCCACCTCCGAGGCCAGACAGAAGGTGCGCGCACCCGCCAGTTCCTCTTCAAAGCTCGCGGGGGTCAGATCAACCTCAAAAGCGCCACTCTCCACTCCCGGCTCATCGAATGATGAGACGTACTGCAGAGTCAGCCCGGGAGCATCCGAAGGCAGAGCCACCAGAGTTGCGCCCCCATCATGAACAAATACGGGCTCCTCGAGGACGAAGATGCGGGCCTCTTCTTTCTGTTCCACGAGGCCAACCTTCTGGACCAACTCCACAAGGGGCTTGGCCGAACCATCCAGACCCGGAAACTCGGCGCCCGACATTTCGACTCTGACGTTGTCCAGGTGCAGTCCGGTGCAGACCGCCAAGAAGTGTTCCACCGTCTCCACTTCGGTGCCCTCGCGCATCAAGCGTGTGCGGCGATCCTTGGGAGAGTGATAGGCGATTTCGGCCGGTACGGGGACCGAATCTGCCTGATCCGTGCGAATGAACTCGATGCCTGTACTGGCGTCAGCGGGTAGAAGTCGAACCTCCACCTCCTCGCCAGAGTGAAGGCCGATGCCTGAGAAAGCGATCGAGTTACGTAGGGTTTTTTGGCGACGGGTCATGAGCGGTCATCCTCCAATACTCGCAGGCGCTGACGCAAGTCTGTGAGTTCCTCCCGCAGGCGGTTCACGCGCTGCAGTGACTTCTGCGCCCGTAGGGACTCTGTCTTCGGCCCGGCTGGCGATCCCCACCACTCTTCACCAGCGGGAACATCCTTAAAAACAGCGGACTTGGCTCCGATTCTTGCCCCGTCGCCGATGGTGAGGTGGCCGGCGATACCGGTCTGACCAGCCACAATCACGCCACTCCCCACATGGGTCGATCCCGCGACGGCGCTCTGAGCCAAGAACATGCTGGATCGTCCGATTCGGACGTTGTGGGCCACGTGCACCAAGTTGTCGAGCTTGACATTGCTGGCGATGTGCGTGCTGCCGAACCGCGCGCAATCAATCGTCACGTTGGCGCCGATTTCCACGTCATCTTCGATCAAGACAGTTCCACCCTGAGGCGTCTTGAGCCAACCCGACTCCGTGGGCTCGAAGCCAAAGCCATCCGAGCCGATGACCGCACCGGCGTGGACGATGCACGAAGCCCCGATGACAACGTACGGATAGAGCACCACACCCGGATGCAGGACGGTGTCAGGCCCCACGCATGCTGCCGCCCCCAAGACCACCCTTGCATGCAGAGTGGCGCCCGCCGCAATGCGAACGCCAGGGCCCACGACACACAGGGGGCCGACACTGGCACTGGCCTCCACCTCCGCGGTGGGGTGAACGACGGCGCTGGGGTGCACCCCAGGCTCAGGGCTCGGAACGTCGGGAGCAAACAACCCAACAATCCGGTTGAACGTGGCTTGCGGATCGCTGCAGCGCAGGAGGGCCAGATCTCGGCGCTCGACCAGCACACCCTCGGCCAAGACCACGGCACAGGCACCCGTGGTTTCAAGGGCCTCAGCATGCCGCACATCGGACAGGAAACTCACCTGATCGTTGTCCGCCTCATTGAGTGAGGCCGGCCCACTGATAGTGCGATCCCCTACCCCCGGCGTCACATCCTCAAGATGCGCTCCGATCCGTTCGGCAAGTTCCAACAGGGTCAAGGCAGGCATGGCGCGGACCTGTCGGCCCTTCGGTCCGACGGAATCAGGGGTAGGCGGCGTCCTACAGAGCGAACACCTAGGGGTTGAAAGGGCCCCGATTGGAGCCCAAGCACAAGCATGGTGTACCGGAGTGCTCGTGGCCTGTCAATTGGCCGGCCCTTTGGGGCAGCCCATCCCACCCCCGACCTCCTGACGCATCTCCCAGAGAGACTGGAGGCCGCCCCCAGCGGTCAGCGCAGCATGTCGAGGCTGAAGGAGAAAGTCTCCCGCTTGTCCCCATCCTGATCGAGGAAGGGGAATCCAAAGTTGAACGTAAGGGGCAAAGGTGTGACCAAACCAAATCCGAACCCGAAAGAGGCCCGGACGTCATCCGTGTCAAAACTCCACGCATCCAATCCCAAGACGCCCGCATCCACGAAGGTCAAGAAACGAAACATCTCCTGCCGGCGCGAGGTCCCCGCGATGGGCGTGGAGTAGATCGGGTGCCGATACTCGATCGTGGCACGGGCCATACTCTCGCCCCCTAGGGAGTAGCTGCCATCCATCGGCCCAACGCCCCTGTAGTCAAACCCGCGCAGGGATGTGCCCCCCAAGAAAAAGCGTTCCGAGTAGTGCACTTGGTTGGTATCGCCAAAGGTCTGGCTGACCCCAGCCGCAGCACCCAGATAGAACCCGGGCCGCACGTCCTCGGTGTCATCTCCCAGCTGGAAATAGCGATCGTATTCAAAATCCGTTTTCAGGAAATCCTGGTCGCCACCCAACACACCGCCGTAGAGAGTATTACCCCAGCGGTAGTGAGATCCCTCGCGCGGACTGCGGCGGTTATCCAACTGACTGTAGCGCATATCCAAACTCAGTCCGCGCAAGTCCGTTGTGCCAACCGAGTTCACCAAGGTACTTGGCGAATCAGATGGATCGGTCAATGCGCCGATGCGAATGGAACTCCAGCGCGGACCCAGTCGCAGGGAGAAATCTCCAGCACCGAACAAGCGGGCAATCGTCAGACTGGCCTGATCCTTCGCCTCATCGTGGGAGTTGTAGCGCCGATCTCTACCGAGGGCCTCGGTACGCACCGTGTAACGGTCGTGGTGAGTCCCAAGGACATCGGGAAATGCGTACATGACGCGCCAGAAACTGACTTCCGAACCGGGAGAGAGGTCCACCGCGAATTGCTCGCCGTTGCCGTGGAAAGCCTCCTTGCGGTAGATTTCGCCGGGAGTCGAGAAGAGGCCGCTGGGAGTATTGGCCATGGCGAAGTTGCGCATGGAGAGGGTGATCAGTCCCACGATTCCGCTGTCACTGGCCACGCCGCCAGAGATATTGAAATCCACCACGCGGCCTTCGGTCATTCGATATTCAACGTCGATCGTATCGGGGTCCGATCCGTCGACCTGAAACACGACGATTGGCGGAATGTGAGTGGGGTCGTAGGGATCCTCGAAGAAGCCCGTCCCGCGCACCCGCGCCAAACCCCGCTCGATTTGCTGGATGTTGGCCAATTCGCCGGGCATAAAATCCAGCTCGCGCCGAATCACCTTGTCGGCCGTGTACGTGTTGCCGTTCACCTTCACCTCGCCGATGAAGCGCTTCCGTCCCTGCACCAGCCGGTAGGTCACGTGCGCTTCGTGGGCTTGCCAGTCATAGGTCACGTCGGGCTCAAGGAATCGCGCTCCGCCCGCTCTTTCATCTTCGAAATAGCGCTGCTCAAGGTAACCGCGCTCGCCATAAAAGCGCATCAGAACGGCCTGGTCGTGGGCGATTCGCGCGCGCTCAAAGGGTACTCCGGGCTGGAGTTCGGTCAACGCCAGGAGTTCGCCCTGGTCAAAGAACAAGTCTTGGGCGCTTGCGAGATTTTCGGGGTCCAGCCCCTCGATGGCGAGAGAACCTACTCGCCACAAGGGCCCTTCGTCCACGATCAGGTGCACCACGACACTTTTGCGATCCCGGCTGAATTCCAGGCGATCGATAGCCACCGTGACGTCAAGCCAACCCCGGTCCCGATACACCTGGCGCATCGCCACCACATCGGCATCCAACACCTCTCGGTCGAAGGTGCCGCCCCACCAACTGAAGAGGCCACGTCCCTTGGTCGAAAGGTCAGCCAAGTCAAAAAGCCCGCCCGACCACAAACCCCAACCGGTGTTGATCAAGCTCGTATTGCCGCTCACCTCAATGCCCGTGCAATGCACCTTGGGGCCTTCGCGGATCTCAAAAATCAGTTCGCCTGCCACGCCCGCCCCCAAGCCCCCGATCACGTTGTCGATTTCGACAAAGTGGTAGCCCGCCTGGCGGTAGCCAGCAACAAGTCGTGAACGGATCCGATCGGACT
The DNA here is from genome assembly GCA_028823395.1 of Planctomycetota bacterium. GTDB lineage: Bacteria > Planctomycetota > UBA1135 > UBA1135. The sequence continues at coordinate 3,052 of JAPKBO010000110.1, read as the reverse complement.
CGTGCAGGTACACCTGCTCCCGATCGAAGAGCAACGCCCACTCCTTCAGTTTCTCTAAGCCAACTTCGCTGGCACCCACGAAGCGAGGCTCTAAATCGAGAGGCAACTCCGTTACGGGCAAAGTCACACGCAGCCCCCCCTCAACGCGAGTCAAAGTCGGCTCCCCCACCACGATCTTGTAGGTATCCCAGACCTTGAGCAGACCGGGTCGCATGGAGGCTGGGTAAGGCTCGCCGATCCGCATCCCGAGGGTGGAGAGGACCCCTTCGTGGCTGTAGGTATTCAGCCCTTCGAATACGACCTCCACAACGGGCAGCTCGGACTGGGCCTCCACCAAGGGCGGGCCATTAGCCGAATCCTGTGCCACGCAGGGGAGCAAAGCGGCAGCGGTGAGAAGCAGGGAGCAGATCAAGTTAGAGAGCAGGCCGGGAAGGTGCCCGCGTGGGAGAACTATAGGCTGATCGGTTCGGCAATAGCGGGAGCCGGATTCTGGAATCGCAAGATGTTGCCGGTGAACTGCAGCTTGACCTTGCCTGTGGCCCCGTTGCGGTGCTTGGCGCAGATAACCTCGGCCTGGCCTCGGTTCTCCTCGGTCTGGTTGTAGTACTCACCGCGGTAGAGCATCAGGACCACGTCGGCATCCTGCTCAATGGATCCCGATTCTCGCAGGTCAGAGAGCAGAGGGCGCTTATCCTCGCGGGACTCCACGCTTCGCGAGAGTTGAGAGAGGGCCAGAATCGGCACCTCTAACTCACGGGCCAAATCCTTCAATGAACGCGAGATAAGGCTGATTTCCTGCTGGCGGTTCTCGGCCTTGGCGTTCATCAACTGCAAGTAGTCCAGCACGATCATGTCCAATCCAGACTGGTGCTTCATGCGGCGAGCCCGACTGCGCACGGCCATGATGGTAAGGCCCGGCGTATCGTCCAAGAACAGTTTTGTCTTCTGTAAATCTCCGGCCGCATGGGTCAGATCAGCAAAGGCGGCCGGATCGATATTGCCGGTACGCATCTTGTGTGCGTCCACCCTTGCGCGAGAACTGAGCATGCGTTGCACGATGGACAACCGGCCCATTTCCAAGCTGAAAAACAGGATGGCGGGGTCGTGGTCGAAGTGCGCCGGACGGTGGGTGGCCGCGTGCTCCATCAGGTTGAGCGCGAAGGCGGTCTTCCCCATGGCGGGGCGCGCGGCGATAACGGTCAATTCGCCTGGGTTGAAACCTCCAAGCATCTCATCGAGATCTAAGAACCCGCTGGGGAGTCCGGTCAAATCACCCCGATTGCGCTGAGCTTCGATGCGCTTGAAGGCTTCCGCCAGCACATCCCCCACCTCTACAGCCCCACCCGTATCCTTGGATGAGTTGATCTTGAAGATGCCGTTCTCCGCCTCGTCGAGCAGTTGGGTAACAGACTCTTCGTCAGGGTGCGTCCCGTAGGACCGGCTAATGATATCCGTGCAGGAATCAATCAGGGTGCGTAGCAGGCTAGTGTGGCTCACCAAGCGCGCGTGGTGCAACAGGTGCGCAGCGTTGGGCACCACGCTGATCAACTCCACCATGTAGCCGTCGCCGCCGCTGGCGGCCAAAGCATCCTTAGATTTGAGAGCCGTGCCCACAGTGATGGCGTCCACGGGCTGGTTGCGCTCAGCCAGGTTGACCATCTGTTCGTAGATCAACCGGTGCCGACGATCATAGAAATCGTCAGGCTTGAGCAACTCCACAACGTCCGGCAATTGGAGGGGGCTAATGAGCAGCGCACCAAGAACGCTGCGCTCAGCGCCCAGGTCGTGGGGTGCGATTTTTCCGTACGGGGTCAGTTCCTCAGATTCCAAGCTTATCCCTCCAAACGGTCGTGCCCTTCGTTCGGGTCAGGGTCAGTGCGACCGACAAGCAGGATAACGTCCCTTTCCCGGACGCGCTCGTCCGGACCGCTCCTTTTCAAAATCGAGCGGGCCCGAAGGGATCACCTTCGGGCCCGCTCTCTTACGTTTCGTCAGCGGGCCTCAACGAGGCTGCCGGCAATTAGAGGCTTCAGGCTTCGCCATCAGGGGCCTCTCCGGCCTCTGCTTCAGCGTCGGATTCCTCAGCAGCAGCCCCCGGGGAAACCGCAGCGGGCTCCTCGACCGGCTCGGCCTCCAAGAAGGAGGCCATAGGAGCACCTTCAGCTTGAACCACAACGGTAATTTCCGCGTAGGACTCGCCATGCACATGGACAGAGACCTTGTGCACGCCCACGTTCTTAATGGGCGCTTCTAGGTGCACGCGCTTGACGTCGATTTCCGTACCCGCCGCCGTACACATCTCAGCGATGGCCGTCGCAGCGACAGAGCCATAGAGATGGCCATTCTCATCGGCCCGCTCGTTGGCGGTCACGGTGAGCTCGGAGAGGATGGCCACGGCTGCGGCCACTTCTTCCGCCTTCTCAGCCTCTTCCAGAGCGAGCCGAGCGGCTCGCCGGACGATCTGGCGCTTGTTGTCCTCGGTGGCCGCCGCGGCCAAGCCGCGCGGAAGAAGAAAGTTGCGGGCGTAGCCGGGGGCTACACGCACTACATCTCCACAGCGCCCGAGGTTTCTGACGTGCTCCCGTAGGAGGACTTCCATGTCTTTCATAGTTGGATCCTCCTCAACCCACGAAGGGCAAGAGCGCCAAGTGACGGGCGCGTTTGACAGCCTTCTTGAGTTGGCGTTGGCACTGGGTGCAAAAGCCACTCCGACGGCGGGACACGATCTGACCCTGGGGGGTCAGGAACTTGGACAGATACTCGATGCCCTTGAAGTCAAGGACAGGGTCATCGCAGTTACGACCTGCAATGACCTTGGGAATTTTACGCACCATGGCTCAGGCCTCCTGCTTTTCAGGGGTTTCGTCGGACTCATCAGGAGCGGGAGACTCGGAAGCCTCAGTGGCCGAAGCCTCAGTGGCCGAAGCCTCAGTGGCCGAAGCCTCAGTGGCAGAAGCCTCAGTGGCAGAAGCCCCTTCACCCTCTTCACCCTCTTCGCCCTCTTCGGGCACTGGCTCGGGATCAAGAGCATCATCATCCGGAGGCTCGGGAA
>JAPKBO010000109.1 GCA_028823395.1 Planctomycetota bacterium | reverse complement strand
CCTCAGTTGGTCTGAGTCGCGGCCAGTAGGTTGGCCTCGCGTAGGCTCTCTTCCATGAGCTCGCCCAGACGGGCTGGGCTGGGACTCATGGTGACGCCCGCGGCTTCTAGGGCCGCCACTTTCTCCGCGGCCGTTCCCTTGCCGCCGGCGATGATGGCGCCGGCGTGGCCCATGCGCTTGCCGGGAGGAGCAGTCGCACCCGCGATAAAGCCCACCATGGGTTTTGTCACGTTGGCCTTGATGTAGTCGGCCGCGGCTTCCTCAGCCGTTCCGCCGATCTCACCGATCATGATCATGGCGTCCGTCTCGTCGTCGGCCTGGAAAGCCTCGAGACAGTCGATGAAGTTCGTGCCGTTGACCGGGTCGCCACCGATGCCGATGCAAGTCGACTGTCCGATGGAGCGGGTCGTCAGTTGCCAGACGGCCTCGTAGGTCAGGGTACCGGAGCGACTAATCACACCCACGCGCCCGGGCTTGTGAATGTAGCCGGGCATGATCCCGATCTTGCAGGAGCCAGGAGTGATAACACCAGGGCAGTTGGGACCCAGGAGGCGCGAGCCGGAGCCCTTGAGCGCATCGACCACCCGCACCATGTCGAGGACGGGCACGCCCTCGGTAATCGCCACGATCATCTCCATCTCGGCTTCGATGGCCTCGATGATGGCGGCACCCGTGAAGGGCGGCGGCACGTAGAGCACTGTGGCGTTGGCGCCGGTCTCCTTCTTGGCCTCCGCGACGGTGCCAAATACGGGCAGGCCTAGGTGCTCGGTACCCGGTTTCCTGGGGTTGACCCCGCCCACCAGCGTGGTGCCGTACTCGAGAGCCTGCTTGGAATGAAAGGTGCCCGTCTTGCCGGTGAAGCCCTGGCAGATCACGCGCGTGGAATCGTCAACGAAGATACTCATGGTTTAGGCGTCCTTGACGGCTTGGCAGATTTTCTGGGCCGCATCATCTAGGTCGGTGGCGGCGATAATGGGTAGACCAGAGTCGGCCAGGATCGCACGGCCGGCCTCCACGTTGGTCCCCTCCAAGCGCACCACCAGGGGTACGTTCAGCTCGATCTGTCGCACAGCCTCCACAACACCATTGGCGATCACATCGCACTGCATGATGCCGCCGAAGATGTTGATCAAGACGCCCTCGACCTGTTCGTCGCTCAGCAGGATGCGGAAGGCCGCGGTCACGTTTTCGGTTGTGGCGCCACCGCCCACATCGAGAAAGTTCGCGGGGGACCCACCGTAGAGGCTGATCACATCCATGGTAGCCATGGCAAGGCCCGCGCCATTGACCATGCAGGCGATGTTGCCGTCCAGGGATATGTACGAGAGGTCGTACCGACTGGCCTCGATTTCCTTGGGGTCTTCCTCGTCCAGGTCGCGTAGTGCAGTCAGCTCGGGGTGACGGAACAAGCCGCTGGAATCAAAGTTGATCTTGGCGTCGAGGGCACGCACGGCGCCATCCTCGGTGTGAACTAGGGGATTGATCTCCGCCAGGGAGCAGTCTTTATCCACGTACAGCTGGGCCAAGCCCACGAGGAAGCGCGCGGCTTCGTCGACAAGCTCGGCGGGCACGCCAATTCCCGTCGCCAATCGCGCGGCCTCGGCTTCACCTAAACCCGTGGCGGGGCTGAAAGGTTCCTTCAGGATCTTCTCGGGAGAGTTGGCGGCCACCTCCTCGATGTCCATGCCGCCCTCGGAGGAGGCCATCATCACAGGCATGTCAAGCTCGCGGTCAATGACCACACCCACGTAGTATTCCTTGGCGATTGCTGAACCTTCTTCCACCCAGATTGTGCGCACGCGCTGACCCTCGGGGCCGGTCTGGTGGGTGATGAGATCCATGCCAAGGATCGCTTCCGCAGCAGCGGAGACCTCTTCGGCGCTGCGGGCGAGCTTGACTCCCCCACCTTTTCCGCGACCACCCGCGTGGATCTGGGCCTTGACCACCACGAGCTCACTGCCGAGCTCGGTGTAGGCCGCCGTGGCCTCCTCGACGGTAGAACAGACGCGTCCGGTCGGGACGTCGAGGCCATGCTCAGCGAGCAGTTGCTTGGCCTGGTATTCGTGAATCTTCATGGGGCTTGGGTGGGACGGCGCCTCCGCTCAGGTGGCGCTGAAATGACAAAGGAGCCGGGGTACGGCTCCCTAATCAAGGTCTGGCTCCCGACCCATGGCCGGGTCGCGGGAGGAGTCTAGATGCTGCCGTGACGGGCCCGCTGCCGCTTGTTGACCTTGCGGCCCCCGGCGGTCTTCTGCCGGGTACGGAATCCCGTCATCTTGGCTTTCTTGGACTTGCTGTTGCGTACTTTGAGTTTCATGTTCGCTCCGAATCTGGGGCTCGACTGCAACCGAGGCGCAGGATTTTAGGCATCCCCCCCCGTCTGCGCCACCTGCAGGGGGCCAAAATCCGGGGACTCTTAAGCGTCCCGGGGGCCCACCATGTCCGCAGGTACCACCGCAGCGTCGAAATCCTCGCCACTCATCAGGTCTAGGGCCAGCACAGCCTCCCTCAGGGTGCTTCCGTCCGCGTGGGCCTTCTTGGCCGCCTTGGCCGCGTTGTCGTAGCCGATGTGGGGATTGAGGGCGGTCACCAGCATCAAGGATTCCTGCATCAAGGACTCCACGCGCTCGCGATTGAGCTCCAGCCCCTCGATGCAGTTGCTCCGGAAGGAATCGCAGGCGTCTGCGAGGAGCGCGACCGACTCGAGGAGGTTATGGATCATGAGCGGCTTGAACACGTTGAGCTCAAAATTGCCCTGGCTGCCCGCCATACCGACAGTCACGTCGTTGCCCATGACCTGCACACAGACCATGGTCATGGCCTCGCACTGGGTGGGATTGACCTTGCCGGGCATGATCGAGGAGCCGGGCTCGTTGGCGGGCAAGGAGAGCTCACCCAACCCACAGCGCGGACCACCCCCGAGCCAACGCACGTCATTGGCGATTTTCATCAGCGAGCCGGCCAGAGCGCGCAGAGCTCCACTCGCCACCACAACGGCATCGTGGGCCGCGAGACCGGAAAACTTGTTGGGCGCGCTAACGAAGGGCAGGCCCGTCTCCGCAGCGATCTTATCGGCTGCACACTCGGCGTACTTTGGGTGGGTATTCAAGCCGGTGCCAACAGCCGTCCCTCCGAGGGCCAGCTCATACAGACCCGGGCAAGCCGACCCCAAAGTGCGCAGACCATCGGACAACTGCTGCACGTAGCCCGAGAACTCCTGCCCCACGGTCAGAGGCGTCGCGTCCTGCAGGTGGGTACGCCCGATTTTGACCACTTCATTCCAGGCCTTGGACTTGTCATCAAGTGCAGCTCTCAGCGCTTGGACCGCCGGCACCAACCGACTCTGGAATTCCTCGGCGGCGGCCACGTGCATCGCCGTGGGGAACGAGTCGTTGGACGACTGGGCGCAGTTGACGTGATCGTTGGGATGCACCGGATCCTTGGAGCCCAACTCTCCCCCCAGCAATTGAATGGCCCGGTTGGAGATGACCTCGTTGGCATTCATGTTGGTCTGGGTGCCGGAGCCGGTTTGCCACACAACCAGAGGGAACATCACATCGTGGTCGCCAGCGATGACCTCATCAGCCGCTTGCAAAAGTGCTCCCTGTGCCTCAGAGGCCAGAGAATCCAAGTCCCCCAGCTCGATGTTCGCTTGAGCTGCGCACTTCTTGACCACTCCGAGGGCACGAATCATCGGCCTCGTGAAGCGCTGCCCGCCGATTTTGAAGTTGCCCAGACTACGCTGGGTTTGCGCTCCCCAGAGACGGTCATCAGCAACCTCGATGGGGCCCATGGAGTCAGATTCGGTGCGGGTGCTCATGAAAAGTAGTGCGCAGTCTTAGAGGAGGCCCAGGTCGCGCATGGCCTGTACGTCGGTGGCAATGCTGTCCGCTGTGCGATGCAGGGCGGCACGGGATTCGTTGTTCAGGGGAACCTCCACGATTTTCTTCACCCCCCCACTCCCGAGGATGGCGGGCACGCCCATGTAGAGGCCCTCGTGACCGTACTCGCCGTTCAAGAGGCAAGCGCAGGGCAGCAGGCGGTCGGCGTCGTTCAATATGGACTCGGCCATGGCCACGGCTGCCGACGCGGGGGCGTACCAGGCGCTCCCGGTCTTGAGCAGAGAGACGATCTCCGCACCACCTTTGCGCGTGCGGTCCGCCATGGCATGTACCTCATCACTGGAGACGAGGTCGAGTAGGTGCACACCATTCACGGTGCAATATGTCGGCATAGGAACCATGGAGTCGCCGTGAGCGCCAAGCACCATCGCGTCCACGTCCTGAACAGAGCAACCCGTGGCCTTGGCAATGAACCAGCAAAAGCGCGCGGAGTCCAGGACGCCAGCCATGCCGATCACTCGCTTAGCGGGGAAACCCAACTGCGCACGCATCAGGGTGACCATGGAGTCCAGGGGGTTGGTCACAACGATGACCACTGCGTCCGGTGAACCACGGCGAATGCTCGCCGCGACTTCGGTCACGATGCTGCCGTTGACCTCAAGGAGATCCGAGCGACTCATGCCGGGCTTGCGCGGCCGGCCGGCCGTAACGATGAACACATCCGAGTCGTAAGTGTCCTCTGGATCGTTGGTGCCGATAATCTCGCTCTGGAATCCCTCCACGGCAGCAGATTGATTGAGGTCCAGAGCAATGCCCTGCGGCCGATCTGGAACCACGTCAATTAGCACGATCTCGCGCGCCAAGTCTTTCATGGCCGCGAGGTGGGCACATGTGGAGCCCACGTATCCGCCTCCGACGACGGTCAATTTGCGCTGGGGGATGTTGCTCATGGGCGGGTTCCGCAGGGGGTACCGAGAGTCAGGGTAGTGCCTCGTCACTCCCAAGCCCAGACCGAGAAGCCCAGATGTGGGGTACTGAGACGATCCGCAGGGGCGATGGCCGCCGATAAAGACCACAACCCTAGAACAGCCCGCCTCCGGCTTCAAAACAGGCTATTTTTCGAAGGTCGCCTGCCTCTCACGGAGACCAGCCACATGCACCCAGAGTCCTGCCCCCGGGGACTGGGGGAAAGAAAAGGGCGAGCTGATCGTCCGGCGTCGCCGTCACACGGGAAAACACGTGTGGCGGCGGCGCGCCTCCTCCCTCTCCTTGCCGAACCTCCCTCAGACCGATTGTAGGTCGAGGGCCGCCTGCAGGTTCTCGTCGAGCTTGGCCATGAACTGCTGGGTCGTCAGGTAGCCCTGGTCGCCGCCAACAAGCAGCGCGAGATCCTTGGTCATGAAGCCTGATTCCACCGTGTCCACGCAGACCTTCTCGAGAGTCTCGGCAAACTGAACGACCTCGGGGGTCTCATCCATACGGCCGCGATGGGAGAGGCCCTGGGTCCATGCAAAGATCGACGCGATGGGATTGGTCGAAGTTTCCTTGCCCTGTTGATGCTGACGATAGTGGCGCGTCACCGTTCCGTGAGCGGCCTCAGCCTCCACGGTCGCGCCATCCGGCGTCATGAGCACGGAGGTCATCAAACCGAGGGAACCAAAGCCCTGAGCGACGGTATCGGACTGCACGTCGCCATCGTAGTTCTTACAGGCCCAGACGAATCCGCCATTCCACTTAAGCGCGGCAGCCACCATGTCATCGATCAATCGGTGCTCGTAAGAGATGCCAGCGGCCTCGAACTTCTCTTTGAAGTCGGCCTCAAACACCTCAGCGAACAGATCCTTGAAGCGTCCATCGTAGGCCTTCAGGATCGTATTCTTGGTGGACAGGTACACGGGCCAACCGCGCTGGAGGCCATAGTTCATGCAGGCACGAGCAAACCCGCGGATGGATTCGTCGAGGTTGTACATCCCCATGGCCACCCCGGCCTCCTCGAATTCATAGATGGCGTATTCGCTGGCCTCGCCACCGTCAGCGGGCTCGAATTTCATGGTCAACTTGCCCGGGCCGGGGACAAGGAAATCGGTGGCGCGGTATTGGTCGCCGAAAGCATGGCGCCCGATCACGATGGGCTGGGTCCAGCCGGGGACAAGTCGCGGCACGTTGCTACACATGATGGGTTCGCGAAACACGGTGCCGCCAAGGATGTTGCGAATGGTCCCATTGGGAGAGCGCCACATCTTCTTCAAGCCGAACTCCTCAACGCGGTCCTCGTCCGGGGTGATGGTCGCGCACTTAACGCCCACGCCATGCTCCAGGATGGCCATGGCAGCATCCACTGTCACCTGGTCGTCGGTGGCGTCACGCTCTTGAATCGAGAGGTCGAAGCTGCGCAGATCCACGTCCAGGTAAGGCAGAATCAGACGTTCTTTGATGAACGCCCAGATGATGCGAGTCATCTCGTCCCCATCCAGCTCGACTATGGGGTTCTTGACTTGGATCTTGGACATGTGAATCGGGGTACTGCGAACGAGGGGATAGGGGCGGGCTAGGATTTGAAGCCGACCATTATAATGTCCCGCGCCCCCCCTGTGGTGATTCAGACTTGGAATCGTCCCAGGAAACGTCAGCGCCCCGTCAGGAAATCGTCGCCCTTACGCTTCCACCAATCCCGCCAGGCCTTGAGCTTCTTGGCGCGATCAACATCCGACCCCACGGGATTGAAGCCCTGGTTCTCATCCGTGATGCGACGCAAGGCCACCACAGCGGCCTCGCGCACGGCGCCCTGCACATCGTCCAGCGCTTCGATCAGCGCAGGCACGGCGGACTTCACCCCCAACTCGTCGAGCATACGCGCGGTCGCCATGCGCACGAAGAGGTCCTCGTCCTGCAGCATGGGCGTGAGGTACGGCACGACGTCTGAATCCCCCACCTCACCCAGTGCATAGACCGCCTCCAGCCGCAGACCGCCATTGGCGTGCTGCAGGTCCGGTAGATAGGTGGTCCAGGTCTTAGTCGCTCCGGAGGGAGTGGTTGCCCCCGGCCCAACGGCCAAGCCGCCAGCGGACAGGACGCGCAGATTCTCTTCGAGCTCGATCACACGGTTCTTGTAGAAGCTGAGGTTCTTTTCAACCTCGATAAGGGTGTCCTGGAACCCCTGGAGCCGCTTCCCGCCGGCTGCCTGCTGGGACTCCAGCTTCCCGCGCAGGGCCCGCACGTCACCCGCCGCGACGGCTTCCCGCTCAACAGAAAGGGCCAGATTCGCCGTCAGGGATTGAATATCCCCCTCCAGCGGCACACGCAAGGTGACCTCTTTGTCGTGCACCTCCTGCTGGGCACGCAAGATGCGCTCGCCCATACCGGCCACGAATGTGTCATGCACACGTCTGGCCTCGCGCTGATCCGCCTCCAGGGCGCGCCGCCCGTCCCGTTGTTCGGCTCCGAGAGCTTCAACCCGGTCGAGCAGAGCCCAAAGACCCAGAGCAGCGAAAACCAGGGCAAGCATACCCACGACGACTCCGCCCGCCCCTGCACCTCCAGGGGCAACCGGATTCGCTACGGCGGGGGGCGCCCCAGGAGTCGATGGGCTGATGGGCATGGTGCCACTCGCCAGGGGTGGAGCTTCCACGCTGAACGGACCTCCTGCGAATCCGGGAACCGAGGCCGCCAGAGGCACCTCGCCGCCTTCATCTGTATTGCCCCCCATGGCCGTATCGCACGAGAGACAGATCACGCGATCCTTGCGCCGATAGGCCAGCCCAGCTTGAAGGTCGGAGTCAGGGACCGACTCGTTACAGATATCGCAGAAGTAGATTTCCATGGATGTCCTCATTAAAGGAAGCTCTCTCGGCGCGAGGAGGGGCGGTCAGCACACCTCACAGGGCCGCGGGCATCCATAGCATGGGATGCTCGGCCCCGGTTCTCCAGTCCCTGAGCACTATGATCCCCAAGCCTGCTATCCTGGGGGCCTCCTATGGACGATCCCTTTCCCATCTCTCCCCGCATTCAGGAACGGCTGACCACAGTCGGCCTGGAGTTCGAGGCCGAGTTCTATGGCGCTGCGACCCATAGGCAGCCCGACAATCTGGACGCTCTCGTCGAGTTGGGGCACGTCTACACCCGGATGCAGCGCTACGGTGAGGGACTGCAGGTCGATCAGGAGCTCGCACGGCTGATGCCGGAGGATGCCACGGTGCAATACAACCTCGCCTGCTCCCTGGCACTGATGGGTCGCATCGATCCAGCCTTGGACACGTTGGAGCGAGCCGTATCCTTGGGCTACGACGATCCCGACCACTTGCTCGAGGACGAAGACATGCGCGGCCTCTGGAACGAACCGCGACTGAGAGAGTTGGTGAGGCTTATGCAGCGGGTGCCTGCAGATCCTCCGGCAGGCAACTGAGCCAGCGCCAGCTTCTAGTAGAGGTCCGCCTCGCGGGCCACCAGCCAGGCCTCCCAAGCCTGCACCGCCACCTCGCGCTCACCTTCGTCTCCATCGGGAAAGAACCCATGAGACAGATGGGTCACGTCCCGGAGAGCCTTGGCGCAAAGCGCCCGGCTCCACAAGTCGTCGTCCCGCAAACCAGAAATCAAGATGGACATTTCAGACCAATCCCCCAATTTAACCAGGCAACGCGCACGCTCGTATTGCAGCTGACGGCCGCCTCCGACGCGCAAATCTACAGCAGCGACGTAGGGCGCCAGGCGCTCGTCCCGCGTCTCCCCCAAAGCGGCAAGGGCTGTGCCCACGACCTTCGGGTGAGGGCTCGCTGCCATTTCCAACAAGAGATCGTATGCCGATTCACGCGCTTGGACGAAGAAACGGATGATCTCCACCATCTCTTCGGTCCTCTGAATGTAGGGCACCCTGTCCGCCTGCTCGACGAGCTTGCGCCGAAACTGCGGCGTGGGCTGCACCCAAATGCTGTCGCTGTCAGCGGGCGAAATCGAGCCGGTACCCGTGGTGACGCAGGCGGCCAACATGACGCTGGACAAAGCGAGCAGCAGCCCGCGGGTCCCCGCCTTGCAAGAGCCGGCAGAAATAGAACGGGCCTGCAGATTGGTGGACTGTTTCGAAGACACGTGCGCTCTCTTTGAATCGGTGGATGCAGAGGTATCCCAGATCGGGATCCTTACCCCCCCTATCGGCCGCTACCCCCCTATTCCTTGACGCAAGTCGCCCCAAAGGTGCAGATCTCAGCGGGACCAGAGGCGCCGTAATGGTGCCAAGCCCGCCGCGAAGCCCAAAGCGAGACCCATCCCCAGGAACCAGGCCGCGAGCGGATGAGGAGCGGGTCGTGGCAGAACCGGTGCGGGGCCGGCCCCAGGCAGGTCCCGGGACACCCGTGGGGAAACGCCCGACCACTCCGCCGGACCCGGAGCCAGGTAGGGCACGCTGGCCAGGAGCCCTCCGGCCCCCATAATCCGCGCCTCCATGAGCGTGCCACGCGGGAAGGCCGCCAACTCTTCAGGAACCGGCCCCGTGCGTCGCCGCCGGGGATCCAGGCTGCTGCCCCCCACACCCACCCTCAATAAACTCGACGCCGTGGATTTAGAGACCCACTGGATCGCCTCGCCGAGGGGCGGCCAAAACTCGCAAGTGAGGGGTTCGGGCCAGGCCAGGGGAACATGCTCCAAGACCAACTCGCCGTTTTCATTCCTAAGCCGCACCTCTGCGCTACGGTCCACTCCCCCTTTGGCCAACGCCATGAGCAAAGGGGTCAAAGCACCCGGGGCATTCAATAGGTCGGGCGCCCAGCCGGGCGCGGGAGTTGTAGCCAGGGCCCCCACCCACCCTTGGCCGTGACGCTTCACAGCCAAGAGGGGTTCGCCTTCTGGCTGGGTCACCCACAGAGGTTCCGATTCTGCGCCCCATTCCGCTTGAGCGCAGGTGGGCACCGCTAGGAGTTCGGCGCCACCGGTCTGCTGTGCCGCGAGCACATCACGAAAGAGAGGGTCCTTGGGTGTTCCGGCAATTGCAATCTGCTCGGGGTCGATGCGCACACGTCGCTGGTTGACCTCGCGCTGGAGGAGATCAGCAAGAGAACTCAGATCTCCGGCCTCGATCAACTCCTCACCGTGGGTCAACAAGGAAGGCAGACACCCGCGATCGCCGTGTTCACCGACGGCCAAGACGGAGAGGTCTAGTCGGGAGCGGGTGAGGGCCGCACGCACCTCGGCTCCAGCCGAGGCAGAGACGGCGGTGGAGCGCCCGTCCGAGAGCAGTAGAACCAGACCCGAGGCATCGGTCCTGCGCCGACTCTCCGACAGCTGACCGAGGGCGTAGAGAATGTCGGTGCCGCCATGGGGAACAGCCGCATTCAAGAGCGGCGAGAGCTCCCTGCGCCGCTCCGCTGGCGTCTGCCCTGTGCTACGGAATTCAACGGGCCCCAAGGACTCATTGAAGAAGCGTAATTCGAGTCGGTCCACGGGCAAGGCGGCGGGTACTAGCTCGAAGAGCGCCTCGCGCACTCGCTCAAAGGGCTCTCCCGCCATAGAGCCCGAGCCATCCACCAGGAGCACCACGTCCCTCTCCGTGCCCCCTTCACTTCCCGGATCGAGGGGGAGAAGTCCCGAAAGATCTCCCGCCTGAGCCTCGTTTGCCGGGCTCCAGGACCCCAGAAAGTGCCAGCCAATCGTGGCCAGCCAACCACCGCCGGAATCGATGAAGGCCCGCATGGCATGGCCCGGGAGCTCGGCTGGTCCCACGTCGAGAGTCACAACGGCATCCACCTCTGAGAGCACGCCCAGCAGCTGGTCCGCGTGCACGGAGCGCACGTCCAAGCCCTGCTGAGAGAGAGCAAGCCAGCCCGGCGCGAGTGCTGGGGCATCCTCGCGCTGCACGATGGCCAGCCGCAACCGCTGCCCCACGTTCAGCCACGCGGCACCGCGCTGGTCTCCCAATCCCAGAGCGGAAGAACCGTTGGACAACTCTCCTGCCGGAGTTCCAGCCGGAGCCACCCGAACCCGAAACTGATGGGATCCCGCATGACGAGGGGGAATGTCTAAACGGATCGACCAGCGCAGGCGGCTTCCCGTCTCCGTGCTGGCGCTGGGAGGAAGTTCAGGTTGAGCCATGCCGTGCGCCGTTCCGCCAGGACCGGACAGGGACCAATTCAGCTGAGGTAAACGTGCAGCACCTCCATCGCCGGCGAGTTGCCAGTAGAGCTCAACACGGGCGGCCGAGGGAGCGCCGGCAGCCACCGAGGGGGGCAGGTAGATCTCTTCGATACCGAGGCGTACACGAGTGGGCGGATCCAGGTCCGCCCACTCCACCTGCACACCTCCGCGCGCCAGGAGTTCCAGGGCCGGAGCCGGGTCGGCGGCGGTGTAGGTGCCATCGCCATGCAGAACCAAGATCTGCTCGGTGCGCTGAGGGTCCAGCAAATTCGGTGTCATGACCTCCAGGGCCTCGGCCAGGTGTGAACCTGCGCTACTGATCGCGTTGGCGGCGACCCTTTCTCCCGGGACCAGAAGCGTCTGCCGGCCGTCCAAGTGCGCCAACAGTTCCTCGGGCGAGCCCGGACCGAAAATGCGCTGGGCGCTGGCGGCGTACTCGACAAGCAGGACCTCATTTCCCTCAGCCTGAGCTAGGGCACACTGCTTACGTAAGAAGCGCCCGACCTGCCGAGGCCATTGGGGGCGCGGGGCCGTGGCCGAAGCCGATGCATCCAAACAGATAGCCCGCAGGCCCGGAAGCGCAGGAGCCGCTGCACCCTCAACCGCGGGCCGCGCCAAAATCGTTGCCACGGTCAGTGAGGCGATGGCCCCCGCCAGCAGGGTCAATTCGAGGGTCGTACTCCCGCGGGACCGTTCAGGTGCGCGCACGACTGGGATCCGGAAGGGAAGCCTTAGAGGTCCCGCTGCGCACGGTGGAACGGATCCAGCCACCGCCGAGCAGGCGATCTGCGTGGTAGAAGGCCGCCCCCTGACCGGGACTGACCGAAATTTCAGGCTCGTCGAAATACACCTCGGCCCGATCTCCATCGAGTTCAACCCGACAGGGCGCAGGCGTGCAGTGATAGCGGTGCTGGACTAG
>JAPKBO010000318.1 GCA_028823395.1 Planctomycetota bacterium | reverse complement strand
ACCCAAGTGCAGTGTGGTGAGAGCGCCCAGGTTCGGTAGCATCCTCTCGTGAGTACCCCTCCCCGACACCTTCCCGATGTGCCGTTCCCGGCCTACGCTTACCTACCCGGGGCCGCGCCCCACCCGACTCGAGACCCCGAGGGCCACTCTTACCAAACCGGAGAGGAAGAGAAGGTCGAGACCTGCCCTCCCGACGACTGGGACTCCTGCGCTCCGTACCTATTCGGAGTGGACCTGTACAACGCGGGCTACCTATGGGAAGCCCATGAGGCCTGGGAATCACTCTGGCACAAGTCCAAGCACGACCGGCCCCAAGCTCAGTTCATTCAGGGTCTGATCCAGTGCACGGCTGCCGCGCTAAAAGTCCGTATGCGGCAACCGGTTGGGGTAGAGAGACTTGGGGCTCAGGGAACAGAGCGCATGGAGTCGACGGCCTTGGCAGTGACTCCTCACTACATGGGCCTGGACATACTCTCATTCATTGAGGACTTTCGAGAGTTCGTCGCTGGATCGCCGACTAGCACGGAAGCCCGACCGATGATTGTTCTCGAAGACTAGGCTCTGACGGATGGCAGCAGCCGAGTTCACCCGAACAGGTCTGCGTAGACTTCCGCATGAAAGCCCACTACGACCGTGCTTCCGGTTCTCAGTGTCGGCGCGCGCAGATTTCCAGAAGGGCCCAAGACCGCTGCCTCAAGAACCTCGTCCGTGACCGCTGCAGAGCGCATGTCGAACTCCTGTACCTTCTTGCCCTTGCAGGCCAAGACACGCCGCGCTCCTTTAAAGATCGGGCCCAACTCGCCCGAACCGAAGCGTTCCTTACGGGCGTCAACCATTCCACGAATGGTTGTGCCGGCGCCCTCAAGAGCAGCGTCGGCGCGTTTGCAGCTAGTTCAGCTGCCGCGGTGGTAATAGAAGTCGATGCGCTTAGCCATGCTCACACTCTACCCCTTGGGAGAGCGTCACCCTACTCCCTGCCATCATGAACCCCCACCAACTCGGAACTGAAGGAGCGGCCTTTCTAGTGCCGCTAAATGAATGTCAGTTGATTAGTCCGGCAATCCCTTTCGAGAAGCGCGAGGGATTCATGCCGGCGCGGTGCCAGTACTGGAAGCGCCAGGTGTTGCCGTTGCACAGAGACCCACCAATAGTGGGTACGCCACCGCCAGGGGCGGAGGTCGCATTCAACAGGTCGACGCTGAAGGTCCCCGAACCACTGATGGCTCCGGCATCCTTGGTGTAGCGCCCAATCGTCGAACCGGCGAGGCACAGTTCAGAGACACCCGTGGGAGTCACAGCCGTCGTCCCCAGCCCCACAAGCGGGTAGGCGAATTGACCCGTGAAGCTGGTGCTCAGGTCTAAGGTTATGGAGCCGGCCGAGCAGTCACACGTGCTCAGGGTCACATCGCCAACGTTGTTGACGTCAGTATCACAAAACACGACGTTGCAGTTGCCGCCGCCGCCGCCGAGTTCGGCCTGCCACCAGATGGACTGGTTGTTGGAGAGATCGCGGCCATAGCCCAGGATCAACGAACCATCGGGAGAGATGGAGGTCGCATTGTGTAACTCGTAGCCAGCCACGTTTGTCGCACCCGCAGCCTGCAGATAGACCTTGAGGTCCTGCAGCCCACCGGTCGGAGTCCAGATGGTGGCAACAAGGGGGAAGGGGAAGAAGCGGAAGCCGCCGACGACAATCTGTCCATCGTCGCTCACTCCACTGGCCCAGCCGGAATCGAACCCCCCTGACGAACCGGACAGAAGCCCAAAATTGGTGGTCCCATTGACGGCGTCCCACACAAAGCCGGCCTTGTTTTCTGAGCCAACAACGTACTGAGCGCCCGCGCTCATCCCGTTTACCTCACCTGCGCCCGAAGGGTTGCTTGATGAGACCAAAATTAGCTGCTCAGTCACTGCGGGATAGTTTGTCACGTCCCACACTGCGGCGCGGCGAGAGCCGTTGGACGCTTCGTCGAAGCCTCCAACGAAATTTCCGTCACGCGAAATACCACTAGCTCGTGAGCTATTGGGACCCAACTGCGGAAGGGCCGCCATTCCTCCAACGGAGGTCCAGTAGAACGCCGCTGCCTGGCCTGCGTTGACCCATGCAAGACCAACCGCAGCATTACCGCTGCCGGAGAGACCGTATGCCGTGCTGGTGCTGGTGCCTGAACTCCCTCCTATCCCCCCAAGCGACATCCAGCCGCCGCTGTTCCAGATGCCGGCCACGCTTTGGCCGCCCGAGATCATGTTTCCAAGCAGGGTCGTACCGTCATCGGATACGCCCACACCACCGGTGGCGCCGAGTGCCTGATAGCCACCGGCGACGGTCCAAAGGAACGCACCCTGGCTGTCCGCCCCAGCTACCGCTGAACTATCAGAGCCCATGCCCCACGCTTGGCCACCGCCGAGAGAATTGAACGTCGTCTGGAA
>JAPKBO010000317.1 GCA_028823395.1 Planctomycetota bacterium | reverse complement strand
ATGAGGCTTGCTGAAGTACCTCTTCGTCATTATTGGTAACAATACATCCGCCGTAATCAGCGTGGGCGGCGTTGCCTCCAGCCGCCGCTCAGGTCTGCTCGATATGCTCGAGACTATCCGCAAGCTGCTCGTGGGTCACCTCCTCTGCGGCCCACGGCAGATGCCATCGCTCCATCTGCGATCCGATCCGCGTTTTCACCGCGACATCCCCATCGGCACGGCCGTCTTCGACGGTCATGTCCAAGTCATGGGCCTCCGTGCTCCACAGCGAGATAAACATCGCCTGGTCTCCGCTGGACCGAACAAGGAGCGTACTCGGACGGGGGATTGGCTCCAGTGCGCCCAGGGCCTGCACTTCTTCTGAAACCGGATCATCGGCAAGTATGAACTCGGATCCGTCACCGGCTTGCACCACGGCGCGCAGCTGACCGCACGCTGTCTCCCAGGCGAGATCCGCGGCGCCGGTCGGCGCCCTGATCGCCCTCACATTCTCCAGGTGGCGATACCCGGCGTCCCGGAAGGGCACTCCGCCCTGACTCTCCGTCGCTGCGGTCGGCGTCCCCAGAATATGCATCGCGTAGTCGTATCGGTGCGGGCCTGCTCCGACGACCCGAAACAGGTCCAGGACAATGCGGTCGGTGAGAACCAGCGTTCGGTCCAGCCGTATTCCCGGGTACACGACCTCATTCGAGGCTCGGCACGCCTTGAAGAGGCCTTCCGGCTGGAACAGCTCCAGAACCCCGTCGGACGCTATACCTCGCGCCTTGTCCGTTTTCCAAATCGAATCGGCGTCCCTGTCATAAGGGACCATCGGTCGCCCATCCACGGTCACCGTGTTGTGAGCGATCGTCGAGCGCAGCCAGGTCAGGTGCAGCGGATCCTCGTACCCGGCCGATTGTGGGGACGCGCTCAGACAGCGGCCGTTGGCATACAGGTCCAGGCACAGCGCCGCAGGGCTCTGATGCCCGGCGCTGTGCGGTCCCCAGAACATCTGCACGGCGGTGCCGGTCGCATCCTCCGGCCGACTTCTCAGTATCGACACCCCCGTCACCGGGAATAGCGTGCAGCCCTGGCGGTGCACCCCCGCTAGGGAGATGCTGCAGTCCTCTGCAAGGGAGAAATGCCCCGACGGGTGCTCGGCGTCTTTCAACAGGACAAAATCCCACTCGCCTGACGGGGACTGCAGTGACATGGGTAGGTGCGGATACTTCCGCCCGGGCCAGTCCGCGTATTCCCGCTCGATCCGGGCCAGCAGCCACGCGTACTTCGGATCGCCATAGGCCTGGTACGCAAGCTCGTAGAGCGGGCCCCATATCCACACCCCCCGCAAGTTCGACAGCCCCGAGTCGTGGAGCAGGCTGAAGTCACCATTGCCCAGCGTAGCGTAAAATGGGGCGTCGAAAGCAGCCTTCAAACACTTGCCCCCTTCTGGTCCGTACGCCCGATGCAAGTCGTGTCCGTCATCCCTCATTTGGGCGGGCAACTCGGCGTGCCAGATGTCCACGCCTGCGTTGGCCAGCATAGTGGCCGCACTCGTCAGCGCCATCAGGGTGTAGAAATGGTATCCGGGCGTGCGTTCCCAGTGCAGCCCGTCAGACAGGATGTCATGTCGAAGCTGGTGTATGAGACCGTAGCGGGGTACGCCGTTGAACGTCCAGCCATCGAGCGCGTCGCGCACGAGACTGGTCTCGCCGCTCGACAGGCCTGCCGCAAGGCGGGCAACGAGGTTCCAGGTGTTGTGATTTCCGCAGGTCGTATGACGGCACCGGTCGGTGGTCTCCTGGGTGAGGGCCAGAGCCTGCAGGAACAGCTCGCGGTCGGCATCGGCGAGGCCCTCCGACGCGAGCAGATCGTAGACTCGGGCCAGCGCAATGGTAAACCTGGATTCGCCCAGTCCATAGGCGGCCCCACGCGTGTGGTCGTCCACGAGTGGCCAGCGCAGATAGGCCTCCGCGACTCGCCTGAATGCCGCGAGAGCCGAATCGCGGTACGACCCTCGGCCAGTAAGATGGAAGGCGAGAATCTGGCGGAAGGCGTGGTTCAGCATCTCCGTCCCATGATCGGGGCGCACGGGCTCGCCCCATTCACACGGCGCATCGGCCGCCTCTAGCAGGCGGCTCAACGCGGCTCGGGCCCAGACGGCTCCCTCGGTCAGTGAACGACACCACTGCAAGCCTTCTCCAGTGACGAATACGCGGGGGTGTGGTGGCAGATCGACGGGTGCCAGATCATGGATCGATTGGGGCTGCATGACGATTTCTCTCATTTTGGGCACGCCGGAACGGGGGGCAGCGTGAGCGCCTTGCAGCCCTCGAGATCATCCCGCCTACGCGTCGAAGGAGGCGGTGTTTCCCCACCGATCAGCTATATTGATACACCGTAAATTATTGATTCGTAATGGTACATAATATTGTAAAAGATAGAATTCGACCCAAC
>JAPKBO010000108.1 GCA_028823395.1 Planctomycetota bacterium | reverse complement strand
CATCTGGTCGGCCCAGGCACTGTTTGACCGTACCGTGGACTTCTGATGACCTCACACCAAACGCAATCAGGGCAGGCTCCAACACGCGCGTGCGACCTTTGTCAGGGATCGTCCAGCGAGGCGCTCCTCAGCAAGAACGGCGCCGACTATCGGCGCTGTCTGGCCTGTGGTTTTGTGTTCGGGGACTACTCGCAGGAGGAGTGGGATCAGCGCAATGCGGACGCATTCGAGGCCTCATTGGAGGAGTATGCGGCCAAGAGCTACACGCCGGCGAAACAGCGACGCTACGGGCGCAGGCTCTCCGTGCTCGAGCCCTATCGCGGAGGGGGCAACCTGTTGGAGATCGGCTCCAACGTGGGAGGCTTCCTGCACGCCGCGCGCTCAGCGGGTTGGAGTCCGGTGGGTATCGAGCCCGTCGCGGCATGCGCCGAGTATGCGCGCAGCGAACGCGGACTCCAGGTGCACGCGTGTACCCTCGAAGTCGCCGAGCTTCCTTCGGATCACTTCGACGCCCTCTACTCAAACGCGGTCTTCGAACACCTCTGGTCGCCCACGCGCACCCTGGCCGAGGCCACACGTGTTCTGCGTCCAGGGGGCGTCGTGTTCCTCGACACGGTCAACTACGACTCCTACACCCGGCGCTTTCTGGAAGAGAAGTGGAAGCTCTACGATCCGGCCATGCATGCCTGTATCTATACCCCGGATACCCTGAAGCGACTGTGCATGGGTGCGGGTCTCACACCGCTCTGGATGCGCTCCCACCGTGTTCACCTGCGTCCCAACGCCGCGCCGCGCCTGGGCCGCATCGCCCGGCGGGTCGAGGAACTGGTGAAGCTGCCCTTCGGGCTCGCCGCGCGCTGGCGACTGCGCGGGGAGTCGATCCAGGTGCTCGCCTGCAAGTGAAGGGTGCTGCGGCTGCCAGGGTGCTAGGCTATGAGGCGTGGATGCGATCGATGTAATTCTGCTGGACGGCGGCACCGGCACGGAGCTGCGTGAGCGAGGGGTGGAGGTGCCTTGCCATCGGGAGTCCATCTGGTCGGCCCAGGCGTTGATCGAGGCTCCGGACGAAGTTGTGGCCGTGCACCGGGAGTACATCGACGCCGGGGCGCAGGTGGTGACGGCCTGCAACTACGCCGTGACACCAGCACTCCTGGCCCGCGAAGGGATGGGACATCGGGTCGAGGAGTTGTCCTTACTGGCACTCGACTTGGCCGAGCGTGCGCGGGATGAGTCGGGGCAAGAGGTGCGCATCGCCGCCTCCGTTCCTCCCCTGGACACCAGCTATCGCGCCGACCTCGTGGCGCTCGAGGGCGAGCTCCGTCGCGACTATTCGCGTCTCGTAGATATTCTGGCCCCGCGCGCTGATCTGCTTCTGTGCGAGACCTTCTCCTTGGGTCGCGAGGCTGTCGTCGCCGCCGAGGTTTCCCTGGAGAGCGGTTGCGATGTCTGGCTCAGTTGGAGCCTGCAGGGCAATCGCCCGGGCCTCTTGCCGAGTGGTGAGACCCTTGAGGAGGTCTTCGCCCAAGCCGCGCATCTTCCGGTGCAGGCGCACCTTGTGAACTGTTGCGCGGCCAACCTGATCACCGATGCCATCCCGCGCCTGGCGCAACTGACGGATGGCCCCGTGGGCGGGTATGCCAATGCTGTGGACGCCCTGCCCGGACCCTTCGATCCCTTGGACCCCGAGGCCATGGACTCGCGCGCTCTGGATCCGGTGGCCTACGCCGACGCCGTGCAGGTCTGGGTCGCCGCCGGCGCCACCCTCATCGGAGGCTGCTGCCACACCCGTCCGGCCCATCTGGACGAGGTGCGACGCCGGCTTCGGGGGTGATTTAGGCCAAGCGACTGCTCTTGGGGCTTGGCTCCGGACGAAGCTCCAACCGATACTGTCCCCATGCTTCCCCGCTTCTTCCACCGGATCCCGTTGCTGGCCTCGGTCGGGCTTGTCCTCTGCGCTTGCGGAGACGATGCGCCGAGTGGGACTTGGACGCTTCTGTCCCAGGGACACGAGGTCGGCCTGCCCGCAAGCGAGGACCTCGACGGACTCGCATGGGCCGGCAATGAAGTCGAGTGGGAGCGTGGCGATGGTTCAACTCTGCGCCTGGCCGTTCAACTGCCCGCGTCCGCATGGATGCCTCTGGGGCATGGCCTCTTCTGGGCATCCCGTCCCCTGGGCGCGCAATCTACACCCGGCGGTGCCGAACCGGCGAGCTTGAGCAAGGGCGACTTCGAGTTGCCGCGTCTGCGACTTGACCCGGGCCACCAACGACGGCTCGACGAGTTGGGCGAGGCCGCCGTGCCGAGTGATCTACGGAGCCTGCTCGCCAAGGCGCGCGATGGAGCCGGGGCCTGCATGGTGGGCTCACGGGTTTTGCTCGCCATCCCCGAAGGTCAGGTTCCGCCCGACGGCCTGCGGCTGGAAGAGCCCGTCCCCCTAGCCTGGGAATCCGATGGACGCAGCCGCATCCGCGTGGGGGGCGTCACCGCCGATGGCATGACCTTCTTCCCCGGAACTCCCGTGCCCTTGGGCGCGAGCGCAGGCGGGGATCGGGTCCTGCGCTTTTCCACCGTGGCCATGGGACGCGGGGTTGGCGAAGAAAACGGTAACGCCGCCGAAGTCCAATTCATCCTGCGTAGTGGGTCGCGGGAATTACTGAGCGTCCGCCAACCTCTGGCGGCTCTGCCTGCTCCGGTCCAACATCGGGTCGAGTTGCCCGCGGACCTCGATTCGAACACGCCCCTCACTCTGGAAGCGCGCGGCCCACTGTGTCTGGCGGCCGTGCTCGCCCCTCGCCTCACGCCCGCCGCCATCGGTCAGCCCGCAGCTCGAGCCTGGGGTTCCGCATCACCGGATCTCGTGCTCTTCATCGCCGACACCTTCCGCGCCGACAACATGGCCGCCTGGGGAGGGGATCCGTCGCTGACTCCGAACCTCAATCGCTACGCGGATGGCTGCCGCCGCTACCTGCAGGCCCAGTCTCCGGCCACCTGGACCCTCCCGGCCCACGCGGCCTTCTTTAGCGCCCTCTATCCTCCCCAGTTGGGCGTCCTGACCGAGACGGACGTGCTCCCGTCCGCAGCCTGGACTTTGGCGGAGCACCTGCGAGCCGCCGGCTATCGCACGGCGGCCGTAACTGAGGGCGCCTACCTCTCCGCCAGCTTCGGCATGGCCCAGGGGTTTGAGTGGTTCGAAGAGCACACCCTGGGCCTCGCGCACACTCTCGAGCGCGCCGAGGACCTACTGGATCGGGACGACGGCCGCCCCCTGTTTCTCCTGGTGCACACTTACGCCGTGCACGCCCCCTACGACGTGAGCGCGGCAACGCGCGCGCGTCTGTCCGAGGACTACCCCTTCGCCGAGAACCAGGACGCCGTGATCCCCGGTCTGGTGTCGGTGACCCAAGACATGCAGCGGGGTGTGCCCACGCACGAGTCCGGCGCGCACAAGGTCAAGGCCTTCGAGGATCTCTATCGGGGCGGCGCAGCGGACCTCGACCTGGGTTTTCAGCGCTGGCTCGATGCACTCGATGAGCGCGGATACCCCGACCACGGCTTGCACGTTTTTATTTCCGACCATGGCGAGGCCTTCGGCGAGCACGGGTCCTTCGGGCACGGCAGTGCCGTTTGGCAAGAGCAGAGCCAGGTGCCCTTCCTTGTGCACGGACCGGGAATTGCACCCGAGTCCATATCCGATCATGTGAGCCTTATCGATTTGCCGCGAACGGCGGCCGGGCTCGTGGGCGTCGCGCCGCACCCAAGTTGGATGGGCCGTGACCTAGGGGGACGTTCCGAGGCCGCGCCCGTGTTCACCTTTCAGACCCGCAAGGTGGGTGGGTTCAACGACTGGGCCGTGACCCACGGCGGCGTGAAGTGGATCTTGCCCACGGAGCAGGAGGGCGAGCAGGTCGCCTCGTGGGTCTACGACTTGGACACGGATGGTGGTGAGACCCGAGATCTCTCGGGTCCCGGCAACGCTCCGAGCCTGTCGGCGGATCTACTGGACCTGATGGCGACGGTTCGACAACGCCTCCTAGATGCCGATACGGTTCTGCAGCTCTCCGCTGAGGAGCGTGCGCGACTCAAGGCTCTGGGCTACGCGGGCGAGGACTGAGCCAGAGCGCTTATTCGTCTTCTCCGGAGGCGTAGCCGATGGCTTCGAGCAAGGCGCGGGTGCCCCAACCACTGCGCGACTTCTGGCGCGGGGCCTGGGATTCCAGGCGCGCCAATTCTTCGGAGATCAGCCGCTTGAGCTGCTCCACTCGTTTGGGTTCGGCGGTTGCGAGGTCGTTTTTTTGAGCTCGATCCTGGCTCAAATCATAGAGGCGTACCTCCCCGCCTGCAGGTGCCGCGGATCTCTCGGCCTGGCCGCCGTTCAGGCCCCAGTGCAGAACCCATGGACCTTCGCGAACGCCATAGAGCGTGGCGGTGCTGCCCTTCCACCAACCTTCATGGGTCTCGAAGAAGATGGGACGCTTGGGCGGGGCATCACCGGAGGCCAGGAATAGAGCGTCGGTGGGGGCGCGCAGTTCGGTCCCACCCAGGCGCGCGAGGGTCGGACCCAGGTGGCGGTTGGAGACCGGACCGGGCAGGCGCGTGTTCTTTGGAATGCCGGGGCCCGCCAGGATCAGGGGCACGCGTACCAACTCCTCCCAAAGCTCGTGGGCATGGCCCAGGCTCTTGTGGTCCAGAAGCTCCTCGCCGTGGTCGGAGGTGTAGGCGATCACCGTGTCGCCTGAGTGCCCGAGCCGCTCCAGGGCCGCGAGTAATTCGCCCAGGGCGCGGTCGCCCTGATGCACCCCGGCGTCGTACACGTCTGAGTACCAGGGGCCTTCATCCGGGCCGATGATCTTCTCGGCCTGGGGCAGGCCGTCGGGGCCCGGAGGGAGGGCGCTCTTGAGGATAAAGCTCCGGGTGATCAGGCCGGTGGGAGGAACGAGGTGTTCGGTGCGTCCGGTGAACTCGAGCATCTCTTCCTTGCTGGGAAGGTGCGGTGTGTGGGGGTCGGCCAGATGCAGGTAGAGGAAGAACCGTTCGTCGCCACGGGCCTCAAGCCATTCCACGGTTTGGGGGAGGATCCCCTCGCCCTTGACCATCCTGGGCGTGCCATGGAAGTGCTCGAAGCCTTGGGAATAGTTGTGTGTCTTCGACACCAGCGGATTGGCCACAAAGGCCGCGGTGGAAAAGCCCACGTCCTGAAGTGCCTCGGCCAAGGTCTCCAGTTCGTAGGCCAAGAAGCCGCTCTGATGGACTCGGATCCCGTGGGCCGTGGGAGGCTGGCCCGTTAATATCGAGGCCGTGGCGGGCCAGGTCCACGAAGAGGTGGAGTAGGCCTCCTCAAAGGTCAGACCCCGCGCGGCCAGCGCGGACAGGTGGGGCGTGGTGGGGCGCTCATAACCGTAGGGCTCGGTGCGATCCCAACGCTCGGTGTCCATGACCACCAAGACCAGATTGGGGTGGTCGGGGGTCGCTAGGGTGCGTGGCCGCTCGTACTCCCGCTCGAGGCGCAAGCTGCCGAAGGCCGCCGGAGTTTCGGGCAACGTGGATGGCGCCCCCGCGGGAAGGCGTGTCGTGAGTCGTACCCGATCGCCCGGCATCAAGGGCACCTCGCGCGCACCCAGACGCACCCAGGAGTTGTGGCTGGTTTGGTTCGTCACCTCTTTTTGCGGATCGGAAGCGCGCACGGTGACCTGGCGCGTCGCTACCGACTTTCCGTTGACCTCAATGCCGAAGGTTATCTCCAGAGACGGAGCTCCTTTGGATAGGGCTCGAGCCATGGCGAGGTCCACGCCAAATGAGGTGCGCAGGAACACCGGGCCGTCGTCCTCGCCCACTTCAAAGGTCACCGCGGCGGGCGGCGGCAGGATCAGGGCCAGCTGATCCCCCGAATCGCTCACCTGATCCCGAGAAGGACAGGCGACTTCGACCCGCGGGGGATGGCCCGGCACGTGGGATTCGGATTGCCAGCGCGAGTCATCTTCCAGCAGATCCACGGCCAGCCGCGTGTACACCATGGGGGCGCCTGGGGCGGGTTGGGCGGACCCGCTGCAACCCGGAAGGGCTGCGGCCATGAGTGCAAGGCCAATCACCCACTGGCGGCGAGGCGGGCAGCCAAGGGGGCGTAGGATTTGGGGAGGAGGAGTCGCGGGACCCATGGCGGGCAGCATAACCCCACAGAGGAGTGGGCGTGGCCCTCCTTGTCCCGCTACCCTCTGGGCATGGACCGCCGCCTCGCGCCTCTCGTTTCCATTTTGGCTGGGCTGAGCCTGTTGGCCTACCTGGGTGTGATTCCCGGGCGAATGACATATCCCTTCGCCTTGGAGTGGCAAGAGGGGGGCATGCTGGCCCATGTGCTGCGGCTGGGATCTGAGGCACCGCTCTACGCTGCGCCCAACCTCGAGTTCAGCGCCTTCCCCTACCCGCCGGTTTTTCACTGGGCTGCAGCCTGCGTGTCCCTGGTCACGGGTGTGAACTTCATGGCCTTGCGGCTCGTTTCCGTCGTCGCAAGCCTGGCGATCTTGTGGATGTTGGCTTGCAGCGCGAAGCGCGATGGTGGGTCGCGGCTTCCGGGCCTCGTGGCTGCCGGTCTGTTTGCGGCAGCCTTCTCCTGGTCGGGTGCCTGGATGGACGTGGGGCGCGTGGACTCACTTGCCCTGGCCCTGACGCTTGGAAGCTTACTCATGGTTCAACGCGGAGGCGGCGCGCGCGACGCCGTAGCGGCTGGGGTCCTGGCGGGCTTGGCGGTGCTCACTAAACAAACGGCTCTGTTGCCCGCCGGTGCACTGGCGCTCACCTTGTGCCTTCAGGGCTGGCGCTGTTGGAAGGCCTTTGCCCTTGGACTTCTTGTGGTGGGGGGCGGCGGCCTGCTTGGTCTGCACATCTCCTCGGAGGGTTGGTCAAGCTGGTATCTGTTCGAACTGCTGGGCTCGCACCCATGGCACTCGCCCAAGATCCTTGGGTTTTGGACCGAGGACATGATCTGGTTCGCGCCTCTGGTGCTCGCGTTGCTGTGGGCGCGTCGGAGTTCGGTTCAGGACGGCGGTGCGAGTCTCGCCTGGTGCGCGGGCCTGTTGGCCTCTGCTTGGATGGGTCGCGCGCACATCGGTGGCTTTGACAACACGCTGATGCCCGCCGCGTTGGCCCTGGCCTATCTGGGTGGTCAGATGGTGGGGGTGGTCCGTGAGAAAGGAGGCCCGGGCGTCGCCTGGATGCTGGGTGCCGTCGGGTTGCAGTTCGCACTGCTACTCGAGGATCCCCGCGAGCACCTGCCGCAGCCCGGTGCGGCCGCGCAACTGGAAGCCGTGGTCCAAGCGCTAGAAGCCGTCGACGGTCCCATCTTCGCTCCCTATCAACCGCATCTTGCGGCGCGGGCTGGCGCGGGATGGAGCACCCATGCCATGACTTTCCTCGATGTCTCCGCAGCAGATCTCGGAAAGGTAGGGGAGGATCTGTTTGTGGAGCTGCGCGCCGCCCTCAGGGAAGGTCGGTATAGCGGCGTGCTCCTGGGGGAGGATGATTACTTCGGCGGCCTCTTGGGGCCCCAGTACCGGCGCGCTACCGCCGATGAATTCCCGACGGTGATTCCGCTGACATTGACCGGTTCCAAGTTCGGACCGCGTCTGCTCTACCTGCGCTAGTCGCTCTCGGGCAGGCGTTCGAGCCGCCCCGCGAGAGAGAGTTCGAGGGGCCGGCCATCCTCGCCCGTCACCTCGCGTGGGAGACCCCACTGATCCATCAATGCGTGGGCGCGCTCTACGTCCAGCTCCTGGGCCTCCAAGAGGCCCTCGAGCTGGTGTACTCGGGATCGCAGCAGATCTTCTTCTTGGCTCATGGGTTGTGCGCGAGCATAGCTCGCTTGCGCTAGGCATGAGAACCGAATCGGAACCCCGCACGCAAGCTCCTCTCCATTACTCTGGGCCTCGGTTGTCCATGCGCCCCTCCCAAGCCCATTCCAGTCAGGAAGCTCTCGAAGCTCTGCGCGTGCGCGCGAGTAAAGCTCGGGAGCGCGGGGATCGTGTGGCCGGAGATCAGCGTCTGGAGCAAAACCTGGAGTCGTTGCTGCGCGATGGGAATCAGATCTGGGAGGCATTCATCGAGGCCCGCGGTGGCACGTTCCATCACCTCATCCCGGCCGACGCCGAGGGGGCCTATCAGCAGCTGCGGCAATTGCGTGATAGGCACCACACTTTTCTTGAGCTGGGTTCAGGCATGGGCGTGATCACAATCCTGGCGGACCTGCTCGGATTCGAGGCCCACGGGATCGAGATCGATGAAGGTTTAGTGGACCTCTCGAGAGATCTGGCTGAACGCCATGGCAGCTCGGCGTCCTTTACCGAGGGGAGCTTCGTGCCTGCGGAATTCAGGGACGAGGTCAGCTTGCTCGACGGCGAGTTTCACACTATTGCCGAGGGCCTTGATGCCTACGGGGAGCTCGGCATGGAGCTCTCAGGATTTGATCTCATCTACGCCTACCCGTGGCCGGGCGAGGAGGAGTGGTTGGCGGACCTGTTTCGGCGCGCGGGTGGGGGACACGCGCAGCTGTTGACCTACTCGGTTTCGGAGGGCTACTCCGTGAGTGGCCCCTTTGGCGATTCGGATCCGGATTGGTAGGAGCGCACGCGCTTCAGTCTTCCTCGTCTTCCTCGTCGGCCTCTTCTTCCTTGGTGTCTGCCCGCACGGCGGGGATGGCGAGTGCGTTGGCCGCGGCGTTGATGGAGGCCAGGTGCACCTCGCGCACCTCCTGCAGGCGCGCCAGCTCGACCTCGATCGCTGCCGTTAGCTCGGCTGCAACGGCATCGGCCTGACGCGTCGGAGCAAAGTCGCCCGTGGCGACGGAGCCCTTCACTCCCGCGAGCTTGTCCGTTAGGCGCACCGGGAAGTTGAGCGGATCCTGGTTGCTCTCGTTCTGGGTCTGGTAGAGAGCCTCCTCCACGGACGTCAGGATCTCCTGGGCATCCTTGATCTCCTCTCGCAATCTGCCGTGCGGGCCTTCTGTGGCGCCCTCTTCACCATCGGCCAGCTTGCCGGTCAGGGTTTTGAGATCCGCACGCATGGTTCTCAGGTCGCGGATGCCTTGGTGGGCGTTGGTCAAGGTGACGCAGATGGCCGCAATGCGGTCATGCTGGCGAACGAGATCCTCCTGGCTGGCTGATGAGCGGGGATCGGGGAGTAGCTCGAACGGGACCTCCTGGATCTGCTCGCCTACGACCAGTCGTGCTCGATAGGTGCCGGGCACCGCGCGCGGCCCGCCCATGCCGCCACTCCACAGAATCATCTTCGGGAAGTCGGCGGCGCCTGCGTAGGCGAGATCCCAGACGAAGCGTTGCAGGCCAGCCTCACGGCTGAGGCCTCCGGCCTCCATGGCATCGGCACCTTTGGCCTTGGACTCGGGCACGAAGGTGCGCACCAGATCCCCGTCTTCTTCCAGGATCTCAAGGCGCACCTCGGTCTCCTCGTCCAACTCGGCCAAGTGGTAGTGGATCCACACGCCGCCGGCCGGGTTGCTGCCCGCACGGCCGCTGGACCCGCGGCCCCGACCGCCTCCTAGGCGCAGGCTGGGCCGTGGGGCGAACAGGACGTTCTGATCAGGAATAGCGTCCAGGTCCAATTGGTGCAGGGGCGAGAGGTTGTCCAGGATCCAAAAACCCCGGCCCTGGGTGGCGACCACCAGATCCCCTTCCTTCACCGCCAGATCCGTGACGGGCACGATCGGCAGCTCCAACTGCAGAGAGGACCAGGAGTCTCCGTCGTCGAAGGAGGCGTACACGCCCCGCTCGGTGCCCGCGTACAAGAGGCCCGCACGGTCCGGATCGGCGCGCAGGACGCGCGTGAAGTGGTCCCGTGGGATGCCCTCATCGCAGCGCCTCCAGGTAGCCCCGTAGTCCAGGGTGGCAAAGAGCAGGGGCTGGAAGTCGTCGAGCTTGTAGCGCGTGGCCGCGAGGTAGCAGCCGCCGGGCTCGGTGGGATGGGGCTCGAGGCTGTTAACCATGGACCACTCGGGCAGGTCCGGGGGTGTGACCGACAGCCAGGTCTTGCCGTCGTTACGACTCACGTGCACGACGCCATCGTCCGATCCGCACCACAGGACGCCCGCCTCGTGGGGCGACTCGAACGCGGCGAAGATCGTGCAGTAGTACTCCACGCTTGTGTTGTCCTGGGTGATGGGTCCACCGGACGATCCCTGGCGGCTCTTGTCGTTGCGCGTCAGGTCGGGGCTCAGCACCTCCCAGCTGCCTCCCTCGTCGTAGGAACGGAAGAGCACGTTGGCCGCCACGTACAGCGCATCCGCGTCGTGGGGGGAAGTGAAGATGGGGAAGTTCCACTGGAAGCGGTACTTCAGTTTCTCGGCGCCCCAGCCCATGGGGTTGTCCGGCCAGACGTGGACGTTGCGTCGCTCGCCCGTGTCGTGGTTGCGGAAGGTCAGGAAGCCGTCATAGGAACCCCCGAAGACGCGCTCCGGATCGTCCGTGCGCGCGATCACGTGGCCGCTCTCCCCGCCGGCCGTGGAGGACCAGGAGCGCTCGTCGATGGAGCCGCCGTTCAGGTTGCGCGAGGGGATGCGCACGGTGGAGTTGTCCTGCTGTCCCCCGAGCAGTCGATAGGGGAAGGCGTTGTCCGTGGAGACCCGGTACATCTGCGCCGTGGGTTGGTTCTCCTGGGTGGACCAGGTCAAGCCGCCGTCGAAGGTGATGTTGGCTCCGCCGTCGTTGGCCTCGATCATGCGCAGCGGATCCGCCGGGTCGATCCACAGGTCGTGGTTGTCCCCGTGGGGCACCCGGATGGACTCGAAGCTCTTGCCACCGTCCTTGGAGCGATGGAAGCCCACGTTGAGCACGTACAGGGAGTCGGCGTCCACCGGGTCGGCGACGACTCGCGTGTAGTACCAGGCACGCTGGCGCAGCTTGCGTTCGGAGTTGACCTTCTTCCAGGTCTCGCCCGCGTCCCGTGAACGAAATACGCCGCCCTTCTCGGCTTCGATGATGACATAGAGATTGTCCGGGTCAGAAGGGGATACGGTCAGCCCGTTGATGCCCAAGGGGCCCTCGGGCAGGCCTTCGTTTTCGGTCAGTTCTGTCCAGGAGTCCCCACCGTCCGTGCTCTTCCAAAGCCCCGAGCCTTCGCCGCCGCTATCCAAACTGTAGGGCGTACGCTTCACACGCCAGAAACTGGCGTAGAGGATGCGCGGGTTGGTGGGATCCATGACCACGTCGACGCATCCCACTTCAGGGTCAACCTGAAGCACTGGCTGCCAACTGTTTCCGCCGTCGAGGCTGCGATACACGCCACGCTCTTCGTTCGGCCCGTACAGGTGACCGAGTACAGCTGCGTAAACGTGTTGCGGGTTTGTGGGATGGATGACCATGCGCGGGATGTGGCGCGAATCGCTGAGGCCCACGTGTTGCCAACTGCGTCCGGCGTCAAGCGAGCGCCAGACCCCGTCCCCGTGAGAGACGTTGCCGCGCATCGTGACCTCTCCGCCGCCCACGTAGACCACGTTCGGGTCCCAGGCGGACACCGCCACCGAGCCGATGGACCCGCCGAAGGTGCCGTCGGAAACGCACTCCCAGCTCCCGCCCGCGTCGTCGGTTTTCCACACGCCGCCGCCGCAGGCACCCATGTAATAGGTCTGACGGTCTTGGGGGATACCGGCCACGGCGGCGCTGCGTCCGCCCCGGTAGGGGCCAATCTCGCGCCAGGCGAGTCCTTCGCCCTGCAGGGCGGCGAAGCCGGTGGCGGGGGCATCCGTCCCGTTATCCTGGGGCGGCGCGGCCCACAGGGCGGAGGTCAGGCAGAAGGCGGTGAGGAGGATGCGGGGGGCGCGTGCGGGATGGCTCATGGGCCCGAGTGTAGGGCCCGCGGGGCTGAGCGTGTGTGAGCGCTTGGCAA
The DNA here is from genome assembly GCA_028823395.1 of Planctomycetota bacterium. Lineage (GTDB taxonomy): Bacteria > Planctomycetota > UBA1135 > UBA1135. The sequence continues at coordinate 79 of JAPKBO010000108.1, read as the reverse complement.
GACCTCGGCACGTTGCCCCACGCCGGATTAGAAATCCGATGCACATTCCAACCTGAGCTGGCGCAAACCCCCAACAATC
>JAPKBO010000107.1 GCA_028823395.1 Planctomycetota bacterium | reverse complement strand
GAGACAGTTGAAACAGTTGAGACAGCCGAAATAACGGACGCCGCCCCCGCGGACAACGGAGAAGTCGAAGCGTAGCCCAGACTCTCTGACCCGAGCCCCCTCCCTATCAAGCACAACGTGAGCGAAAAGGTAAGAATCCACGATTTGGCCAAGAGGTTTGGCATGCCCGGCAAAGACCTGGCGGCCAGACTGCGTGACTGCGGTTTCAGTCAAGCCAAGAGCCACATGTCCTCCCTCGACCCCTTCGAGCTTATGCAAGCGGAGGGCATCCTGGCGGCCAATGGGATCACGCCCTCCGTGAGCGAGGCCGAACTCGCGGAAGAAGGTTCCGTCAGCGGCTTAAAGATCAAGCGCAAGACCAAGAAGAAGAAGCCGGAGGCGAAGGAGCCCGATGCGCCCGCTCCCCTGACGCCGCCCGAGCAGGCCGAAACCCTCCCAGCCGAACCGGTCATCGACGAGGCTCAGGCCGCGCCGGAAGATCTGGCGGGAGAGGACGAGATCGCACCGGGTACACCCGAAGATGCGGAAATCGACACCCCGACCGAAGACTCTGCACCCGTCCCGACAGAGCAGGAGGCCGAAGTCGTGGAGGCCACCGCGGAGGGCCAGGCCCCCGACGTATCTCCGGAACCTAAATCACCGGGAAGTGGAGCGAGTAGCGGTCCACGCGGCAAGGTCGTGGGCTTCATCGATCCCACCAAGTTCCAGACGAGCGAACGCGCTCGACCCGATTCGCGACGCATCAAGTCACGTGACGACAATGCACCGGACGTGCGCCCGACCTTCACCCACGGAGCCAAAGGAGCCCGAGCGGCTGCCGGCCCCCGAGGTGATCTGACTGCCGCTGAGCTTCGCCAGCGGGAACAAGGACGTTTTCTTCGCCGCTCAGGTCGGCCCCAAACCGGGGGCCGCGGTGGAGCGCGCAGGGGACGCGGCCGTACAGGAAGCACTGGTCCCGACAGGCTCACCACGGATTCGCCCCACGCCGGCGAGACAGTGGCCATCACCGCACCGGTGACGATCATGAAGCTGGCCGAAGCCATCAAGCTCAAGTCATCCCTCGTCCAAAAACGCGCCCTCGAGCAGAAGCTCGGCATGTTCACCCTGAACACTCTGTTGGACGACGACACGGCCGCGCTGCTGGCGAACGAGTTCGAGGTGGAGTTGGACATCCGCCAAGACGTATCAGCCGAGGAAGAGCACCTGGCCCAGATACATCAGAAGCGCAGCGACGTCGAAGATGACAGCCTGCAAAAGCGCTCCCCCACTGTGGCCTTCCTGGGACATGTGGACCACGGCAAGACCTCGCTCATCGATAAGATCCGCGAAACTAAGGTCGCCGATAACGAATCGGGCGGCATCACCCAGCACATCGGCGCCTACCGCGTTGAGACTTCAAAGGGCCACTCCCTCACGATCGTTGACACCCCGGGTCACCAGGCATTCACGTCCATGCGCGCACGGGGCGCGAAGGCTGTGGACATTGTGGTCCTCGTGGTGGCTGGCGACGATGGAGTCAAGCCCAGCACAGAAGAGGCCATCAACCACGCCAAGGCGGCCAATACCCCCATCGTCGTAGCCCTCAACAAGATGGACAGGCCGGGCTTCAACGCCAACGCCTCTATCCAGCAACTAATGGGGCATGAGCTCGTTCCTGAGCAATATGGCGGCACGACGGCCATGTTCGAAACGTCGGCCATGACGGGCGAGGGCATCGATGAGATGCTGGAGCACATCTTCCTCATGGCTGAGGCTGAACTGGACCTGAGTGCTCACCCGACCGGCCCCGCATCCGGCGTGGTGCTTGAGGCCGAGATTCAGCAAGGTCGCGGAATCATCGCCCACCTTCTGGTCCAGGACGGAACCTTGAACCAAGGTGACATCGTCCTGGCGGGCGAAGGCTACGGCAAGGTCAAGTCCGTGCACGACGACCGAGGCCGGACCATCAAGTCCGCCGGGCCGGCCGTGCCCGTCGAGGTGACAGGCCTGGCAGCCCTGCCGGGCGTGGGCGATCCATTCTACGTCATCGAGAACATCGCCAAGGCCAAGGAAATCGCCGGTGAGCGCGAGCGCAAGAACCGCGCTATGGCTCTGGCCGCCAGTGGCGGATCACGCAGGGACCTGGACTCCATCTTGGGTTCATCCCCGGTGCAAGAAGTGCACGCCATCAACCTGATCGTGCGCGCGGACGTGCAGGGCTCAGCGGAGGTCATCCGCCATGAGGTCGAAAAGCTCAAGCACGAAGAAGTTGAGGTGCGCCTGCTGCACTCTGGAGTCGGACCCATCACCGAGAGTGACGTGGATCTCGCCACCACCTCGGGTGCGATGATGGTCGCCTTCCACGTGGGCGTAAACGGAAAGGCCCGCCAACAGGCCGAACGCCTGGGCCTGGACATCCGCCGCTATCAGGTGATCTACGAACTGCTCGACGATCTGCATGCCCTCATGGAAGGCTCACTCTCCCCCGAATACCACGAGGAGATCATTGGGCACGTAGAGATCCGACGCCTGTTCAAGTCCTCCAAGCTCGGTCTCATTGCCGGCAGCCACGTCATCGACGGCCGTGTCACGCGCAACAGCTCTATCCGCCTGCTGCGCGACGGCACCGTGGTGCACTCTGGCAGCCTCGCGTCCCTCCGCCGGGAATCCGACGATGCCAAAGAGGTCCGTGAGGGCTTCGATTGCGGCCTCGTAATCAAGAACTACGGTGACATCCACGAGGGTGACATCCTCGAAGCTTTCACCCTGAAGGAAGTCAAGCGCACGCTTGAGGGCTCCCGCGCCTAGGCGCTCCCTCCGGTGAGCTCTACCTCGCCACCATGCCCAGCAAGAAGACGCTAGCCCGGCTTGAGGCCCAAATCCTTAGGCGCGCAGCCCACTGCCTGCAGTTCGAGATGTCGGATCCTCGCATGGGCTTCATAACCCTCACGGGTGTCGAGCTCTCCAAGGACATGGCCCATGCCACACTCCGGTACTCGGTCCTTGGGGATGAGGCCGAGTGCTCGAAGACCAACCACATGCTGGAGCAGGCACGTGGATTCGTGCAGCGCCAGGTGGCCTCCATCCTGCGCACACGTACAACCCCCACCCTGCGCTGGGAGTACGACCCCACTATCGCAGCGGCTGCGCGCATGGAACAGATCATCCAGGACGTGCGGACAAGGGACGAGCAGATCCGGTCAACGAACGACGAGCCCGAGAGCGCGCCCGATGAGGCGGACTCCACAGACTGAGAGGGCTTCGCCCATGGACACTAATCCCGTGGGCCTTTCCTTTGAACGCATCCGTGAGTTGGGTGCGGGATCCACTGGCCGTGTCTGGCTTGTGAAAATCAGTGAGTCCGTTGAAGGGCTCGCGGCCGGATCGCATCTGGCTCTCAAGGAACCGCGCAGCGAGGATGCTGCACCAGGAGCACGCGCAGCAATGCTTCGTGAAGCGGAGGTCGCACAGGAAGTATCCGGCGAGGGCCTACCCAAGCTGGTACACCTGGAATCCTCCGATGACGGACCGCGCTTGTTCTTCGAATTCATCCCGGGGCCACCGCTTGATCAGATACTGGCCGAGCAGGGGACGCTCCCCGAACCTCAAGTGCGATGGATCGGTGCCCGACTGGCGGCCGCCCTGAACGGGCTGCACCAAGCGGGGTGGGCCCACGGAGACGTGAAGCCAGCCAACGTGCTCTTGAGAGAGAGTGGATCTCCCGTATTGCTCGACCTGGGTGGAGCTCAGAAAGAGGGAGACCCCAGCCCGCAAACCGGCACGCTCCCATTCCTCGCCCCTGAACGGATCCGTGGCGCAGGCCCTTCCCTCGCCGCAGACCTATTTGCCCTCGGGATTCTGCTCTACAAGTTGGCCACGGGGAGCCATCCCTTCCCCCCTGCGGTCCAGGCACGGAAAGACCCTTCGGCTTGGCTAGATGCTCTGGCTTCCGCCGGCGAAGTGTTGGCCTCGGATGAGGTGCCCACCCTCTCCCCCCTACTCGATGCCGTCATCATGGCTCTGCTATCCGCGCCTCCGGTGGAACGTCCGGACGCCGGCACCCTGCGGGCCGTTCTGGAGGAGGGCGAGTCCAGCAGTTGGTGGAAGGAACGGCTCACGGATGGCCTCACGCGCCGGCAGCTGACCTCGCAACGCAACAGGCTACCATTCGTCGGCCGAGTAGATGAACTCGAGCAGCTGGGCGTCATCCACAATGGCGTCCGAACAGGAGAACGGGGCAGCATGCTCTGGTTGAGCGGCGAACCCGGTTCGGGCAAGACTCGCCTCGTGAGCAACTTTGCTGCACAGCAACGGGCGCGACAGGATCCGCCGCTCTATCTCTATGGCCGCTGCTCGCCTTTCGGCTCCGGACGGCCCGGGCACCCAGTGCGCTCACTCCTGCGCCGATGGTTGCACCTGCCGAGTCCCAGGGCCACGGGAGCGCGCGAGCGCGCCCTCTTGCACGAATGGGTGGATCCATCCACTGCCGAAACCCTGATCATGGTCTTGGACCAGCAGTTCGACGAGCACGCACCCAGCACGGAGGCCCTGGCCCTTGCGGAGTGGATCGTGCAACTGGCCGGTCGACGGCCCGTCGTTGTGTTCCTCGATGACGTCACTTTTGCCGGGGAGGAATCTCTGCAGGTCATCGGTCTGGTATCCGAGCGTCTTGAAGGAGCCGCCTTGACCTTCATCTGCGGCTTGCGCAAGGGGATCGAGCCAAGCTGCCCGGTAGCGCTGGAGTCCGTGCGCACGCGACTGGATCTACAGGCCAGGGTGCCGCGAATCGAACTGGGGCCCATGGATGAAGAACACGTGGGCGATTGGGTTGAGGGCGTGTTCCACCCCTCCGCGCCCCGGCAACGCCTTACGCGAGTTCTCTTTGAGCGCAGTGAAGGATCGCCTGGAGCCTTGCGGGAAATTCTTGGAGCGATGCAACAGGCGGGGCATACCCGCGAGCACGCCTCGGGCGAGGGGCTGGAACTCCTCGTGTCCCCAGCTGAGATCCCGCGCTCCAAGGGCATTCGCCAACTGATTTCCGAGCGCTTCGAGGCCCTAGATGCCAACGAGCAGGATTGGCTCCAACGCCTCGCTGTGGTGGGCGGCACCATCGAACGCCAATTCCTGTTACTGGCTTTCCCTGAGGGCAGCGCCGGGGAAATTGATGCCATCCTGGGTAGCTTTGCTCGTAGCGAGTGGCTCACCCCCTCTGGATCGCGCTATCGCTTTGCTCGGCCTGTTCTTCGCGAGGCCATCTACCGGACTTTGAGTCCGGATCGGCGTAGAGATCTCCACGCTGGAGCCGCTAGGGCTCTGGCACGACTTGCCGAAGAAGCTCCCCGGGGCGGACTGGGCATCCAACGGGCCTTCCACCTACATGCTGCTGGTGAGTACGACGCCCTCCTTCAGTTGGCACCGTCCTTGCTGCAAGAGGCCAGCCAGGCGGGCCGCGCTTCCCAAGAGCACACGCTCGCGACCTGGGCACTCGAGGCGATGGATCAAGCGGGCGACAATGAGTCCACACCGCTGCGCCAAGAGCTGCTGCAAGCCGCCTGCGATGCTGCACACCGGCTGGGACGGCGTAAAGATCTGGAGCGGTGGCTCGATCAATTGACGGAACTGGACCTCGACCCGTCCAGTGACCCCGGCGGCGTGGGACGTATCTATCTGCTCCACGCAAGGCATGCCATGCACACGGGCCGCTTCGGTCTAGCGCGCGGGATGCTGCGCAACGCGCAGAAACTCCTTGAGGAGGCGGGCGATCGCTCGCTCGAGGCGGAAGCCCTCGTGCTGCTGGCCGAGACCCAATTTGAGGTCGGTGAATTGGAGGCCTCCCGCAAACTGGCTCACCGGGCCGGAAAGCTCAGCGATGCGATAGCTATCCAGGCCAAGAGCACGCTGTGCTCTGCGCGCCTGGCGCTGATACAGGACAGGATCGAAGAGGCCCTAGCCCTGGCCAACCGCGCCATCGCCATCGTGCGCCCCCACGCACGTCAGCCCCAACTGCGTACGGTATTGGTTCGAGGCTACATTGCGCGAGCTCGCATCTACTCCGTGGCCGGCCGCCACCGGCGGGCCCAAGCCGCTCTCGCACTGGCACGCCGCGGTGCCCAACACCTGGGCGACCACCACCTCACGGCCACTGTAAACGACCTGTACGGCACTCTGTCGCTCCGGGACAACCGGCCGCGCGAAGCGGAAATGGCCCTGCGTGAAGCGCGTCTGGCCTGCCAGGAAAGCGGTAATCATCCTGCTGAGCTGAAAGCCAACCTGCACCTCGCCGTACTGCTCCTGGAGCAAAACTCACCCGAGGCCGGTCCCCTGCTCGAACAAGCTGCCCAGGCCAGTACGGAAATTGGCCAGCACCGTTTTCAGGCCTTGAGCCACGCCCTCCTGGCCCGAGCCCATCGGCAGATGGGCGAGATAACAACCGGCGGCGAAGCCGATCGGCATAGCGCCCTGGCCCTCGAGCGCATGGAGCGGGGCGTTGAGCTCCCGGACCGTATCGTCATCGTGGCCACGCGTTCCCTCATCCTGAACGAGACGGCCCGAAAAGCGGAAGGCAAGCGTCTGGCCTCCGGCCTGAACAACCATGTGGATCGGGTCAATGCCCGGATTTCCGATCCCCTGCTACGTCGGCGACACCGGCGAAGTAGTCGGGAACTAATAGCCACGGCCTGCTCTCCGGATGGGCCGATCTACCCCCGAATTTCTGCCCGGGGCACGGCCGCCCACTAGCCTGCGTGTGAGGCCTAGGTGTCGATTTTGCCCTCAGCGCGTAAGCGCGCCGCCAAATCGCGCTGGTAGGCGGCGTGCGCCACGGCGTCTTCTTGAGCACGTTCGCTGTAGTAAATGAAGCCCAATGCTCGCCGCTGGCGTCCCACTGCTTGGTTGGCATCGGCCCGGTGAATAGTCATCCCGTGATGCACAAGCAGGTCGCCAGGGGATACGGGACATGCGACTTCATGGGTTGTGTCGTGGGATGTTGGGTAGTCGGTGATGCCGCGACTGAATCCCAGGGTGCTGGTGAGTCCGTGCTCCCGCATGCCACGTCGATGCGATCCACGCGTGTAGCGGACACAACCGTTTTGTTCGTCGGCCTCATCTAAAGCCAACCACATGGTTACGGCATCACATGGCGTGAGCATGAAGTAGTGGCCGTCTTGATGGGCGGGCGTTGCCTTACCGATGCCCGGCGGTTTGTTGAAGTACTGCACATTGCGTGGCACTACCGGGCCATCAAGCAGATGCTCAGCGACCTCGCGCAGGCTGCCGGACGCCGCAAATCCTGCGAACCAGGCATCGTGTTCGCCTAGCTGCTGGATCTGCTTCAGGGTGGTGGGATCTTCGCGCTCTTCGCAGAACACGTGCTCGGGAGGCAATCGTGGAACGGACTCGCAAAGAAACCGCCTTACGTTGGCTTGGAGTTCCCTCAGCGCATCCCCGACGACGAAAGCCGGCAAGCTGACGAAGCCATCCTCATTGAATCGCTTGCTCCACTGCACACCCTTACTGGAACTCCATACTCCGACTCTGCACCAATCTCGCGGCGAGTGCCAACCAATCAGAGAAGGACACGATCAGCACCCCGCCCCCCCCTCTCGGGTCCGGCAGGGGGTCTTTAAAACTTTCCTTGCACCATTGTTGCTAATGAGATCCATTCGCAATACCGTGTCGCCCCATAAGCACCAGGGCGGCCCCCGGTGCAACATCCAATGCTTCCCCTCACACATTGCGGCTTCCTACACCAAGTCTATGGCTTGGTGTTATCGATAATCCCATTGGTGGTTCCTCCGTCGGGGGACGAGGCTCCTGCCCATTGGGTTGAGCGGCGCTGCAGTGCAATGGGGACCGACCTGCATATCGAGATCTCCGGCCCCACCCGGGCGTTAGCTCTCGTCGCAAGCGAGCAGGCTTTGCGTGCCATTGAGGCCACCGAACGACGCCTTAGCACTTGGAGCAACCACCCCTTGAGCGAGCTGGCCCGACTAAACCGCGCCACCGTGGGCCAACCCATGGCTCTGAGCGATGACCTGGCTCGGGAACTGCGCCATGCCCTGTACTGGAGCCAGGCGACCAATGGAAAGTTCAATCCAGCTGTAGGGCCGCTCGTCAAGGCCTGGGATCTGCGCGGCCAGGGCCGACGACCCACCGCAGCGGACCTGCGTGAAGCCCGCGCCTGCTCATCCCTCGCCAACTTTGAGTTTCACGGCCTCAGCGCTACCCGACTCTCGAAGGGCCTGACCTTGGATGAAGGTGGCTTCGGTAAAGGAGCCGGGCTCGACGCAGCCCTAGCCGCTCTTGCACACACACAAATGTCCTCCGTGCGCCTGAACCTGGGCGGGCAGTGGCTCGTTGCCACCGGACTGGGTACGGAAAGTGCCTCCACCACATCCTTCACCGTGGCCCACCCCAGGCATCGCGAGTTGTCTGTACTGAGCCTCACGATGACAACCGGGTCACTCGCCACCTCTGGCAATTCAGAGCGTGGCATCGTGGTGCTCGGCCAGCACCTCGGTCATTTGCTCGATCCCTCGACCGGTCGACCGGCCACCGACTTTGGCAGCCTCACGGTCCTTGCCCCCACAGGCCTTGCCGCCGATGCCCTGTCCACGGGCCTCTACGCCATGGGGCCGCTCAAGGCGCTCGAATGGTGCTCACACCGTGAGGGCATCGAAGTACTCGCCCTTGTCGTCTCCTCCAACGGATTGCAGGCCCTGGCCAGCTCCGGCCTGAAGGGGCGCATTCAACCCTGTGACTCAGAACTCCAAGTGGAGTTCCCAGTCTTCTCCACCCCCGTCCGTTAATCAGGTCATGAAATTCTCTTTGCAGATCGGCGCGTTCGTGCTTTCGTTCATCTTGTGTGGCACGGCCCAGGCTCAAGACAACCAGAGCCTCGCGGACCTTCAGGCCCAACTCGATGCCCTTACCCTGGACTTTGAGAACCTGCTCTTGCAAGACGTGATGCCCGCACCAGGTGACAGCGCCTACGGCCTCGGCCCTGCGGCCTCCAAGGTCTACAACTCCAAGTCAGGCATCTCGATCGGTGGTTACGGTGAAGCCCGCTATCGCAACTTCGACTCCACCACAATGGACGAGTTCGACTTCCACCGGGGTGTCCTCTACTTCGGCCACAAGTTCAACGACAACTGGATCCTGAACACAGAGATCGAACTGGAGCACGTTACAGAAACTTACTTGGAGTTCGCCTACCTAGACCACCTGCACAGTGAGGCACTCAATCTACGCGTCGGCCTGATGCTCACACCCATGGGTCTGGTCAATGAGATGCACGAGCCCACCACCTATCTGGGATCCACGCGCCCTCTAACCGAGAGCTACGTGATCCCCAGTACCTGGCGTGAGAACGGTCTAGGGATCTTCGGTAGGCGCGGAGACCTGTCCTACAAGCTCTACGCCATCAACGGCATGGACGGCAGCGATGACGGCTACGGAGGAACCAAGGGCCTGCGCGGCGGACGTCAGAAGGGAGCCAAGGCAACCGCCGAAGACGTGGCTGTCGTGGGCTCCTTGAGCTGGACACCAACCCCGGGCCTAGCCTTGGGGCTCTCGGCCTACGAGGGCGCCGCTGGCCAGAACGCGGGCGAGGGCGACATGGACACGTCCATCTTCGAGCTCCACGCGGACTATCGATCCGGACCCTTCTGGGGGCGCGCCCTCGTGGCCGACGCCAATGTGCGCGACCGAATCGCGAGAGACATGAACCTGGGCGGCAGCTACCTGGAGGCCGGCTACGACATTCTCGCAGGGAGCGAAACCCAGTCTCTGTATCCCTTTGTGCGCTGGGAGACCATCGACACCAATGTCTCGACCGGTGGCTTCAAGGACGATGTCCTGACCCTGGGCCTGCACTACCGACCCATCGATCAGGTGGTCTTCAAACTCGACCACACCTCATTCCAGGACGGCACTCAGGACGGCACCCCGGAGGACGTCACCACGTTTTTGATTGGCTATGTGTTCTAGGCTGTCTGTATTGCAGTTTGTGGCCTCGGCCATTTGCCTGACGGCCGCTCTGGCCGGCCCCGCCCTCGCGGGAGGCAAGACCTTCTTGACGAAAGAAGAGGCCCTGGCCTTGGCCTTTGAAGGCTGCAAGGTCGAGCGCACCGTCAAGGTCCTGGACGCGCAAGCACGCGTGCGAGTTGAGAAGCTCTCCGGCTCAGCTTTAGAACGGGGGATCGCCTATGCGTACACGGCCAGCAAGGGAGGAAAGTGTGTGGGCACGGCCTATTTCGACGTGCACCGGGTACGCACCATGCGACAGGTGCTGATGGTTGTTGTGGATCCGGCGGGCAAGGTCCGACGCGTGGAGCTGCTGGCCTTCGCGGAACCCTCGCAGTTCATTCCCACTTCCCGCTGGTACGGACAGTTTGTGGGCAAGGCGCTGGATGACACCCTATCCCTGAAGCGTGACATCAAGGGCGTCACCGGCGCGACACTCACAGCCCGCGCCACCACACAAGCCGTGCGGCGGATGCTGGCCATCCACGCCGTGCTGAATCCGGTATCCAAGGAAAAATCCACCCCTGCCGGGCAGCCCAAGAAAGTGCCAACCCAAAAAGTGCCGGCCAAGACCCCATGAGCCGCGCCGAAGCACGCTTCACCCATCTGGCCGTCGCCGCTTCGGGTATCACGGGATTGGTCTACGGCTGGCTACGCTACTTCGTGGAACCCCTTGACGAGTTCGCCCTGGTCAACCACCCCGCTGAGCCCTGGTGGAAGGGTATGCACATCCTGTTGGTGCCCCTGCTGCTCATGGCCTTCGGCCTGGTGTTTCGCGACCACATCTGGGCCAAATGGCGCTCAGGCGCACGGCCCCGGCGTCGGACGGGCCTCGTCTTGGCAACGCTGTTCGCACCGATGGTATTTTCGGGCTACCTGCTACAGATCAGTGGCGATCCCATGTGGCGCCAGATCTGGCTCGTACTGCACTTGGTCTCCTCCCTAGTCTGGCTGCCGTTCTACGCGATTCACCAGCTCACGCGGGCCTAACTCGTTTCGGAAAGAGGCGCATCCCCAGGCCCCGTACTACGCGGGTCCGGGCGACGGCCCCCGAAGACCTTCTCCAACAACCAGCCCATCCGGTGCCAGGAGAGTCCGGCCACATAGCGCTCTCGAACGGCTCGCCAATCATTGCGCCACGACTCCCCATCGGGATCGTAACCCCGGAAAAAGCGGGCCGCATCGCCTCGGGACAGCGATGGCCCATGCTGCTCATCGCGTCTCGCTACGTGGCGATAGAGGCGCGCCAAATTGCTCTGACGTTCGGCTTCACTGAGCTCGGGCCTACGAGATGTACGGTCTAGATCGATGATCCAATAGGAAGGGATCTCGTTCTCCAAGGCGCTCAGGTTGACGAGAATGTTCCCCGGCTGGAGGTCCGCGTGGGGGCAACCGTGGAGGTGTAGTTCGCGCACTAGGGATCCCACCCCCTCCAGGATCCTGTGCCGCGCAGGCACAGGAACCTCCCCTCGACGCATAGCACCCAAGACCCAACCCAGATCGATGCTCTCCTCCACACGGCAGGTCATCACATCCAGCTGCCAGCCACCGCGATCCCTGAAGGCCCGGGCCGCCACGACACGCGGCGTCTGGATCCCCGCACGTAGAAGGGCGTCCGAGAGGATCAATTCACGGAATGGGCGGTCAGCACTCAGGAAACGGTTGCCCGTAAGCCAACGCAGGAGCCCCCCATGACTGAAGCGGCGCACAAGGAAACTCTTTGCTGCTGAAGGGGCTGCAGGCCCAAACTGGTAGAGCGGCCGCCTGCCGGCAAGTTCAGAGACGACCAGGTCGCCATCCTGGTCAGGGCCATACCCAGCCTCATGTAAGGCGCGGGCCGAGTCTGCATGGACAGCCAGAATCCCGCGCGGAGTCTCCTCAACGAAGTAGCCCGAGGGCAAATCCTCCAGGACCGCCAGGGAGCTCATAGGCGGAGACGGTGCGGGGACCTAGAGGATGCCAGCCCCAAAGCCGGCTCCACTATCGGTGGGCTCATCGTTCGTCGGCTTCGGCTTCGGTTTTGGCTTCGG
>JAPKBO010000316.1 GCA_028823395.1 Planctomycetota bacterium | reverse complement strand
GCGCCCGCCAAGAAGAAGCCCGCGAAGGGTACCGCCCGCCGGAGGTAGGGAAGCGTGCCTCGGGCAGCCTTGATCCTCGCATCCGCCTCGCCCCGTCGAGCGCGACTGCTGACGGAGGCAGGGTTGGCCTTTGCGGTTGAACCATCGGACGTGCAGGAGGATGTGGAGAGCTCCTGGCTCGTGCAGGAAGCGGCCGAGGCCCTGGCAGAGCGCAAGGCGCGTGCTGTGGCCCAGGCCCATGTCGATGACCACTGCCTGGTGCTAGGGGCCGACACCATCGTGGTCCTGGGAGAGGGCGACGATGAGCTCCTGCTGGGCAAGCCCGAGGGGGAGGAAGGGGCTAAGCGGATGCTGGAGAGCCTGTCCGGCACCCGCCATCGCGTGGTCACCGGAGTCTCCGTCGTGCGAACCCGGGATGGCGTGGCCCGCACGTCCCACGAGCAGACCTGGGTCACCATGCGGCCCATTAGCCCTGCCGAGGTCGAAGCCTACGTGGCGTCTGGGGAGTGGATTGGCAAAGCCGGGGGCTACGCCATCCAGGAAACAGCCGACGCTTTCGTGGAATCCCTCGAGGGCGGCGGATTTGACAATGTGGTGGGGTTGCCCGTGAACCTAGCGCTGGGCCTGTTAGCGGCCCTGGAGCTCCCTGCCTGAGGGGACTTGGCAACCTCGAGGCGCGGCCCCTTGCCGCGGGCGGGATCGGCCGCTACCCTCCTTCGCCCGAATCCCTCCGCGACGCCTTTAGAAATGGCGTACACAAACAGGCCGACCCATTCCATGGGACTACAACGGGCACGGAAACGATGAAAGCCAAGATTCACCCCAAGTATCAGGACTGCAAGGTCACCTGTGGTTGCGGAAACTCCTTCGAGACTCGCGCTACGGTGAACGAGCTTCGTATCGAGATCTGCAACGTCTGCCATCCCTTCTATACGGGCAAGCACAAGTTTGTGGATGCCGCCGGTCGTGTGGACCGCTTCGTCAAGAAGTACGGAAGCGCTCACGCCAAGCACAAGTCCTAGTCCTCACTCGCGCAAGGGCTGGCACTTGCCGGCCCGCGCTTCAATAGGTCCATGGAGTTCAACGAAGCACTGGTCTCCAAGCTGCGCGAACGCTCGGAGCGGTTTGAGGAACTAACGGAGCTGATTGGCTCACCCGAGGTGCTTGCCGATGGCAAGCGCTACCCGGCGCTGCTGCGCGAGCGCGGCAGCCTAGAGTCCTCAGCGAAGATGTTCGACGCCCTAGAAGCCTTGCGCCAGCAGCGTGCGGAGGCCGTGGCGATCATCGCAGAGGGTGGGGACGAGGACCTCGTTGCCTTGGCCCAGGAGGAGATCGACGGCCTTGAAGATCAGGAGCAGGCTCTCGACGACGAGATCAAGTTGGCCCTCATCGCCGATCCGGAAGAGAACCGCACCAAGGTCATCTTTGAGATCCGCGCCGGTACGGGTGGGGACGAGGCCACCCTGTTTGCAGGCGATTTGTTCCGGATGTATTCCAAGTTCTTCGAGAACCACCGACTGAAGGTGGACCTGATCTCCGAGGCCCGTACCGAGGTGGGTGGGTTCAAGGAGATCGTCTTCGGAGTGCAAGGGACAGGGGCCTGGAGGCTCTTGCGATTCGAGTCCGGTGGCCACCGAGTACAGCGGGTGCCGAGTACCGAAACCCAAGGTCGAATCCATACCTCCGCCGCCACCTGCGCCGTTCTGCCCGAAGCTGAAGAGGTGGAGATAGACATCAAGGACGAGGAGCTGCGCATCGACACCATGCGCTCTTCGGGGCCGGGTGGTCAGTCTGTCAACAAGACGAGCTCAGCCGTGCGCATCACCCATCTGCCCACGGATGTCGTTGTGGTCTGTCAGGACGAGAAGTCCCAACACAAGAACAAGGCCAAGGCCATGCGCATCCTGCGCGCTCGGCTATTCGAATTGAAGAAGAACCAGATCGATGAGGAGCGTTCGGCCGAACGCAAGGATCAGATCGGCTCTGGTGATCGCAGCGCCAGGATACGTACGTACAACTTCCCCCAGAATCGCCTTACGGACCATCGTCTGGATGACACCGAGCGCAAGAACTTCAGTCTCGAGCAGGTGATCGAGGGCCGCCTTGAGCAGGTGATCGAAGCTCTTGAGGCTAAGGACCGGGAGGACCGGCTGAGGAACCTCTAGGTCCATCTACAGGGCACTGGGGACGACATTGGGCCTACGGCGAGGTCAGCTTTGGTAGTCGAGACCCCCTGGGCGTGGTAAAACGCTACATACATTCTTCTCCTCCGATATCGCTAGCAATCAAGCATGGCTTCCGACTCAAAAGAATCTCCCGACTTCGACGACCTCCAGCCCCTGGACGAGCTGGAAGCTCTCGATGACCTCGAGCCTGTTCAGCCCGAGCCCGAACCGGAACCCGAACCGGAACCCGAGCCGGAACCCGAGCCGGAACCCGAGCCGGAACCCGAGCCGGAAC
>JAPKBO010000106.1 GCA_028823395.1 Planctomycetota bacterium | reverse complement strand
GTGACGAGTGAACATGAAGGCCAGCTAGTGGCCTTTTGCTGTGGCAAGTGCAAGGTCCAGTTCGACGCGGACCCGGCCAAGTTCGCCGACAAGCTACCGCGCTGAGGATCTAGCCTAGGACGGGGGCGGCGGAGCCCACGGGGGCCAATTCCTCGTTCCCGCTCCAGATCACGGAGTAGAGCGTGTCGCGCTCCACGGGGATCCGTCCAGCCTCGGTGATCCAGTTCTCGATCTCTTGGCGCGCAACTCCTTGAGGCGTCGTTGCGCCCGCCTCGTGGTAGATTTTTTCTTCCACCACAGTGCCGTCCACATCGTCGGCGCCGAATGAAAGCGCCAGCTGGGCCACTGGAATCGAGAGCATGATCCAATAGGCCTTGATGTGCGGGACGTTGTCCAGCATCAGGCGGCCGATGGCGATTTCGCGCAACTCGTCCAGGGCGGTGGGGCCGGGCAGGTGGCTCCACTCGGTGTTGGCCGGGTGGAAGGAGAGGGGGATGTAGCACTGCAATCCGCCGGTTTCGTCCTGCAGTTCACGTAGGCGCACAAGGTGGTCCACCCGTTCCGCCTGGGTTTCGATGTGCCCATGCAGCATGGTGCAGTTGCTTCGCAGGCCCGCGGCATGAACCGTGCGAGCGGTGTCTAGCCATTGCTGGCCG
Organism: Planctomycetota bacterium; assembly: GCA_028823395.1. GTDB lineage: Bacteria > Planctomycetota > UBA1135 > UBA1135. The sequence goes on along the minus strand of JAPKBO010000106.1, from coordinate 11,621 downwards.
GTGTTTTTGAGGTGGTAGCCTTCCTTTTGAACCCGATCAGCAAAGATCTCTGCTCCTCCGCCTGGACAGGAATCGAGTCCCGCCTCGATCAATTCCGGCAGTACCTCTTCCAGGGGTTTCTTGGCCCTTCGAGCGATCTGCATCAGCTCGATCATGGTGAAGGCCTTGATGTGGATCTCAGGTCGCGCGCTCTTCACCGCACGCAGAATATCGAGGTAGTACTCGTAGGGTAGTTTGGGGTAGATACCCGCGACCATGTGTACCTCGGTCACCGGCTCGTCTAGTTGCTCGGTGATTTTTTGGGCCACCTGCTCGGGGGTGAAGACGTAGGCGCCCTCTTGCTTGGGAAGGCGCTGGAACGCGCAGAAGCGGCAGAGCTTGTTGCACACGTTCGTGTAGTTGATGTGCTGATTGACGTTGAAGTAGGTCAGGTCCCCGTGCATGCGCTCACGCACATGGTTCGCGAGCATGCCCACCAGGAGATAGTCCGGCGTCGCATAGAGGGCGAGGGCATCGTCACTGGAGAGACGTTGGCCGGCGAGGACCTTCTCAGAGATCGAGCCTAGGCCGGCTTCTACTGCCCGTTGTTGGAGGCGGGCGGTGTCTTTGGGTTCGCTGAGGGGGCGCATCAGAGTGAGTTGCTGGGGCTTGGGCTGATCCAGCCTGCGGGGGCGGCGCGGTGGGTGGCTGCCTCTTCGCGGCAGGTGGGGCCAGTGGGTTCGTCTTTGGCGGGGTTGATTAGGCCGTACCAAGAATTGCGTTGGCGAGGGTTGAAGCCAGCCCCAGAGATCTGCGCTTCGAGGCCCGGGATCGATTCGAGATTGAAGCATCCGGCAGCGGAGACGACGTTTTCCTCGATCATGGTTCCGCCAAAGTCGTTGGCTCCATAGTGCAGACTGACCTGGGCCAGCTTGGTGCCTTGGGTGACATAGCTGGTTTGGAGGTTCACTATGTTATCGAGCACGATGCGCGAGATGGCTTGCACCCGCAGGTAGACCGCGGGGGTGGTCTTCTCTGGGTAGAGATGCTCCTCGGGGACCCCGTCGGGTTGGGTGTTCCAGGAGGCAAACGCGGTGAAACCGCCGGTGGTGTCCTGCAGATCCCGGAGGCGGATCAAGTGCTCGACCCGGTCTGCGGGGGTTTCCAAGTTGCCATACATCATAGTGGCAGAAGAGCGTAGGCCCGCTTCATGCACCCGTTGGTGGACCTCGAGCCAGCGATCGGTGGTGGTCTTTTTGGGGGCGATGAGCTTACGCACGCGCTCCACTAGGATCTCGGCACCGGCACCTGGCACGCTGCCGAGGCCCGCTTCCTTCAAGTCACTGATGACATCCTTTAGGGGACGTTTTTCCATCACGCTGAAGTGGTCGATTTCCGGGGCCGAGAGGGCGTGGCAATTGATATCGAAGCGCTCGCAGATGTCGCTGATCAACTCGCACCACCAATCGCTCAAGAGGTGCGGGTGGTGTCCGCCTTGCATCAGGAGTTGCTGCCCGCCCAGGTCCACGGTTTCCTGAACCTTGCGGTAGATCTCATCCCGCGAAAGCACATAGGCCTCCGGGTGCCCCGGCGGGCGATAGAAGGCGCAGAAGCCACAATCGGTCAGACAGACGTTGGTCGGATTGATGTTCCGATCGACAATGTAGGTCACACGGTTGTCCGGGTGCAGGCGGCGGCGCACGCTGTCGGCCATGCGACCGAGGGTCAAGAGGTCCGCATGCTCGTGCAAGAACAGGGCTTCTTCCGCGGATATGCGCGTCCCGGCGAGGACGCGCTCTTCGAGTTTGTCGAGGTCGGCAGAGTACTCCCGACGGCCTTGGGAGGCGCGGGGTGCTTGCCAGCCGTGGGGGCGTCGTGGTTCGCTGGGGGCGATCATGGGGACTATTCTAACGGAAGCCGGGCCCGGAACGTTGGCACTTGAGCAGGCCTTCCCGGTCCATGTGTTCGGTCGGCCTGATCTTGCCTCGGCCTGCGGTCCAATGACTCAGCTGGCGTTCCCCCCGAGACGCTGATGTCATCGACTAGGAATAGCTGGCTCGCAACATCCAAAGGCTCCCCAGCCCTTTGCGCCGGGCATCGGAGCAGTCATCTCCCTCCTGAGGCCCTGATTCTCTCACGAGACCCCTGAAGAGAGGCGAGTGGCCTGCTAGACTTTGCTCCCGGAGCTATCCCCCGCGCTCCCAAAAACCCCTATGGCTAAGCAAGCAACCGGCGTTATGGACGCCATCGTGTCCCTCTGCAAGCGCAGAGGATTTATCTTCCAGGCCTCCGAAATCTACGGAGGCATCGGGAACACCTACGACTACGGCCCCCTAGGGGTCGAACTACTGCGGCGCATCAAGGACGCTTGGTGGGATGATGTGGTGGTGGAACGCGCCAATGTGGTGGGGCTTGACTCGGCGATCATTCAAAACCCAACAGTCTGGGAAACCAGCGGGCATGTGGGGGGCTTCAGCGATCCGATGGTGGATTGCAAGCTGTGCAAGGCGCGCTTTCGGGCGGACAAGCTCGACGATGCGCGCTGCCCCAAGAAACCCAGCAAGAAGCCGACCGAGTGTCAGGGTGAATTGACAGAACCCAGGGCTTTCAACCTGATGTTCAAGACCCACCTTGGCGCGGTGGAGGAAACCGCTTCGGTGGCGTACTTGCGCCCCGAGACCGCCCAGGGAATTTTCCTGAACTTCAAGAACGTGATGGAAGCGGGCCGCCTTAAGCCGCCCTTTGGCATCGCCCAGATAGGCAAGAGTTTCCGCAACGAGATCACACCGGGTAACTTCGTTTTCCGGACCCGCGAGTTCGAACAGGCGGAGATGGAATTCTTCGTGCCACCCGAAGAAGAGCAGCAGTGGTATGACTACTGGCGCAAGGCCCGTTATGACTGGTATCTGAATCTTGGTCTAGATCCGGATAAGCTGCGCATGCGCGAGCACGAGACAGACGAGTTGGCTCACTACTCCACGGCAACGGCGGACATCGAGTATCTCTACCCATTTGGTTGGGGTGAGCTTGAGGGCGTCGCTTGCCGCACGGACTTTGACCTCAAGCGTCACAGCGAAGCCAGCGGGACTGACTTGGTCTACTTTGATCCCCAAGCAAAAGAGCGTTACACCCCCTTTGTGATCGAGCCCGCGGGCGGTGTGAACCGCATGGCGTTGACCTTCCTGATTGACGCCTACGAAGAGCAGCAGGTGGGCAAGGATGTGCGCACCGTGTTGCATTTCTCTCCCCAGCTGGCACCGATCACGGTGGGCGTCTTCCCTCTTGTTAAGAAGGACGGCATGCCTGAAAAGGCGGCCGAGGTGGAGGCCCTCCTGCGGAAGTCCCATCTGGCCTGTTTCTATGACGAGAAGGGTGCTATCGGGCGCCGCTACCGTCGCCAAGACGAGATCGGCACGCCCTATTGTGTGACCATCGATGGGGACACCCTTTCCGATGGCACGGTCACCCTGCGCCATCGGGATTCCATGGAGCAGGAAAAGGTGGCTCTGGACGAACTGGTGCAAGTCATCCATGAGCGCACAGCCTCCTGGGAGCGTCCTGTGCCCCAGGCAAGCCCCGAATAGTATCTGGGTCTAGCTCTCGAACGAGTTGACGCAAATCTAACCCTATTCTGGACTTACTTCGAGCTAGAATCATTACCGGGCAGCGATCTCCGCCGCCCTCACCAAGCAACATCATGATTACGACCGCCCTTATTCTTGCGCCTCTTTTCGGAGGCGCTGCGCACCAAGCAGATCAGGTGACCCCAAGCCAGGTCCTGATGGAATCCATCCTCGTTGATGCTTTCAGCGATTTGGATACCGACTTTCAAGAGGCCTATGACGGCTGGCGAGCGGAGCTCCGCAAGGCCAAGGGCATCAAGGCCAAACGTGCGCTGCGCGAAAAGCACCCCGTGCGTTTGTTCTGGGATCGCTTCCAAAGCCTGGCGGATGACGGTGACGGCCGCGCCCTGGTGTGGATGTCCAAGTCGCTGCGCAACAAGGGGCTACGCCTCTCGGAGGTCGCCCCCGAAAAGGTGCGCCTGGCCAAGTCGCTGCTCAAGACTTACTCCAAAGAGGCCTGGTTTGGAGACGCGGTAGCCTCCTTCATCCGGGATCGTAAGCACCTCGGTGAGGATTGGGTGGTGACTACCCTGCGCAGCGTGGCCAAGGACAACAAGGACCACGTGATTCAGGCCCAATGCAAGTACGAGCTGGTGGGCATGTTGAGAAAGGTGGAAGGCAAGCAGGCCGAGGAAGAGTCGGAAGCCTTGATTGCCGAGCTGCTCGATAACTACAGAGACACAGATTTCGGAATCAGGATGCTCGCCGAGCGCACCCGGCCAGAAGACCTGGAAGCGGGCAAGGAAGCCCCCGAATTCCTGGGCCGCACCATTGATGGACACGAGTTCAAACTATCGGACTACCGTGGCAAAGTCGTCTTGATTGACTTCTACGGCTTCTGGTGAGGCCCCTGCAGGTCGGCCATGCCGCACCTACAGGAGCTCGTGAAGCTCCATCAAGACAGCCCCTTTGCACTGATCGGCGTCAACACCGGTGACGACCCCGAGACCTATAGAAAGGGTCTTAAGAAACACGGTGTTTCTTGGATTAGCGCTTACCAGGGCGAGGACAGCCCGATCGCTGACCTCTACCAGGTCAGTGGCTACCCCAGCTATTTCCTGATCGATGCCAAGGGCGTGATCGTTGCCACGGGACATTCGTCCAGCTCCATGGGGCCCAAGATCAAGGAACTCCTGGCGGGCATGAAGAAGTCCCAAGACTGATTGGCGGACCTTCTTAGGTAATGAATAGAGCCGCCCCTCGCTAAATGCGAGGGGCGGCTCTGTTATTGGAGCTGAGTGAGGGGTCACTCCCAGGAGACGCTAGCGCGGACCACAACTGGGTTGTCCAGCACGTGGGGCGCGGAAGTCTGCAGTACGGGTATCCCGTCCGTTCCAATGCGCAACCCGGAGATGCTGCGGTCATCCATATCCACCGTGAAGATGAACCGGCCCAGGGGGGAGATTTCCAGGTCGCCAAGAGAGATGCCAGCCATGGTCGCACTGCTGGTGGCCTTGGAGTAATCGGATTGAATCACATCGCCTGTACCTTCCAAGGTGGCGAAGAGCCAAGTCTCGAAGGGGTGATGCACGATGTCGAAGGGTTTGCTGAGAGGGCCAGTTCCAATTTCAAATCCGACCCCATCGCTTCCGGAATTGATCGAGAGGGTGCCGCTGGGGGAAGCCAGTCGATAGCCTCGAATCACATGCGTGTCCCTGAAGGCGACAAAGATATCTTGGCCATTGGGTGCGAACATCATGGCAGAAGGACCGCCGATGACCGTCAATGTGGAAATCGCTCCAGCAACGTTCGGGATCCCGTTGTCAAGGAGGGGGATGGTGGCCAGCAAGCCGCTGCTGATATCTGCAGCCACAAGCCAGCGACCGGTGGGGTCGGGAAGCAGGGTCGAGGCCGTCAAGGAGAGTTCCTTTGACCCGAGCAAGGACAAGAGGCCGGTCTCTTGATTGATCCCATAGGCATACACTGAGGGCGAAGCCTGGGCTCCTCCCGTAGCGAGATAGAGCACGGTCCCCAAGGGGTTGAGGGCCATGGTGCGTGGGTCGATAGGGGTGCTGAGCGCCGATGATTGGGACGTGTCGATCAGGCCGTTTCCGTCCACGCCCAGGGAATATAGTGAGGCAGCGGGGATGTCGAGGGTGAACAGCAGAGAGCCCCGGGGATGAACCAGGGTTTCGCCTGGATCATTGCCCACCGGGATTGCCAAGGCAGACGTCTGTAGCTGTCCAGTGGTGGGGTCCATTTCAAACTGGTGGATCATCCCGTCGGAGATGCCAGGGTTGCCATTGCTCAACTGGGGGCCCTTGTCCGAGACGAAGACTCCGCGCACGGTGGCCACCACCGGCTCGGGGCCCACTACAACCGCCAAGTGATCCGCGCCGCTGCGGGTTCGGAAGGCGCCTCGGCTGAAAAGCGCCCCACTATTGGGGTCAGTTTCGAAGGCTAGCAATCCGTCGATGCCGATGGTCGAAATGAACAGGAAGCGTCCTGTGGAGTCGTAGGTCAATGCGGCGGGTGTGGCTCCCAGGGAGAATGGTGCACCGGAAGCTCCAAGGTCGTGGCTGTCCTTGAGGAGGATAAACCGTTGGACCGCTGGCTCGGCGCCTCCCAGTAAGATCACCAGTGAACGCCCGGTCGGCTGGACCGCGATGGCGGTGAGGCGGCCTGTGCCCACGTCCTTTGCCCCGGGACCATCAGCCACGAGAGAGCCATTCACTAGGTCCATGGGCAAGAGTTTGTTGGCTCCAAACCCACTGATGCCCAGGAATAGGCGCTCCTCCAGGGAGGCCAGGGCTGTGGGCTCAAATCCATTGAGGCCCGTGACCTGAGAGCTGCCCACGGGGATGCCCGCCGTATCTAGGTTGTAGGTGCTGAGAGCATACTCGCTTGCATCTGTGCCAGTTGCCAGTACTAGGTGTTGGGCGTCGTGTGCAAAGACCGGCAGGCGTGGAGCATTCTCAGTATTGATTAGCGTGGGGTTCACCAGGACTCGGCCATCAGACGCCAGGGGGTAGATCCAAAGTTCGTCCGAATCTTCTGCCGTGATCACCAAGGAACGTCCGCTGGTGTCCACCGCAAGCCCATAGGATTCGCTGACTCCCACATTCAGTGATTGGACGCGCTCTGGGGCGATCAAATCGGCGCGTACATGGTAGACGTAGAGTTTCGGTGGGGTGCTGCCGACGACCGCATATGCGACGCTCAGGGAGGGGTGGCTGATCAAGTCTTTCAGGCTTGATTCTGTATCAAACCAACCGTCGTGGGATGCCGTTCCCGAGCGGGCATCTACGCGGAACATCTCCACCGAAGCCATGGAGTGGCCACCAGCGATCAGGTGCCTCAGGGGCGGGGCGACGCCCAGGGGTAGGGCCACCGAAATGGAGCCACCTCCATTAGACGCCGTGATTGTGTAGTCCTCAAACTCGGTTGCAGCAAAGGGAGTGCCAGAGATCGTGCCATCTGCCTGGCTGAGGGTTAGCCCACTGGGCAATTGGGGTTGAATGCTCCAACTTGCCACATTGCCTTCGACTTCAGGGGTCAAGGGTGCGATTGGCACGCCGATCATGAGAGAAAGGGTCGCGTCCAAATAGGTCAAGGCGCTCGGCGCGGTGATACCTGTGGAGTTGCTGTTGGAGGAGCCCGAGCAGGCGCAAACGCCAATTAGGACGCTGATTGTGAGTATCCGGTTCATGATGAGGCACGACGGAAAAGGGTGCGGTCCCCAAGCCGTGCAGGGAACGCTACATCCCTATCCTAGGACAAGTTCCGGGTTGTCCCAGTCCGGTGCAGGAATGCTTTTCCTACCTCCACCGTGGGTTCCTCTAGGGTTGCTGCTTCCATGCCGAGGGCGTCAGAATGGTGCACGCAAGGCCGACCCCAGCGAGCAATTCCTAGTAGCCCGCGGCCATCCCGTCCTTGCGGCTTTCGCTGGCTCCAACCCAGCAGCCACTGTTTGGGTGGCGACCCACTGCTTGGTACCCCCCAAACACACCGGGGCTATCCCCAATACGATGGCCCATGGCACGCAGAGCTTCAAGTACCTCCGGAGCAAAACCGCCTTCGAGGGTCACGCGGCCACCATCGGTCATCCTCTCGCCGGTTGGCTGGGAGGAGTCCAAGTGGATCACCCGCGAGGCATCCCCCGCTTCTTGAAGGTTCATGCCAAAGTCGATGATGTTGCACAGCACCCAAGCATGGGCCTGGGGTTGGGTTGCTCCGCCCATCACGCCAAAGGCGAGGAACGGCTGGTCTCCCTTCTTGACGAAGGCTGGGATGATCGTGTGGAAGGGGCGTTTGCCAGGAGCATAGGTGTTGGCCCTGCCAGGAGTGAGGTCGAAGAGTTCGCCCCTGTCTTGCAGAATGAATCCGAGGCCGTCCGGGGTGATCCCCGAGCCCATGCCTCGGTAGTTACTTTGGATCAGGCTGACCATGTTGCCCTGAGCATCGGCGACACAGAGATAAATCGTGTCCCCTTCCTCGAGGGCGGGGTTGCCAGCGGGGAAGGATTTGGATGCCTTTTTAGGATCGATCAGGGCGCGCCTGGTTTCGGCGTATTCCTTCGAGATCAGCCGTTCCACGGGGACTTGCGCCATGGACGGGTCCGCGTAGAATCGCGCCCGGTCCTCAAAGGCCAGCTTCTTGGCTTCGATGAACAGGTGCAGATGTTCCGTGCTGCCAAACCCCATGGCTTTCAAGTCGTGGGGTTCGAGGATATTCAACATTTGTAGGGCAGCGATGCCTTGGCCGTTGGGGGGCAGTTCGAACACCTCATAGCCACGGTAGGTGGTGGATACCGGCGGAGTCCATTCCCCCTTATGCTGCGCCAGGTCTTCCGTGGTCAAGAAGCCACCCTGGTCTTGCACTTCCTTGGCGATGGTCTCGGCGATGGTGCCCGTGTAAAAAGCCTTGGCGCCGCCCTCTGCGATGGCAGCAAGGGTCTTGGCTAAACGCGGATTGGCAAACACATCGCCCTCGCGAGGTGCCTTCCCCCCGGGCATGAACGTCTCTTCGAAGTGCGCGTACTTTTTCAACCGCGGGGCACTAAGGCCCCAGTAGTAAGCGATTGTCTGGGGCACCGGCGCGCCCTCGGTGGCCAAGCCTATCGCGGGCTGCAGAACCTGTTTGAGGGACAAAGCGCCGAAGCGCCCGTGCAGTTGTTCCCAAGCCTCCACGCAGCCGGGCACACTGACCGGCAGGGCCCCGTGACTTGGAATCTTAGTCAGGCCGCGGGAAAGGAGCTCGTCAAGGCTCAAGCTCATGGGCGAGCGCCCGCTGCCGTTGTATCCGTGCACCTCACCTGTCTTAGCTTCGTAGACAATGGCGAAGAGGTCTCCGCCCACGCCGCAGCCCGTAGGTTCTGCAAAACAGAGCACCGCATTGGCCGCAATCGCTGCGTCCATTGCTGTGCCCCCTGCCTTGAGAATGTCGAGCGCCGCCCCGGTGGCCAAGGGATGGCTGGTCGCAGCCATTCCGTGCTGGCTTAGGACTTGAGAACGGGTAGCAAAGGGTAGGCCGGTGATTCGATCCACTTGGGGCACAAGGGCTAGGGCAGCGGTGAGTAGGGTTAGGGACATAGACGCCCAGTCTACGCCAACCCCACCGCCGCGGGAGCCCTACTCCAATCCCTTGCGGATCACTAAGGCCTTGGGCGCCACTCCCGTGGGCACAAAGCCGTCCACGCTGAGTAGCGTGGGCTCCGGGGCGATGGAATGGACCACAATGCGGTCCGCATCCCCATCGAGCACGTAGAGCTTGGTCCCGAGGGGGTTCACGCGCAGATCTAGGGGCTCATACAGAAGGGGAATTTCTTCCACCAGGGTCATCTCTTGAGTGTCCTCGTCAATCGTCAAAGTCAGCAGGCTGGGGTTGCTCGTGGGGTCGTGTGCCAGGATCACATACGCGGCGCCGAGACCTGGCTCGAGGCCCACCACTGCGCCAGCGTCCGGGGCTGAATCCTGGATCCGCGGCATGCCCGGTTCAAAAGCGATGGGAGTGCCCGAAACTGTGAGTGATGCTCCTGCCATGGGAGTCAATTGTCCACTGGTCTGTTGGATGGAGTAGGGCACCACCAGGTGGCTGCCCGTGAGGCAAGCGTAGGCGTGGCGGCCAGAGGCAGCGAAGCGCAGGCCACCGGGGTCTCCCGGGGCTGGTGCGAAGGCTGCCTCATTGGACAACTGTCCCTGTTCAAAGAGCAAGGTAGCAATGGTCGCCGCACCACTCACATGCACAAACCGTCCGGTTGAATCGCAGGTGATCTCCTTGGGTTCGTTGGTCAAGCTGACGGTTTGGGATAGGGTTAGGTCATTGGGAGCGTCGCCGACCGCGAATACCAGCACGCGGCCAGGTACGTCAAGGGTGACGAAGATGTAGTGCCCAGAAGGGTCTACTGCCAAGCCCTGGGGTGTTCCGGGTAGGTCCACGGGTGTTCCGGGCATGTTCGAGACCATACCGTTGTCGTCCAGCAGCACTGTGCTCAAGGTCTGGTTTGCTTCGTTGGCAATCCAGGCCGCCGCGCCTCTGGGGTCGAGCACCAAGTGATCGGGCCGTAGGCCGAGGGCTTGGTCTGGACCGCTGCTTGTGAGCGCGCCACTTATGGGATCCACATCAAATGCCGACAGGTCCTCTGATTGTTCATTGACCGAGTACAGGTTCAAGGCCACTGCAGCCAAGGGGGTGCTGGCATTCAAAATCGTCAGGCAATTGATCCCTGGGCGCGTGCGGATCTCGTTGACCCGAGTGAGAGACCCGTTGCTGGGGTCGAGGCGTAGGCTGCTGATTTCGTGTTCGCCGGAGTATGCAATGTAGGCGTAGGATCCCGACTGGTCCATGGTCACGGCGTGGGGTTCAAAGTCCAGCTCTTGGATCGAAGCGAGTGCCAATTCACCGCTGTCCCGATCCACCGCGTAGACCCGCAGATCGTCGTTGCCGGCGCAGGTAACTAACAGGAAAGTTCCGGCCGGTCCGATGGCTAAGGAATTGGGCAAGCCCCCAGTGGTTGTGCGCGTGCCCCAAACCACATCAAAGCCCATGGCCCCATTATCGTCGATACGAAAGAGTTGGATCTCGGAAGTTTCTTCGAAGCTCACATAGAGGTGATCGCCCGTGTCATCCAGCACCATGTCCGTTGGACGCCGAGTGAAGAAAGACAGGTCGCCAGCGGCTGATAACTCTCCGGTTACCTGGTCGATTAGGAACAGGTTGAGGTTGCGGGAGTGGTAGTTTTGGCACCAGATGAAGCGACCCCGAGGATCGACGATCACTCGGTCCGGGCTAGTGCCGGTGGTAGCGGCGGTCCCAACAGGGGTGAGTTCCCCGGTGATCTGGTTCACCGAGTGGGTCTGGATACGGTGGTTGGCTTTGGATGCTATGAAGGCCAGGGTTCCATCCGGGCTGAGGCCCATGGTGTGGGCGCCCTCCAAGAAAGAACGCGAGGAGGTGTATTGCGGTAAGCCCGTGCGCGGGGCAATGCTGAAGATCGAGATGTCCTGCGTGTTGCCCAGCTCACCGTTGTTTGCAGTCCAGGCTAGGTGTCCGGCAGGGTGCACGACCACGTCGCCGAGGGCACCGGCGTCGCTGGGCGCGTACTCAAGGCCCAGGGGGCTGAGCGCGCCGCTGAAGGGGTCAATGCGGTGCACCATAAGAGTACCGTCCCCGTAGGTCCCGAGGGCCATGACTGGAGAGCCTGTTACGCGAATCTCGAGTTCCGCATCGGTGGAGCCATGCTCGCTCGTGCCCGTGACGGTGTAGAGCTCCACTTCCGTTTGGAGCAGTGGCGTGCCGCTGATCACCCCGGTGATAGGGTCGATTTCCAAGCCTGCTGGAAGCGTGGGGCTCACACTGAATGTGTCGATGATGTTGACCCAAGTTGGGGTGTTGGGTTGACCTTGGACGTGGGCGATGTAGGCCGTGATGGGTGCTTCATACACCAGGGAGTGGGGCGCGTTGGAGTCGTCCCCAGGGCCCGTGCCGGGGCCGCTGCCCCCAGAACCTGAGCCAGCGCCGCCACCACATGCAGCGAGCAGGAATAGGGCTGCCGATGCCAAGCACATCGGTGGTTGAGGA
>JAPKBO010000315.1 GCA_028823395.1 Planctomycetota bacterium | reverse complement strand
AGCATGGTGCGACTCCTAATCCGTTGTCGCCTTTCGACTGCCGCTCTCGTTCACGTTCTCGCGTTGCTTTTTTTGCTTCTGCTCGGCTCCTCTGTGGTGCCCGCTTTGGCCCAGGATTTGGGGGAGGGTTCAGCCCGCTTTAGTTTCGTCGTTGTTGGGGACACTCAGGACGACGGCACTACAGGCGGAGGGATCAATGACAACCTCTGGCCGGCGATGGCGTACGACATGAATGCGCTCAACCCGGATTTCGCGCTCTTCTGTGGCGATCTGGTCAGTGGCAGCAGCAGCATCGACACTACCGTCATTCAGTGGGAACAGTGGAAGGTGGCGACCGGCCCTCTGACTGCGACGCGCTACATGGTTCCCGGCAACCACGACATGTACGGCGGCGCTCAAACCTACACGCGCTGGACTCAGACGTTTCCCTGGCTTCCGACTAGCAACAGCCCATCCGGAGAGAAGGGAATGAGTTACTGGTTCGACGTGGGCGGCACGCGCGTCATCAGTGTCACTACCGATCTCCATACGGGTGGCACGGCACCTGACCAGAAGTGGCTGGATGGCGCATTGGCCTCAGCTGCCGGGATGGACCACGTTTTCGTGTTCTCACATCGGCCCATTCAGTTCAGCTCAGCGGAATCCACGGGCGGGTCGGGTGGGGCATTCTGGCAGTCCCTTCTTAGTAACGATGCATCGGGCTATTTCAGCGGGCACTGGCATCGCTACCAGCCAGACCGGATCGGCGGCGGCGGCCTGGCATCGCCTCCGGGACCCTATGAGGTGTTGGTTGGCACGGGCGGAGGCTGGCAAGGATTCGAACCCATTCGCCCCTACCAGCAGGTGCCCGGCTTTCTTCTGGTCGAGGTGGATGGATTGCGCGTCACGGCATCCTTTTATGGCGACTCGGACGAGGACGGGCAGTACGACGACGTCCTAGATTCCTTCGTGATGAGGGACAGCACTCCTGAGCCGATGGGGCTGGTTGCTGCTTACGATTTCGAATCCGGTTCTACGGATGACGTTGCTCCGCCTCCCCTAGGGCATGGGATCGATGGTGCGTGGAGGCGTCAGGCCGAGGTGGCTCCGGGCCTCTCCGGCCTCTTCGGCCTGGAACTCGACGGCGACATAGACCATGTCGAGGCCGGTGCGATCGATGATTACGTGCTGTCCATCAACGGAGACCTGACGCTCGGACTATTCGCGAGATACGATTCATTGGGTGCTGGCAGTTGGGACAATCCTTTCCTGTGCTACGCAACCAGTGACTACTACGCCGAGGACGAGGAGACTAACTACTCCTACTGGCTGAGCTTGCAGGCCGATCGGTACTTGCTTGCGTACTGGGAGTATGGGGATGGGATCAACGTGACGGTCACCTCGACTGTGCCTGCACCGGTCGCCAAGGCGGAAGCCCATCACTATGCAGTCACTCGGGACGCGATCCTGGGCCAAGTGCGCTTCTATGTGGACGGCATCCAATTGGGTGACGCGGTCTTCTTTGACCAATTACCCACTGGCGGCGGCCGCGGCATGCTTTACCTCGGAAGCGACACCCCCGCGCATCAGGACTCTGAGGCGGAATTTGACGGGATGCTTGACGACGTACGTATCTACAACCGCGTGCTGACGCCAGCCGAGATCGGTGTGATTGCCGTACCTAGTCCGCAACCTGGTGTGCTGCGAATCTGGTCGGAAGGCTGGGAATCGGTGACCACTTCCGACTGGGCCTACGTCAATGGTGTTGACGGATGGTCGAGCGAAACCTCGGGGACATCAGTGAGTGCTTGGGTCGGTGACGATGGCTGGATTGCTAACCGCTCCGGTGACTACGCGCTTGTAGCGGCATCTATACCCGGTGGGTCTAGTAGCGGTGGCTATACCTGGAAGACTCTGCCCGTGCGCTACAAAGCAGGTCAACGCTATCTGTTCAGTGTGCACTACCGGCGCCTGGGGGGTGCGACGGGCAAGAACTCGGTCGGTGCCTTCTTGTATAAGGAAGGCGATACCATGGGCTTGGTTTCTTCAGGAGCAGGAGCCCTGGCTCGGACACTGCGGACCGAACCCGGCATGCCCGAAGAGTGGCATGCGCTGCACTGCGCTTACACAGCGACCGATGCCGAGCATGGCAAAGCGATTATCGTGCAGATCTTTGGGGATGACAAAGTCGTAATCGATGATCTGAGCCTGTCAATCATCCAGAGACCAGCGACAGCTCGCTGAGAGATCACTCCGGGCGTGCTACTTCCCGTGGCACTTCTTGAATTTCTTCCCGCTGCCGCACGAGCACGGATCATTGCGCCCCAGTTTTTCGGCATGGTGGACCATGGGCTCCTGGCGGGTGTGATGATGGTGAAGATTCTGGCCCGTGCGCACGGTTTCCAGAAATTCCTCCGTCGTGGTCGCAAGCCCCTGAGCGATCTCGAATGAGTGCGCGACCACGTGTTCCTCTGCAAGGTGCTTGAAGAAGGCACCGAGCACTTCAGGGACGTGGGGCGCTAGCGGGTCCTTGGGAGC
>JAPKBO010000314.1 GCA_028823395.1 Planctomycetota bacterium | reverse complement strand
GACTGCAACCTGGTTCTATTCAGCGTCGCGAACGCCGTGGTGGGCAGCCCCCTTTGGCACAGTGACACCGCGGGGTCCGGAACCACGTGCTACGCAGACTTTCAGGCCGACGGAAACTTCGTCGTCTACAACGAGCTCGCGCAACCCCAGTGGGCTTCGGGAACTTCCGGAACCAGCGGAGGCCAGCTGCGGCTCCAGAGCGATGGCAATCTCGTGGTGTACAACGGAGCCAGCCTGCCTCTCTGGAACAGCAATACGAATATTCCGAGTCAGTCTATTTTACAGGCCGGGCAGTTTCTCTTGTCCGCTGGGCAATTTGTCCAGAACGAGAGCCGACGCCTGGAGATGCAATCCGATTGCAACCTGGTGCTCTACCACGTAACGAATGCATTGCCGGGTGATGCCCTATGGCATTCGGACACTTCCTTGTCCGGCACAGGCTGCTACGCGGATTTCCAGGCGGACGGGAATCTCGTCGTCTACGACGGAACCGCCCAGCCCAAGTGGGCCTCGGGCACCTCGGGCACCAGCGGGGCGCAGCTATGGATTCAACCCGATGGAAACATGGTGATCTACAACGGAGCCGGAGTCCCCCTGTGGACAACCCACACAGCTGGATCCTTCACGGGAGCGTCGGTATGCGGCGATTTTACCTGCAACGGCACCGAGACCTGTTCGACATGCCCAGGTGATTGCGGAACTTGCGCACCGGTTTGCGGCGATTTCACCTGCAACGGGGGCGAGACCTGCAGCACATGCTCGCTTGATTGCGGTCCCTGCACGGGCGGGGGGGCGTTCTGCGGAGATCTCTCCTGCAACGGAACCGAAACCTGCACGACCTGTCCAGGCGACTGCGGAATATGCGGGTCCATATGCGGCGATCTCGTGTGTAGCGGCATTGAAACCTGTTCGATTTGCCCGGGCGACTGCGGAACCTGTTCGGCCCCAGTATGCGGCGACCTCTCCTGCAACGGCAGCGAGACGTGTTCCACGTGTTCTGGGGATTGCGGCACCTGTGCAGCCCCGGTCTGCGGCGATTTCTCGTGCAACGGCGCCGAGACGTGCAGCACGTGTCAAAACGATTGCGGCCCCTGTGCCGGAGGAAACCCCGTCCCCATGCTCACTCCATGGGGGCTTGCTCTACTGCTCCTGATTTTTTCCGGGTCGATGCTCGCCATGAACCGTGCCCGGCGCCAAAACCCTGAGCGCGGTTCGCCTAGATCCCCTTGAACCGAGGTTCGCGTTTTTCCACAAAGGCGCGCACCGCTTCCTTGTGGTCTTTGGTCTGGGCGGTGGCCACGGTTCCCTCTGCTTCTCCCGCGAGACAAGCGGGCAGATCCTCTCGCAGGGCCCGGTCGAGATTGGCCTTCATATACGCAAAGGTCGCCGTGGGTCCGCTCGCGAGACGCCGAGCCCAATCCATGGCTTCGGCCCCCAATCGATCATCGGGCACTACGCGATTCACAATTCCCAGCGCTTCACACCTCGCCGAGTCCACGCGCTCGCTGCTGAAGAAAAGCTCCCGCGCACGTGCGGTCCCCACAAGCTGGGTCAAGAAAAAGCTGGCGCCGTAATCCCCCGACAAACCCACTCGGGCAAACCCGGTGGAAACAAAGGCCGACTGCGCCGCGATCCGCAGATCGCAGGCCAGGGCGATGGAAAAGCCCGCGCCCACCGCCGGCCCGGGAAGAGCCGCCAGGGTGGGCTGAGGCAACGCGTAGAGGGCCCCGGTCAGCGCCTGCTGGCGTTGGGTCTGGTCGGCGATCACCTCTTCGCGCGTCGGTGGCGGATCCGGGCGCTTGGCCCCGCTCCCCATTCCCTTGACGTCCCCTCCGGCGCAAAATGCCTTGCCCGCCCCGGTGAGAAGAACCGCCCTGACCCGCGCGTCGCCGCTAATCGAGGCCAGGGTCCGCCGCAGGGCTGGGCTCAGTGTATCGGAAAGCGCGTTTCGCACCTGTGGCCGGTTGAGGGTGAGCACCGCAACCCCATCCTCCAGACGTGCAAGAAGCTCCGGGGTACCGGTTTCGATTTGGAGGCTATTGGCACGCATAGCATCGTCGTTGCTTGGGTCGACCATGATTGTCCCTCGAGCCAATTCCGCCCTTACCAGGACAATAAAGGCACTTCTTTAGCGCGGCGGCAAACCGTGAACCATCGTTAGAAACTCGAGCCTTGTCCCGGCTCGACGATGCTCGGACAAAGCCTGATAGTCGGGATCGTTGTACCAATCCTTGGCCGCCTGCTCCGACGGGAAAGTGAAGATCACCATCCTGCCCGATCGGGGCAGCTCGCCCTCGAAGGTCACGATGTCATCATCGTAGGTAATAAATTTTCCCTGGTGCTTCTTGAGGATGGGGAAGAACCCCTTTTCGTACTGCAGATAACTCGCTGTATCTTCGACGTGAAGATTGACCACTACGTAGACCGGGACATCGGCCATGGGATGAACTCCTATTTTTGGTTCTACTGATTTTTTTGTTCTGCTGCTTTTTTGTTCTACCGATTTTCAGAATAATAGTGCTGATCC
>JAPKBO010000105.1 GCA_028823395.1 Planctomycetota bacterium | reverse complement strand
CTTCGAGGGCACGAGTATTGTCGATGGCAAAGTGGTTCACAACGGATCGACCGTCCAGCAGTTGCCGCCCATCATCGGTCCGGATCAGCTCCTCAGCCTGGGGAACCCGCCGTATATCGATAGCGATGGGTATACCTTCGTCCTAGATGCTTCGGCCATGGCCGCAGTGGACGACATGTACAAGGAGAATACCCAGCTCCTGCGAGGCTTCAGCGTCAAGCTTGAGGATCAGGCTGATCCCTTGACCTACCAGTTCTATGTCATCACCAGTGCGTCGTACGACGCTGTCCTGGATCGCCTGAGCTGCTCCGTGGATCTCAGCGGGCCCGTTCCGAGCAACTTCGTTGGAAGCGGAGCGATCATGGTCTCCCTCGTGCCGCACTTCCTGCGGGTGATCACGAACGGCGTGCATGACTCGTTCCCCACGGACAGCGAGATTCAAGTGCGCTTCGATGTCGCCAAGGTGGACCCCAACACGGGCCTGCCGGGTACGACTCTTGGTTGGACGTTTGACGCGAATGATCTGAATGGCGATCAGTGGGACTTCATCCGCATGGAGATCGAGTTCGAGATCGAGTTGGATGTGACGGCAGCCCGACCCGGTCTGGACCATCTGCGGATGTCCTACGAGTTCTAGGGCGCAAGCACTACAAAACGCACGCGGGCGAGCTGACCAGGGATGGTTGGCTCGCCCGCTCTCTTTGGCCCTCGGAAAGAGGGCTCCTCTTCCGGGGCTTTCTGGCAGTACGTCTCTTTGGTGGGTCTAATGGGCCCATGCCCGTCGCTCCGATTCAGCGCGCAAGAGGCGGACTCTTTGCGTGGTCCCCGGCCCTCTGGGCTTGTGCGATTTTTTGCTCCGCTTGTGACCCGGCTCCCATGGCTGTGGAACCTGTGCGGCTAGAGAGTGTTCGGCCCGTGGACGGGGAGGGCGTGTACCTGAATGAGGAGATCGTTCTGACATTCTCCCAGGCTATCGACCCCTCCTCCGTGGCTTCCACCAGCTTGAGGATTGTGGACGCCGCAGGCCGCGAGGCCGAGGGGCGCTGGGAACTGCTCGGCCGTCAAGCGCGTTTCATTCCGCGGCCCGTTTTGGCAGCGGCTCTCACCGACGGGGGCTACCTACCCGGGACGAGCTACCGCGTGGACCTTGGCGGCTTTCCGCGCTTGGACGGTCTAAGAGCCATGGGGGGGGAGCCTCTGGATCGTAGCTGGCAGTGGTCATTTTCGACGGCTGAGGTGGGCCCGGGTCGGCGCGGCTTTGTGTTTGACGATGTATCGCCCGGCACGGGCGCTCACGTTTCCTTTCCCACTCCACGGCCGTTCTACCCTGGCGAAGCACTGGTCTTGGAATGCAGCGAGCCCCTCGATCCTTCCTCGCTGCGCGAGGTGGAGTTTCGGATCGAGCGTGTGGCGTCCGGTGAAGTTGGGCTAACCTGCGGCGTGAAGGCGCGCTTCTTAGCTAATCATCCTGAGGGCTCACGTGGACCGCTCGATCCGTGTGCCGTGATAGAGCTCATGCCTACCGAACGACTGGAGCCCGGTAGTTACCTGCTTACAGGCTCGGGCGTCACCTTGACGGACTATGGGGGCAACCCCGTGTGGCCTGCGGCTCTGGGCCGGCAGCCACTCGCTTTCGGAGTGCGGAGAGCGTCCCCATCGGGATCAAGTGGATTGGAATCCCAGGCTCGCTATCAACTCTCGTTTCTCGACCGCACGGAGTTTCTGTCCGTGGCCGTGCCCGGAACTGACGGCCTGGCCCACTGGGGGGATGAGGGGGTGCTCTCCGTGCGCTATCCGAAGGCCGCTGGTGATGGCAGCCTCGGTGCACTGGATCTGCGGGGGCTTGAGGAGCGCACCGACCTACATGCCACGACCCTTTCGGTGGGTAAGGGTGCGCAGGTAGATCTCGGCGCCGGCTCAGGCCTGCGCGTCCTGCGCGCCCAGGGTCGGGTACACCTGGCGGGTCGCCTCGGACGCCAGATCTCATCTACGGATAAGCCCCTGCCAGGGCCGGCAATCCCTGGCCATCCCTACGTGGATGGAGAGAGCTTGAGCCAATGGCTGGAGCGAGCGCGTGCCGAGGACTGGCCTTGGACCGTGGTGATCGCCGGCGGAGATCTGGTAATTGATGGTGACCTGGTGGTGAACACGCCTCTGCTCCTCGTCGCGGGGGGCTGGATTCGGGTGGAAGGGCGCGTCGACCAACCTCCCGGCCAGTTGTGGCTCCTCAGTGAGGGCGGCGGCCTGCGCATGGATCCAACCGCCACGGTTCCCGATCTGGTGTTTGACGTGCCCGACAGCAATCCCCTGAAGCAGACCCTCCATCTGGCCGCCGTGAGCTCCCCCCTGCCTGCGCGTGTTATCTCCTACCGCTGGCTTGAACCCCTGGTGGGGGGCCGACTGGGGGCGGGGCGCTACGAAGTGAGCTATCTGCCCGCCACGGGGCCAGTGGATCGGGCGCGGGCCATGAAACATCCCAGGCTCCTAGAAGGAGAAGGACCCGTGAGGGTTTTGTTGGAGTTGTTCGTCCCACCGGGCCCGCTCTGGGATCCCCCGAGCATTGACTTTGTGACCCTTCGCTGGGCCACCGGCCGCTAACTTCCTCCATGACATTCAGCGAACTCCCTCCCGGTGCCGTCGCCGTTGCCTGGGCCCTCATGGGTTTGATGGTTGGCTCCTTTCTGAACGTCTGTATCTATCGCTTGCCCCTGGAGGGCATGAGCGTGCGCAGCCCTCGCCGCAGCCACTGCCCGGCCTGCGGCACTCAATTGGGGTGGAAGGAGAACATCCCGCTAGTCTCCTGGATTATCCAGGCGGGCCGCTGCCGAGCTTGCAGTGCCTGGATCAGCCTGCGCTATCCATTTGTCGAAGCTGCAAATGCTGGGCTCTGGTACATGGCCGTCGTTCTGGCGGGACCAGCTGACTGGCCCCTTTGGTTTTGTTGGTCTGTCGTCCTCTCGGGTCTGCTCGTGGCCACCATGGTGGACTTCGATTGTTTTCAGATCCCCGACGAGGTTTCCCTGGGAGGATGTGTGCTGGCGCCCCTCGCATGTCTGTTGGTTCCAAGCCTCCAGGGAGAGACGATCCTCGCGCAGGTCCTCTCTGAGATTCCTGAAGGTGGGGTAGATCGCGTCGGCGCACTGCTGGCCAGCTTCGCGGGAATGGGAGTGGGGGCCGGTGTGCTGTTCCTGATTGGCGCGTTGGGCAAGAAACTCTATGGGGCCGAGGCCATGGGTCTGGGGGATGTGAAACTCCTGGCTGCCGGGGGCGGATTCATTGGGCCAGGGGGAGCCTTGGCGGCCTTGGCCCTAGCAGCCCTGGTGGCCTCGGTCTTCGGTCTCTTCAACATGCTGCGATTCTTCATCCTCAGCCGTTCCCGGGCTCGGGGGCGTGGAAGGTCGGATGGGGTGGGGCGGTCCCTGCGTGTGGCCCGTCTGGCAGGTCGCTATCTGCCTTTTGGCCCCTTCCTCGGACTTGGAATTGGAATGGTGCTCCTGGCTTGGGATGATCTGAACACCCTATGGATCTGAGCCCAAGTTCAAGTGGCTAGGCCCGGGGATTACAACTGGACCCAAACAGCAAGGGGGAATTCTCATGTGCGAACGAACGATACTGACCGGCCCCGCAGGCCTGCTTCTCTTGGCCAGCCTCCTTACGGGCTGCGCTTCGTTGCCATCCAATAGTCTGGCGCTAGAGGGCCGCTCGGAGCAGGGAAAGCTCCGCGCCCAGAACATGGAGCTGACCGATGACGTGGCTCGTCTCCAGAATGAGTGCGATCGCTTGGCCGAGGCGCTTGAGGCGAGCACACATGAATTGGAGAGTCGCGAGGCTGCAAGTACTGCCTTCCCTGACCTTCAAGCGGAAGGTATCTCCGTGAACCTGCGCGGCGGTGACGTGGTCTTCACCATTCCCACCTCGGTGACCTTCGGTTCGGGCAAGGCGTCCGTCAGTCACGGCGGGCAAGATGCCCTGCGGATCTTGGCTCGGCGCCTGCGAGCGGAGTTTACGGGAGAGGCTCGATTCCACGTTGAGGGCCACACGGACTCCGACCCCATCCGCAGTTCGGGCTTCAAATCCAATCGTGACCTGTCTCTTCGGCGCTCGATGGCGGTGGTGACCTTCCTGGTGGATGAGTGCAAGATTGCTGACGAGCGCTTCGTGGTGGCGGGCTATGGCCCTCACCGACCGTTGGCTTCCAACGATAGCGCGGCCAATAAGGCTCGGAACCGTCGCGTGGAACTGGTCGTTCGACAGGACCTGTAGGGGGCCGCAATCGTCCGCCCCACTCGGGGCGATCCATGCTGATTGAGTCGGTGATCCGTCTTCGCGGACAGGAGCGACGTGCATTCTCGAAGGTATGAAGCCATCCCGTCTGGGCGGACTTCACCAATCCGGCGAGGGCTGCTAGCTGATGGACTTCGATCGCATGCCTGCAGCTGACCGGATCAAGGCCCTGGAAGTGATTGGGAAGCGCCAGGCCTAGTCATCAGTAGCGGGCTCTCTGCTCTTCGACCTCGCTTCACCCCGGGCCCGAGCTTGCGCCCCGGGTCCGTGCGAAGTGTCCCAAAAGGGGACGTGTCCTATGCCGGGCTGGGATCCCTTGCGGGGCAGGCGGGCCGCCGCCAAGAGGATTGTCCTTCGGTGGGTGGGTTTTCTCAGGTTCGGCCGGCGTAGGGCCGATGAAGAGGACAGGACCCCTGGCGCTCCCAGCGCCCCCTCGGGGCCCCTGGAGAAGTACTTACGATGATCACTATGGACGAACTACTGGCCCTAATGGTGGGCCAGAGAGGCAGTGACCTACATGTCTCAGTAGGGAGCCCCCCCCGGATACGGGTGGATGGAGAACTGCTCCCCGTGGAGTGCGACACTCTCACAGAGGACGACTCCCGACGCCTGGTGACGAGCATTCTGACCGCCGAGCAGATCGCGCGTTTCGATGCGGATCTGGAGTTGGACTGTTCCATCGGTCTGGAGGGCTTTGGGCGCTTCCGGGTCAACGTGTTCCACCAGCAGGGTGCGGCGGGATGTGTGCTGCGCTCGATTCCGAGCGTCACGCCGGATTTTGAAACCCTCGGTGTGCCGGTCGAGACGGCCCGACGCATCTGTGCCATGCAGTCGGGGCTCGTGTTGGTGACCGGGGCCACAGGGTCCGGTAAGTCCACGACCCTGGCGGCCATGATTGATCACATTAACCAGACTCGGCAGGCGCACATCGTCACGATCGAGGATCCAGTTGAATTTACCCACGTTCATAAGCACTGCCTTGTGAACCAGCGCGAGATCGGAATCGACACCCACAGCTTCAAGGACGCTCTGCGCTCGGTTCTGCGCCAAGACCCGGACATCGTTCTGGTGGGGGAGTTACGCGACCACGAAACCATCGAAGCAGCGCTCACCTTGGCCGAAACGGGGCACCTGACCTTTGCCACGTTGCACACGTCCGATGCCGTGCAGACCATCAATCGCATCATCGATGTCTTTCCGTCCCATCAGCAAGCTCAGGTGCGCACGATGCTCTCGTTCTCCCTGCAGGCTGTTTTTAGCCAGAAACTACTGAAGAGCGCCTCGGGGACCGGTCGGCACCTGGCGGCAGAGATCCTTCTAGCCAACTCGGGTGTTCGGGCTCAGATCCGCGATGGCAAGGCTCACCAGATCTACTCGGCTATCCAGACAGGAGGCCGGATGGGTATGTGCACCATGGCCCAGTCTCTTGCCATGTTGGTCCAGAGCGGCAAAATTCAGATGGCCGATGCTGAGATCGCTATTGGGGATCCCAGTGAATTGCACTCCGCGGTGAAGGCGGCCTAGGCGTGCTACCTTCCAACAAAGTCCGGCGCCTACTCCTGAAGGGTGACCTTATCAGCGAGGCGCAATGGGAGCACGCTCAGGGGGAGGGCGGCGATGCCGTACAGACCTTGATTGAGCAGGGCGTCCTAAGTGAAGAGAGTATAGCGGAGACGGTTTGTAGTGCCGCGGGGATCGCTCCCATCAACCTCGGCCAGATTGTGCCTGACCCCGAAGCGTTGGCCTCCATTTCCGAGTCCGAGTGCAAGCGCCTCCGAGTGCTGCCTCTGACCAAGAACGCCGACGTGCTGACCCTTGCCGTCACCGACCCGTTTGACGTCCTGTTGTTCGATGATATTCGCCGGGAGACGGGCTGCTACGTGCGCACGGTCTATGCCAACTCCCCGGCACTGGCTTCAGCTCTCGACGTGGCGTTTGACCACGGAGCCGAGCAGGTTGCGGACATGATGGCGGAGGTCTCGGTTTCCGAAGACGTTCACATCGAAGAGCAGGACGAGACCCAGGACATTGCCCAGGAGGGTGGTGAGGAGAGCGAAGCGCCGGCGGTCAAGCTGGTGAACCTGATCCTCTTGCGGGCCCTCAAGGCCAAGGCCAGCGATATTCACATTGAGCCCGGGGAGCGATCCGTGGGCGTGCGCTACCGGATTGACGGCCGCATGCGCGCCATCATGTCCCCTCCCAAGGCCATTCTGCCCTCCCTAACCTCGCGCCTTAAAATTCTGGCCAAGCTCGATATCGCCGAGCGCCAGGTGCCCCAGGACGGCAAATTCCAGATCCGTTACGAAGGCCGATCGATTGACTGCCGTCTCTCCGTACTGCCGGTGGTGGGGGGGGAGAAGTGCGTCATTCGGATCCTTGATGCCGGGTCTATGGCCATGGCTCTCGAGAGTATGGGGTACGAGCCCAAGTGCTTGGAGGACATCCGCGAGGCCATCGAGTCGCCTTACGGAATGCTCCTGGTGACGGGCCCTACGGGCAGCGGAAAATCCACCACTCTGTACTCGTGCGTACAGGCCGTTGCCTCCGAGGAAATCAACGTGACCACCGTAGAGGATCCCGTCGAGTATCAGATGGATGGCATCAATCAGGTGCCCGTGAACCCCAAGCGAGGCCTGACCTTCGCGGGGGCTTTGCGCTCGATCCTGCGACAGGATCCGGACGTGGTACTGCTGGGTGAGATTCGGGACAAGGAAACGGCAGACATTGCAGTCAAGGCTGCGCTTACCGGTCACCTGGTGCTCTCCACCCTGCACACCAATGACGCGCCTGGCACGATCTCTCGCCTGGCAGACATGGGCGTCGATCCGTTCATGGTGTCCAGCTCGGTCTTGTGTGTTTGCGCACAGCGCCTCGGCCGTCGGCTCTGCAGCCACTGCCGTCAGCCCATTGACCGACCTTCGCCAGAGAAACTGGTGGAGTGGGGATTGCAGCGCAGTGACCTGCTTGACGAGCACACCTTCTACGAAGCGGACCCGGCCGGTTGCCGCCAGTGCAATCAGGGCTACCTGGGCCGCTTCCCGATTTTCGAGACCATGAAAATCTCCCCCGAAATCAAGCGCCTAATCATTGAGGGTGCCTCGAAGGCGGACCTCAAGTCCCGGGCAATCGACGAGGGCATGTTGACACTGCGGCGCGTGGGAATGCTGAACGCAGCACGAGGCGTGACGACGATCGAAGAAATCCTGCGCGTAACCCTAGGCGACTGAACCCTATCCCCCCCCTGAGATAACGTGAACCACTTCAAATACGCCGCTAAGAGTCCCCAAGGGGAACACGTGGAAGGCACTATCAGCGCCACGAACAAGGCGGAAGCTCTCGCGGAGTTGCGCTCCAAGAACCTGATTCTGCTGCGCCTCGACGAGGCTGGCGGCGTAGGGCGCGCTGGAGGCCGCTGGAGCTTTGGGAAGCGTAAGCCCACGATAAAAGCGGGTAAGGGCGAACTGGTTATCTTTACGCGGCAGCTGGCAACCATGGTGGGGGCGGGCTTGTCGTTGCTCGAATCCCTCGAGGTGCTGGGACAACAGGCTGAATCTCCGGGCATGAAGGCCGCATGTGAGAGCATGGTGGCCGACCTGCGTGGGGGCTCTGACCTATCACAAGCCATGGAGCGCTGTCCGAGAGTGTTCTCACACTTGTATGCCAATATGGTCAAGGCCGGGGAGGTCTCCGGTCAGATGGACGTGATCCTTGAGCGTTTGGCGGACTACCAAGAGCAGTCCGAAGCTCTCTCTCGCGAGATTCGATCCGCTATGACGTATCCCGTCATATCCATGATCCTCGTGCTCGGGATCACCGCATTCTTGATGGTGGGCGTTGTTCCCACGTTCAAGGAGGTGTTCGAGAGCATGGACGCTGAATTGCCGGCGATCACTGCATTCGTCTTGGAGCTTTCACGGATCTTGCGTGAAAACGCTGGAGTGATCCTCCTGAGCCTGATTGCCCTATCCGGTTCCCTGGTGATGATCACGAGGACTAACAAGGGCGCCTATCATTGGGACCGTCTGCGCTTGAAGGTGCCTGTGTTTGGCACGCTTACGAAGAAGGTCTGCTTGGCCCGTTTCAGTCGCACGTTCTCCACTCTGATTCGCTCGGGCGTGCCCATCATGTCGACTCTCGACATCGTGGGTCACACTGCGGGGAACAGGGTTGTGTCGCGGGCGGTCATGAAGGCGCGGGAGAGCGTTCGCAATGGAAACCTGCTCAGTGAGCCCTTGGCTAGCGAGCCCGTGTTCCCGCCCATGGTGGTGCGCATGATCGCTATCGGAGAGCGCACAGGGGCGTTAGAAGCCCTGCTGGAGAAAATTGCCGAGTTCTACGACGCCCAGGTCAAGGCCCAGGTCAAGGCCCTGACTTCCCTGATCGAACCCATCCTGATCTCCGTCATGGGACTTGTTGTGGGGACCGTGGTGCTATCCATCTTCATTCCCATCCTGGACATGGCCGGCAAGGCCGGCTCGTAGCAGGTGGGGGGCCAGAGGCCCCGTCTCAATCTGGGACGAGTTTGGCCGAATAAAAGGCCTGAGATTTAAGGGATCCGACGGGTGTGTCGATAAACGGTGTGTGCCAATCGCCCGGGATTCCCCTGGGTTTGGCCACCCAAGCGTTTCCTCCCCGATGGGAGGTTTGAGTTCACACCAAAGCCAATCGACCCCTGAGGTCAAACGGGAACCCCAGCCTTCCGCTTCGGGACGCCCACAACCAATAAACCCCAAAACATGCTAATCCGAAACCAACGACAGTCCGGCTTCACGCTCATCGAGTTGATGATCGTCGTGGCTATTATCGCCATCGTCACCGCAGTTGCTCTTCCTAAGATGATGAGTGCTCGCTTGTCCGCCAACGAGAACGCGGCTGTCGCCAATCTGCGCACGATCGCTGCTGCTCAGCAGTCGTTCCATTCCTCCTGCTCCATCGACACCGACGCTGATGGTGGCGGTGAGTTTGGATTCTTCGGCGAGCTTGCCGGTTCCGACCAGCTTCGCGCCTGGACCGCCGCAGGTACCGTTCTTACCGGTGGTCTCCTGAACCCTCCGTTCCTGGCCACGACCTTTGGCAACATTTCCAGTTCCGTCATTGAGCGTCAGGGCTACATGTTCAAGATCTACCTGCCTGACAGCAGCACGGGTGTTGTTGCAGGTGTTCCCGAAGCCGCGGGTGGTGGAGCGGACGCCGCGACCCTTCCGGGTTCGGCCAACTCTGAGATTTACTGGTGCGCCTACGCTTGGCCCAAGCAGGCTGGCAAGACCGGTAACCGTTGCTTCTTCATCAATCAGGATCAGGATATCATCCAGACAGATGGCAAGGTCACGGCTGCCCGCTACGAGGGTACCGGCCTGGTACCTGCCTTCAGCGCCGCCTACGACAGCGCCGATATGGGCGACCACCTTGGTCTGAGCATCATGGGCAAGACGGCTGTGGACACCAACGTCTGGACCGCAGTCGGTAACTGATCCCTCCGAGATTTCAGGCACACAGGGGCGTCGATGCAATGGCATCGGCGCCCCTTCTGCATTGGGCTAGCGTCCTACGGGTAAGCCCTATCGACTCTCTAGGTCGAAGAGGGCATTGGCGTTGCGTGAAGTGATCTGGGCGAGATCCACGGGTTCCACCCCGCGCATTTCGGCGATGTGCTCCAAGATCACCCGTGTGTGGGCGGGTTCATTACGCTTGCCCCGGTGGCCTTGAGGGGCGAGGAATGGGCAGTCCGTCTCGACTAGCAGACGGTCTAGGGGGACCTCGATTGCCGCGGCACGATTGTCCTCGCTCTTGGGGAAGGTCACGATGCCCGAGAAGGAGATGTGGAAGCCCGCGTCCAGGTAGGGTTCGAGCTCCGCTGGGCCCATGGTGTAGCAGTGCATCACACCGCGCACTCCTGGATATTCCCGGATCGCGGTCACTGTGGCCTCGTGAGCATCTCGGCAGTGGACGATAATGGGCTTGTCCAGTTCCCGCGCCAGGTTCAGGTGCCACCGAAAGGCGCGTTCCTGAGCTTCGCGAGGTGCGTACTCCTTGAAGAAATCGAGGCCCGTTTCACCCACAGCTACGCACCCATCGCGGCGACAGAGTTCTTCAATCCGGGCGAGAGCGTCGGGCTCGCCAACGGCCTCGGCATCGTGTGGGTGGATTCCGGCTGTCGGATAGAGGCCGGGCTCGTCTTGGCATAGATCCCAGGCGGCCTCGGATGTGGCGACGTCCGTTCCTACCACCAGCATGCGCTCGACTCCATTGGCCCGGGCGCGGGTCAGTACCTCAGCCCGATCTTCATCGAAGTCCTTCCAGAACAAATGTGAGTGAGTGTCGATGATCATCTTCGTGCTCTTTACTTACAGCCCATTAACTGTTGCATGTCCGCTAGGAAGGTTGCAAAGGTCGCATCCACTTCGAGGGCGAGAATATGTGAGAAGAGCGCGCAAGCCTCTTCGGTGTTGAAGGAGACACGAATCGCTTGCGCGGCCTTGCGTCGCAGATAGGCGTCACCCGTGGACTCCACAAGGCAGGCTTTGAGGGCTTCTCGACCTAGAACGTCATCGGGGTAGTTGCCGAGAGCTTCGGCAGCGGCATAGCGTGCCGGGGGATCCAGGATCAGGTTCGTGGCGACATCCGCCAGCATGTCGACGGGTGAGGTTCCCGTGCGTTCACAGGCGGTGACCCATGCGCGGATGAGGAATTCATCGGGAGGCATGGTCTTGGTTGCGCGCTTGCGACGGCGCAGGTGTGAGCTTGCCTCCTGCATATAGACGTGTGGGTCGGCTTCGGCCAGGAGTACGGCGGCTTCGGTGCGATCGTCGTATCTGTAGCCGTAGGTCACCATCAATTCGCGTAGCAGAGGCGCTGCGGCTTTTGGCGAGCAGCGAGCACCAATCCTAAGGAGTGCTTGACGCGTGACCGTTCGGTCGCTGACCTCGCCGGTGAAGGCGTGCAACGCTGCGTTGCCGATCTCCGCTGAGCGCGTCTCCATGACTTGTCGGAGTGCGCGTGTGCGCCGTAGCCATTCATCATGGAGGTCACTGGTTTCCTCGATGGCGGGAGGGATCATGGCCTCCACGAATGACTTGATCTCCGCTCGAGCCTGCGCGCTGATGGGGGCTGAGCGCGGGATGCCTGCAGAGTCCCGGTCCACACCATCGGTCTCGGGGTTCAAAGAAGGAGTAACGATTTCATCTTGTGTAGCGGGTTCGCTTGTCGTTGGGGCTGGCGGCGAGCAGGCCGACAATGAGAGGAACCCCAGGGTCCACCCAAGAGCCCAGAGAGGGATTTGCCGTCGGTTTTCGGTGTTGGCCTGACGCAGGGGCCTTGCTTGAAGCTCGGTGGGCGGCATGGGCGCGTGGGGGGTGGGGGCCAAAATGGAGCGTGAGGGGGAAGAATGTGGGGCTGGGGAGGCTAGTTAGGCCGGGCTCTCCCAGTTGGGGCTTGGCATGGGGATCCCAGACGGCAATATAGTGCCCCCCATGAACTCTGACGAGCCCTCGCTTGGGTGCCTTCAACCGGGATGCAACTTTGCCGCCCTGACCGGGTAGGTCCCTACCCCTGGAATCGGCTCGAGTTTTCTCCCTCCGCCACCTTTCATCCCCCTCCCGGCGCATCGCGCCACGGCATGGGGCCCATACCCGGCCCCGAACCCTGCTACGGACATCCATGCGAATCGAGCGCAACTCCACCACGGCCCAAGGCCTGCTTCCCACCTCCCGTTTCGCGGCCCTGCGGTTGCCTGTAGCTGCCATGCTCCTGGGGCTCTCATTGGGCACGGCCGGCTGTTCTGGTGGCGGGGGAACCGACACAGGTGCGTTCTATATCGAGACCTGCAGCATCGGGTGCAGCAACGGAGCTCTCGGAGACCAGATCGCCTGCGCGATCATCGACACCTATCAGAACCAGGAAATATCCCTCCTGTTCTCGAACCCAATCGACCTGTTCTCCGTCAACTCCAGCACCTTCCAGTTGGTGGACGTGGCCAATGGCACTTCGCCTCCCGGGCAGTTCTTTGGTGACCCCACCAATCTCAGGCGCCTGATCTTTCGCCCGGCCCTGTCTTTCGACCAGAACGGTAATCCGATCTTCGGGTTGAAGGCGAACACTTCCTACGCGATCCGTATTCCGGGGGAGATTCAGGATGGGTTTGGCCCGTTCATTCAGAGCACAACGGGTCAGGCCAACCAAGCGCGCATGGAGTGCAGCAT
>JAPKBO010000104.1 GCA_028823395.1 Planctomycetota bacterium | reverse complement strand
GTAGAGCCGACCGTCGGGCCGAAAGGACGCCATCGAGGCGCAGCGCACCTCCATGCCCGTCTTGGGCAGCCGGAAGGACTGCGAGCGCGCGCTGCCTCCTGAGCTCGCGGCACCGAGCAGTGTCACGCGAGGCAAGAGCTCGAGGGCACCGAGGAAGATGTCCGTCGCGCTGAAGCAGCCGGAGTCAGAGAGCACCACGACCGGCAGGTCGTAGAAGTACTCGGCGGGGTGTTCGGTGTGATCGAGGACGAGGTAGTGCCAGGCGCTGAATTCGCCGACAGGCTGCCACTCCGGCTTGAAGACGGCGGTTGCCGCTTCGATAGCATCGAGCTGCCGGCCGTTCCACCCATCCCAGTTGGCCCGATACATGTAGCGAGCCTCCAAGTGGCCCTCATCGAAGCGCGACGAGAGGCGGTACTGCGCGATGTTACCCACGATCGCGGGCTCCTTGGGACCAATCAAGTATCCCCCCAGCGCAAGCAGGAGCTCACGCGTCCCCCCACCGTTGCCGCGCACGTCGACGATGAGCCCCTTGGAGTCGACGAACTCCCCCATCGCCTCGTGCAAGGAGTCAACATCGCCGTCCATCTGGACGATGCGCAGATAGCCGATGTCGCCTTCGAGGATCGTGCTCTTGGAGCGCGGCCAGGGACCGTATGTGGGTCGGCGCGATGAGAGCTCGAGCTCTCGCTCGACCGTCTCGCTCCCATCCACCGTCGAGAACGTCACCGTGAGCGGCACGCCTGTCTCTTCCCCGAGGACGCGACGCACCCAATCGATCTCGCGCATGTCGCCGAGGGCGCGACGGCGGACAAGCTGCGGGCTGCCGTTCGCGATGTAGGGTCGCGCCAGCTCAACCCACTCGTCCATCGTCTTGCCGTCGATCGCTCGAACGACCGGCGCGTCAGGCTCGACCAAAGCGGAGCGGTCCGGGAGCACTGCGACGACGCCCTGAGCAGACTCGACGAGCAAGAAGGGCAGGTACTTGTCGCCGGGCTCACCGAGGGGGAGGTTCGAGCGGACCTGGGCGTGCCCGTCCCCAAAGCGCATAAGGAGGCGATGCAGCTCGAGGCGCAGCTCCAAGACATCGACTTGGACTCCGGCCATGCCGTCACGTATCTGAGCCAACTCACGGTCGAGTTCAACCTCACCGAGCCCCAAGTAAGCGAACTGATCCTTGAGCCCCGCTCCGAACGCTTCGATGTCTCTCTGAGCATCCTCCACCGAGATCCGCGAAAGAGCTGTGGGTCGACGAGCACCGCTCAACTCTCTTGCGGCCCCCGCGGCACGCAAGGCCTGACGCTTCGCCCGCGTCATCTCCACGCCCTCGAGCCGAACGGCCGAGCCATCCTTGAGAGAGCGGAGGTCAAGGTCGACCTTTCCGTCGCCCTTCCATTCGAGCCTTACGAGCATTGGGATGAGGTCCTCAGCGAAACGCTTCTCGCGCCCAGGAGACCACGTATCAGCGAGGGTGAGGATCTCTTCGACGTTTATCCCGTCAATCGCGACGGGCTCGTACCAGGTCCCATCCACCTGGACCTCGGGCTGGTCCCCCGACCAACGCAGCCCGTCGAAGGGGCTGGACTTCTCGTCAACATCTTGGGGGACGAGGGAGGCGAAACTCAAAACAAGAGCGAGAGAGATCATGCTTAAAACCGTCCAAGGGAAATTGCGTTGCTACTGCAATTCATCTTTATAGAGGTCGATGATGAAGAGCACGAGTTCGTCCGACAGAAAATCCTCGACATTCACAAACGTCACTACGCCGAAATCTTTGTCGGGCAAGAAGAAGATCTGCGAAAGTGTTCCAGCAGACGAACCTCCGTGATGCACGCCTCTGTGACCATTGTAATTGCCCAGCCACCAGCCCAGCCCATACAGTTCCTGCCATGCGGGGTGCTTCTCTTGACTTAGTCCGTCCCTGTAGCCGGTGACGATATGGGGCGTAATGAGTTCTTCGTGGTTCTCTACCGTCAGCAGTCGCTCGCCATTGAGCTCACCCCTCTGGATGTGGAATTGCAGGAACGTCAGCATGTCGTCGATGTTGGACGTCATTGTCCCGGACGGCCTGATCGCCTCCCCTTCAAATGGAAAGTCGATTCTGCGCACCTCTCCATTTTCAACGACATGTGGATAGGCAACGTTCTCTGTATAGGGTGGATTGGGTCCAGAGAGATCACTCCAGACCGTGTTCTCCAATCCGAGTGGTATGGCGATGCGCTCCATGACGACATCTTCGAATTCGGTCTTCGACGCCAGTGTCGCCATATGGCCCAGGATCATGAAGCCCGCGCCGTTGTATTGAAATCTCTCCCTGAAGCCCGCGCTCTGCTCGTATTCACTCATGCTCTCAATCATCTCTCCTCGGGTCAGTGTCGATCCCATCCAGTCAGGTTCGTCTGCAACGCCGGAGCGGTGGCTGCCGAGATCTCTGAGCGTGAGATGCTCTGACACATACTCGTCTTGGAATCGGAATGAGGGCATGTAGGTCCGCACAGGCTCGTCCCAATCGAGAATGCCCTCCTGGGCGAGTATCGCTATTGCGGTCACCGTGAATGGCTTGGTGGACGACCCGATCAGATAGGCGGTCTGAGAGTTCACGGGCTCGCCCGTATTCAGGTCCCGGGTACCAAAGCCGCCGGCAAAAATCACCTGACCGTCTTTGATTATGCCAACGCCCGCGCCCGGCACTCCTGTCTCGCGCAGGCGTCTATCCGCGAAGGCCTTGAGTGCCGAGTACTTTTCCGGTTCCATTGCCATTGTGTCTGCCAACGTCCGAGACGGGACGCAGGCCCCAAGAGCGCCGACCACAAGAACTGCAGCAGCGCGCATTCGAAGTGCTGTGACACTCATGACGGAGCTCTTATTTCTAGTTTGCAAGGTAGCTTTCAGGTACACGCTAATGAGGACACCTACTTCTTAGTATTGAGAATTCCGTTCAGGGGGTGGGCCGAGTATTCGGACACTAGGGGGGTCGGGCGCCTGGGCGACGAAGGCCGACGCGCGGCCGCCTTCGACCGGCTCGAGTGGGGCCTGCGGGACGGACTAGCGCTCCGCCGGAGGGTAGAACTCCGGCGCCGCGCGCGGCGGCTGCTGCTCGAGCAGCTCCAGGGCCAGCTCGATCGCCCGCTCCAGCTGGGGATCGTGGCCGGCCAGGACCTCCGCCGGCCACTCGATCACCTCCACGTCCGGGGGCACGCCGATGTTCTCCACCGCCCACTGCCCGTCGGTGTCCATGACGCCGAAGCTGGCGGCGGTCACCGAGCCGCCGTGCATCAGCACCGGGTAGACCGAGGTACCCACCAAGCCGCCCCAGGTGCGCGTGCCCACCAGGGGGCCGATGCCGCGATTCCGGAAGGCCCAGGGCATCCAATCGCCCCCGGAGCCGGCGTCCTCGTTGATGACCATCACCTTCGGTCCATCGATCAGGCCGAAGGGGGTGCGGCAGGCCCACCGCTCGCGGGTCATCCACCAGGAGTCGAGCTCGCGGTCGAGCACCGAGATGACGTAGTCGGCCGCCTGGCCGCCCCCGTTGTAGCGCTCGTCCAACACGATCCCCTGCTTGTCGAGCTGGGAGTAGAAGTCGCGGTCGAAAGAGTCCATGCCGTCGGTGGCGGTGTCGGGCATGTAGATGTAGGCCAGCCGCCCCCCGGAGAGTTCGTCCACGCGCGCGCGGTTGGCCTCGACCCAGCTCAGGCGGCGCAGGTCGCCCTCGCTCGCGATGGGCACCACCGTCGTGGTACGGCGCTGCTCCTCCGGGGCCCCCGGATCGGCGGCCAGGGTGAGCTCGACGGGCTGGCCGGCGCGGGCCTCAAAGGCGGCGTAGAGGTTCTCCTCCGTGGTCAAGGGGCGGCCGTCCACGGCCAGGAGATAGTCCCCCTCGGCGGCGTCCACACCGGGGGCGGTCAGAGGCGCGCGCAGGTTCGGGTTCCAGTTTTGCCCGCGCAGGATGCGCTCGAGGCGGTAGCGGTCGCCGTCGACGATCCAGTCGGCGCCCAGGAGACCCACGGAGACCCCCTCGGGACCCTCCGGAGAGTCCCCGCTCTCCGCGCCCTCGTGCCCGCAGGCCAGCTCGCTGATCAGGCTGCGCACGAGCAGGTCCAGCTCCGCGGGGTGGCGCACGTGGGCCAGGAAGGGCTGCCAGCGCCGCCACATGGCGGGCCAGTCGACCCCGTGCATATTCTCGTCGTAGAAGTAGTCGCGCTGGATGCGCCACACCTCCCGCAGAATCTGGGTCCACTCCTCTTCGGGAACCACGCGCACCTTCGCCGACTCGACGTCCAGCGCGTCGGGGTCCTCGGCGTCGGCGCCGGCGATGAACCACTCGCCCGAGGAGTCCAACAGCAGGCTCTTTCCGTCCGCCGAGACCTGGAAGCTGTCGACGTCCTCGCGCAGGGTCTTGGCCTCCCGCTCCTCGCGATCCCAGGCGCGTAGCCGGGGCTGCTGGCCCCGAGTCTGCTCGATCCAGAGCAGGGCCTCCTGCGTGCAGGCCAGGTCGCGGTAGTTGCCGGCCGGGAGGGGCAGGGCCAGGATGCGCTGGTCGAGGCCCGCCAGTTCGAGGGCGGGGAGCTCGGCTTCCTCCTCGTCGTCATCGTCGGGGTCCTGGTCCTCTTCCTCCTCCTCGTCCCAGCCCTCGTCGCTGCGCGGCCCCAGGGGGTCCACGCCGTCCGCCTGCAGCACGGCCACGTAGAGGCTCTCGTTCGAGGGCCGCGAGGCGGAGGTGGTCATGTCCAGGTCGAAGAATTTAGGGCCGTTGTTCACCGACGCCGCAAAGAAGAGCAGCTTGCCGTCGGGCGAGAAGGCCGGGTCGGTGGCGTGGCCGAAGCCGTCGGTGACCCTCTCGAGCTTGCCCGTCGCCATCTCGTAGAGAGCGATGCGGCCGTAGGACGTGGCCGGGTCGCGGTGCTGGAGAGCGATCCACTGAGAGTCGGGAGACCAGACCGCACGCAGATACCCGGAGTCGAGCGACCCCTGCACGCTCGCCACGGGGCTGAGCTCCCCGCTCTCGAGCGCGATCACGGTCAGGAGGTTGAACTTGTCCGCGAAGAGGATGTGCTCGCCGTCCGGGCTCCAGCGCGGGTCGTAGAAGAAGCCGCCCTCGCCCAGGTCGTAGGCCCTGGCTGCGCCCCGCCCGCGGTGCTCGCGCACGAGGAGCTGGTACTCCCCGCTCGCGTCGCTGAACCAGGCAATGCGCTCGCCGTCCGGCGACCAAATCGGGCTGCGGTCGTGGGCCCCGGGCGAGGCGCTGAGGTTGCGGATCTCGCCGTGCTCCCGGGGCACGCTGAGGATCTCACCGCGGGCCTCGAAGACGGCACGCTTGCCGTTGGGCGCGATGGCCGCGGCGCGCACGGCCTCCCCAACCTCCTGCCAGCGGGGCACGGCCGCGAGCCCGTCGTTGCGCACGCGGATGGAGACGCGCCGGGCCTCGCTGGCGCCGGCCTCGAGCACGTGCAGGGCCCCCGCGGCCTCGAAGACCAGCGCCCCGCCCCCCGTGTCCATGTTGCGCAGGTCGAAGTCGCCCAGGTCGGTCAGGCGCTCGACCGCGGTCTGTCCGCGGCGCCAGCAGTACAGGTCCATGGTGCCGGCGCGATCCGAGGCGAAGTAGAGGGTCTCGCCCAGCCAGCGCGGGAAGGTGTCGCTGCCGTCAGCGTGGGGCACCACCTCCACCTCGTGGGTCTCCAGATCCTGAACCCAGATCGGGGTGGTGCACCCGCCGCGGTAGCGACGCCAGGTGCGGAACGCGTCGGGGATGATCGTGTAGGCCAGGCTCGCGTCGTCGGGCCCGAAGCTCGCGTTGTAGGCCTTGGGCACGGGCAAGGCCTCCGGGAACTCGCCCGTGACCGGCGCCAGGTAGACCTGGGAGTTCCGCGTGCCCGAGCTGCGGCTGCTGCGGAAGAGCACCGCGTCCCCACCGCCGTTCCAGTCCAGTACCACATCCCGGCCGGGGTGCCAGGTCAGGCGGCGCGGGACACCGCCGTCCACGTGGATCAGGTAGACATCGGTATTGCCATCGTACTGGCCGCTGAAGGCCACCCATTGCCCGTCCGGGCTGAGCTGCGGGGCGCTCTCCATGCCGGGACTGCTGGTCAGGTGGCGCGCGTCGCCGCCCTCGCGCGGTGCGATCCACAGGTCTCCCGCGTAGACGAAGACCAGGTGCTCGGCCGAAAGGGTCGGCTCCTGGAGCAGCAGGGTCTCGTCGAGGGGCGTCTGCGCGTAGGAGCCGGGAGCGGCCTCGTGCTGGGGGTGCGTAGCGGAGGTCGCGAGGCCAGCGCAGGACGCACAGGCGACCGCGAGTAGGAAGGACGAGGGGGCGCGTCGGGCGCGCGAGGAACAAGAAAGTAGGCGTCGCATGCTGCGGCCTCCATATCTGGCGGAGTCGACGTTTCGAGTCCGTGCGATTCTCGGTCGGGCGGTGGCAGCGAATCGGCTCCGCGGCTCCGATGACAGCACACTACCATCTGCCGCGCAGATAGGTACGTGCCACGTGTCACACTCCTTGGCACACCCCTGCGTGTTCCCAAACGCAAGAGAGGCCGCAAATTGCGGCCTCTCTTGGTGTTAGATGGTAGCGGGGGCAGGATTCGAACCTGCGACCTCCGGGTTATGAGCCCGACGAGCTGCCTGACTGCTCCACCCCGCGACACTTGTGCGCGGATTCTAGGGTGAGTTGGTGAAGTGTCAAGGGAGTCCTCTAGATCCTAGGCGGCGGGGACTGGAGGGCTCAGGACCGGACTGTGAGGACTGGAGAGTGTCCACCGTCATCGGTGCTGGAGCCCCCATCGGTGGCCTCACCGTCGCCATCACTCGCGCTCTCGGTTTCGCCGTCATCGCCCGTAGCTTCTTCAGAATCCTCCTCAGCCTCTTCAGTTTCACCATCCCCTTCCTCTCCCTCTCCCTCTCCCTCGCCTACGACGGGGCCAGTCACCGGATCTTGGGTGGCAACGGGTGGAGGCTCTGGAGCGAGCAGATCCTGCAATCCATCGCGGCGGGTGAGCCAGAGGGTGTGGTCGTTCAGATTGTCAATCAGGCCCCCGAAAGGCCGCCAGATTTCCTCTACCGCAATGGGGTAGCTCTCCTCAGCAGCCAAGGGCGGAAGGGGAGCGAAGACCGCCGCCACCCGTTCGGTGAGCTCTGAATTGCCAGCGGCCATCGCCTGCTCCCAAAGGAACTGGAGCGCCGTTGAGCGTGACCGAGCATCCGCCATGCCCTCATCGGGCTGCAAGAGAGCCGTCAGGAACCAGTCGACAGATTGAAGACGGGTCGCAGCGGTCATGGCAGCCAACGAATCGGATGGCCAACTGGAGATCCAACCGACCACCAAGCGCAGGCGATGATCCGGTAGGAGAGCCCTGACCGGCTCTTCAGAGTTCCCGGGCAGGCTGGGCTCATCCCCCACGGGCACTGTCGTCATTCGTAACAACGTCGCCTCCGCCAATGAAACCCAGGCGGGGTCTACCGATGCCGGACCGAGGTGGTGGATGAGCGCGGCCAGGGTTGCGATAGGACGACCCTGATTGCTATCAAGCAACACGTCGAATACGGGTGACGCACTCAAGCCCTCCACCCAGCGGGAAGCCGCGGGTAACAAGGGCAGCAGTTCGAGATAGCGCAGTTGCATGGCCGGCTCCGCGCCAGCCAACCCCAGTAGAAGGCGCGACTCCACGGAGGCGAGCAGCACCCGGCGCAAGCGACGCGGGGAGGCGGATGCCCCTTCGCCAACCTCCTCCAGGACGGCGTCAAGATCAGCATTGCCCAAAAGAGCCACGAGGCGCTGGCGAAGATCGCTGGAGGTGCCCCCCATGACCTGATCCAGGTACACGCCAAACGGGGTCAAGAACGGCTCACCGGGGAAGCGGCCGTGGACGAGGGTCACCTCGAGGGCGTCGAGAAGAGCCAACTCGAGGCGTGTAGATTGAGAACGCTCATGCTCGCTTTCTAGAGCTCCCAGCAGGGGCAGGACCTCAAGGAAATAGGGGCTTGCAGCAACTAAATCCAAGCGCACCTCCAGCGGCAGGGTCGCGTCCGACACAAGAGCCGTTAGAGCGATGCCGGGATCCAGCGCCCCGTCACTGGCCGGATCCTCCGTCGCGCGATGCAAACCTCGCACCTGCCACAAGCTGAAGACCGGCGCCTGCGATTCTCCGGCACGCACCTGCAGCGCGTTTTGGCACAGGCTGGCGTGCGCAGCCAGGGCTATGTGCAACCGATCGTAGTCCACAGGGCGGTCGGAGGCTGACAGCCGCGCCAACAGCTGAGCACTGGGCCCGATACCCGCGGCAAAATCATTGGGGCCCGTGGCCGTCCATGGCAGACGGGAGAGAGCAGTGACCACCGTGTCCCCCAGTTCCAAGCGTGCCGTCACGGCAGGATCCAAGAGCGCAGCGCGTAGATGATCGATCTTCTCCGCTTCCGCTGACATGCCCTCGACCAATTCCAGTAATGCAACCAGAACTGCATGGAAGGCAGCCGGGTCCGTCTCATGGGTCACGCGCTCGATCAACAAGTCGATGGCTCCATCTGCTCCTAGAGCCCGGCGGCCTACCGCCTCGCGCACCATGCCCGCCACCTGGGCACGCACGCCGGGATGGCCCTGGGCGAACAGCTCGCGCACCAGAGCCAGACGGCGCTGGGCTTCTGCGGCCTGAGCCTCGACCTGGGCCTTGGCCATAGCCTGGGCCTCCGGAGAGTCGTCGTTTCCAGGGGCAGCGAGAGGCGATCCACCCGGAACGGCCAACTTCAATTCGAGCATGCCCAGAGTCAACTCATCCACCCGAGCCTCAAGGGCAGCCAATTCCGCTACAGACAGACAAGCCGTGTCGCGCCCATCCAAAGCAGGCCAAGCCTCAAGAAAGTCCGCATTCGTCTCAAACCAGCGGCCAAAGAGGTTGAAGAGGCCGCGACGGGCTGCCTCAATCGTACGCGCGTCCTGCGCGCCGAGGCTCTTCGCCATGGCCGGGCCGAACTCAAACCAGCCCAGTTCGCCGACCACGCGCAGGGTGGCCGAAAGGACCTCTTTATCGGTGCCATTCCCCTCGGATTCCAGCACTTCGTGCAGCAGTCCCAGCCACAGCTCAGGCTCCTGATCAAAAGCCTGCTGCACCCAGGTGCGAGCCTCCAGGCGCCGATCGCCACGTCGGTCGTAACGCGCGCCCGCCAGTCCAGGGGGAGTCGAGCGGCCAGCACGCAAGAGCATGACCCGGGCAGTACTGTCCGGCGTGTTGGCAAAGGCCAGATCGGCTTTGTCGCGCATGGCCTGGCCCTCTAGCCCCTCCAGTAGCGCGTGAACCTCTCCCGTGCGTTGGCGTCCGACCTCCGAGAGGCGGAGGGCGGCCTCAACGGTGGTACCCACGGGGTCGGAATCCACCGGAACCTGCTCCTGTCGGGCCACCAGTGCCACTCGGACACCGCCAAAGGGCAGCACCTGAGAGCTCGCCATGAGAGGCGCCGGGGCGACAAGCATGCCCCACAGCACGCCCCCGAAGACAAGTCTCCGTGTCAAGACCCCACGATCAGAGGTCCACATGCGTGTGCAGGAATACAATTTCGTTTCGATACAGGCTCCCACGCACCATCTTACGGACGACCGCGCCGGGTGTAGCACACCAACTTGGGGATTCGGGACAGTTTGTGCGCCCACGGAACAGCCCGGTACAACCCGGGACAGCCCCAGCAACGGAGACCTACGACCCTCAGATCTGTGCAAGCAGGAGCGCAAGGACCTCGTCCGGATCGCCACTCGCATCGATGCACGCATCGCTCACCTCGGCATAGAGCTTGCCGCGCTCCACTTCTAGCGCTTGCCATTCAGCCTTCGGATGGGATGCGCTCAATGCGGGGCGCAGAGTGACATCCAACGCTGCGCGTCTGGCGAGCTGTTCGGCGGAGGCATGCAGCCATAGGCAACGGGCCCTCGAACGTAGCAGTTCGCGGTTGGCGGCTCGCACCACCACTCCCCCTCCCGTGGCGACGACGCGCGCACCGCCCTCACCAAGTACACGCTCTAGGGCGGCGGACTCCAGGTCACGGAACTTCTCCTCGCCAAGATCCTGCAAGCACTCACCGGCGCCACGCGCAGGACCCGGGCGATCCGGCTCCAGCTCGTCGTCAAGGTCCACGAACGGCACCGCCAGAGACTCCGCCAGCCGACGTCCGAGCGTCGTTTTACCCACGCAACGCAGGCCCACCAAACACAGGGGCGAGGGAGCGTCGGCGGTCACGGGGTCACGGCCTCATCCGATGCCAGACCCAGAGCCCCTCCAAGAGCCGCCCGCATGAGGCGTTCATCGGGCGCGGCGCTCGTGAAGGTCTTGTACTGGGCGAGGGCCTGCCGCAAAAACCACTCTGCACCCGGAATGGGAAAGGCTCCCCGTGCCGCGGCCTGCACCATGAGCGGGGTGCGCACCGGGCGGTAGACGGCATCCAGGACGAGGGTGCCGGGACGGATCCAATCGGCGGGGATGGGAATCAGGTCGGGATCGTTGGAGTCCGGATCTCCACACCCTGTGCCCACGGGGGTGCAATGCACGAGCACGTCATGAGGCGTCCGCCCGATGGCATCCCAGTCCACTGCGCGACAGCCGAGTTCCTTGGCCAGAGCCTGGGCAGCCTCGGGACGGCGAGCCGCAACGAGGGCGTCGAGGCCCATGGCTTGCAGTGCGCGCAGCGCCGCCCGTGCGGCTCCTCCCGCTCCCAGGACCAGACCCTGCCGAGGGGGTCGTTCCAAGAGCGGCAGGGCCGCCTCTAGGGTCGCTTGCACCGCGGGAGAATCGGAGTTTGTTGCGCGCCATGCGGTGACCTCGCGCACCAGGGTGTTCGCCGCCCCGGCCTCGCGCGCCTCCGTGTCGCAGGCCTCTGCCCGTGCCAGGGCTCGCTCCTTGAAGGGCGCCGTCACAGAGAAACCGCGGAAGACCGGGTCGTCGGCGAGATCCAGGAAGGCGTCGAAGTCGTCCGGCTCGAAGGCCAGGTAGACCGCGTCGAAGCCGGCGCGCTTGAAGGCCATGCCCTGCACCCGCGGAGAAAGTGAGTGGCCAATAGGCCGGCCCACAACGCCCAGCACTCCGGTCGCGGGCCCTACCCCGCCGGGCGGCAGAATGCCGAGCAGCTCGTCCAATCGCAGCTGACCTGGAGCGGTGGCGCCGAGTGCGGCGCTGCCCGGCAGACGCGCGGGCGCGCTGTAGGTGAAGGGCGAACCGAAGATCGGCGCGAGCACGCGCGTGAACGAGCCGGCTGCTCCGGAGCAAAAGGCTATCAGTCCCCCGCGTGCGTGCCTCAGGTGGCGCAGCATGCGCAGGCCGTCTTCGGTGTTCTCGGCGTGGGTGACGAGCTTGATGACGTCGCCCTCATAGAGCACGGCGCGCACCTCTTCATCGAAGGCCGCCAGATCTTCGGGGGTCCTCTCCGTGTCGTGGCGCGAGACGATGCGGTGGCAGGGCGGGGGCACCTCGCCCAGATCCAATGAGAGCGTCCAGTCCACATCCACGAAGCGTGCGCCAGCCCGCGCCGCCCTCTGCAGGATATCAAGCCGCTCCTCGACGCTACCTCCAAAGGACCCGAAGGCCTCGGGGCCATGGAGCGCCACGATCACGGGCTTGCCAACAGCCTTGATGAGTTCAGCCAGCGCCTCTTCATCCGCATCGGGCACCGCGTCGAGGCGCAACTCGACCAGATCGGCGAGGGGTGCCTGACGTTCGGCCTCGGCACGCAGGCCCTCGAGGGTCGGAGACAAGATGGAGACGACATGAACCATGGTGTTGGGAGCTCCGGTTACTCTTCCGCAAGGGCCTGAATGGGAGCAAGCAGCGCATCACTCGCGCCCTGCGCGC
This sequence comes from Planctomycetota bacterium, assembly GCA_028823395.1. Lineage (GTDB taxonomy): Bacteria > Planctomycetota > UBA1135 > UBA1135. The sequence continues at coordinate 845 of JAPKBO010000104.1, read as the reverse complement.
GCGCCAATTCCAGCAGCGGAGCGAGCAAAGCGCGGTAGGCCGCACGTGCTTCGGGATCGAGAGCGGATAGATGCCCGGCAAGGACCTCGGCATCCCCGCGGGAAACGGGCCCCGTCAAAGCCGCCTCGGAACCGAGAGCCGCCACGTTGGCCAGCACGCCCTGGCCCAGATGGGCCAGACCTTGGCCCAGGTCCTCGGGTGTGCTGCCCGGAGCAAGAGCACCTGTCCCGTTGGCGAGCGCCAATTCAAACAGGGCCACGAGTCCGTTGGCCGCCAGGGCCGCGGCCGCGTGGTACAGCGGCCGCTGATCTTCGAGCACCTCGATGGGCCGCGCCCCCAAGAGTTCGGCTACCTGCCGGGCCGCATCGAGAGCCGCCGCATCTCCGAACAGGCTCACCGTCGCCCCATGCAAGTGGCGCGCAGCAGCCTCGACCCCCGCTGCGGGAACGCTGACCAATGGGTGCAAGCCCCCCACCGCGCAGCCCGCGTCAGACAAAGCCTTGAGTGGCAACGTCCCGTGAAACCCGCTGGTGTGCAAAACGACAGGAGGTAGGCAACCCTCTTCCACGAGCCGCCGCGCGAGAGCATCGATGCCCGAGTCGCTGATCGCCATCAGCACCACATCGGCACCCGCCACTTCCCCAAGCGAGACGCAGGCCTCTGCCCCCAGATCGCCGGAATCCCTAGCCCAAAGCAATAACTCACAGGACGCCCCCTGCAGAGCGTAGGCCAGGGCGCGGGCCATGGCCCCGGAACCGAGCACGGCAATCTTGGTCAGGGAGGTGGACATGGGCGGGCCAACCATACGCTGTCGGGATCAATATTCACGACCCGAATGTGCCGCA
>JAPKBO010000103.1 GCA_028823395.1 Planctomycetota bacterium | reverse complement strand
TTGCTAGATCCTTTTGGGACCAGGCACTCAGGGCCCGAACCGATCAGATCTTCGTGCCCGTATTCCCGGAGGACCTGCCTGACCTTGTCATGGTTCTCTGGCAGGAAGAACTGCATCAGGGCCCGCTGGAGCTTGCGGTCCCGTAGGTGCTTGGCCACCTTGACCGGTTTCATGGTTAGGGGGTCGAGGCCCGTGTGGTACATGCACGTCGCAATGTCCATGGGTGCGGGAATGAAGTCCTGCACCTGCCGGGGGCGATAGCCGCGCTGCTTCAGGTAGATCGCTAACTCGATCATCTCCTCAACGCCTGACCCCGGATGTCCGGAGATGAAGTAGGGCACGAGGTATTGTTCCTTACCCGCCCGCTTGGAGGCTGCGTCGAACGCCTCGGCAAACTCATCAAAGGAATCCACGTCGGGTTTCTTCATGAGCTCGAGTACCGATGGGGAGACGTGCTCCGGGGCGACCTTCAGGTGACCACCCACGTGGTGTTTGGCCAGATCTTCAAGGTACTCGGGGTCGGTGCTGGCTAAGTCCATGCGTACACCCGAAGCCACGTGGACGCGCTTGACCCCTGGCGCTTGCCGGGACTTGGCCATCAACTCCCTAGTGGGGCCATGGTCGGTATCGAGCAGCTTGCAGACTGTCGGATGGACGCAGGAAAGGCGGCGGCAGACGGCCTCAACCTCGGGTTTAGAGCAGCCCATGCGGTACATGTTGGCCGTCGGCCCTCCCAGATCGCTGAGGGTGCCTTTGAAGTCGGGGTGCCGGCCAACGGCCTCCACTTCAGCCAATATAGAGGCTTCGGACCGGCTCTGAATTTCGCGGCCCTGGTGGAGGGTGATTGAGCAGAACGTACAGCCTCCAAAGCAGCCGCGCATGATCGTGACCGAGTCCTTGATCATCGTGTGCGCGGGGATGGGCTCGCTGTAGCTGGGGTGCGGCGTGCGGGTGAAGGGCTGATCGTAGGCGAGGTCGAGTTCGGCCTCGGTCGGGGAGAGCCGTGGGGGATTGATGACGACCGTTCGGTCCCCATGGGGCTGAGTAAGGCGGCGCGCGTTCTTGGGGTTCGTTTCGAGGTGCACGTGGCGTGTCATGCGCGCGAAGGCCTCATTGTCATCGCGAACCTGTTCGAAACTGGGGAGGTCTACTGTGCGTCCATCTCCACGATGCTCGGTGAAGGAGTGGTCCGGGAGCGATTCGGTCTTGCCAAGTAAGTAGGCCGCTCCGCGCATGTCACGCAGATCTTCAATGGTTTCTCCCGCTTGCAGTCTGCGAGTTGCGTGGACCAGGAATTCCTCTCCCATGCCGTAGCCCACGAGGTCTGCCTTGCTGGATACCAAGACGCTTGGGCGAACTTGATCCGCCCAGTAGTCGTAGTGGGCTACCCGCCGCAGGGAGGCCTCGACTCCGCCGGCGATGACTGGCATTCCGGGAAAGGCTTCACGGCAGCGCTGGGCGTAGACTCCCGTCGCTCTGTCTGGTCTCAGACCGATGCGCCCGCCAGGTGAGTACGCATCTTCATTACGGCGTTTGCGACTGGCCGTGTAGTGATTCAGCATGGAGTCCATGTTTCCCGCACTGACCGCGCAGCACAGCCGGGGCCGCCCCATGGCGCGCCAGGGGTCGGCGCTGCGCCAGTCTGGCTGAGCCAGGATGGCAACGCGCAGGCCCTCCGCAGCTAGGCGCCGGCCCAGGAGGGCCGCCGCGAAAGACGGATGATCCACGTAGGCGTCGCCGCTCACGAACAGGACGTCGGCGGCGTCCCAGCCGAGGGAGCGCATTTCTTCGGGGGAAGTGGGAAGGTGGGGGTTCATGGACGGACCATCCTATCTCGCCGCTGGGGTGGATGTGGTTTGGGTGCAACTTCCTATGACTCGGGTGAGGAACGCCACCAGAGAGAAGAGGTGGTTTAATTCTTGCAATGCAACATCGTAAGATGGGCCCTGTGGATGGCCATATAGGGCTGCTGATTGAATAAATCAGAGAGGGGAGAGTAAAGGGAGCATTCGGTTTAGGTCGCCAGTCGGCTTCTTGAACAGAGAGGGAGTACTCCTTCCCGCTCTCGCTGTCCCCAACCAAGCTGCCCCCCCCAGCGCATCCCCATGCGACCTATCCCGGTCGCTTCATAGCTGCCATGCACTACCCCGCTGCATTTATCCTCGCAGGTTCTATCGCGATGGCGAGCCCTTTGGCGACGCCTCAGATGGCCCAGGGTCCGGATTTCGGTTCCCTCGCGGACCGTTTCCTGGTGGATCACAACATCCCTGAAGCCTCCCCGGACACCGTCAACCTGTCCCAGCTGCTGGAAGAGAACTATCTGCACACCGCTGTGGGTCTGTTTGACCTGTACTTCCCGGTCGGTAGCACTAGAGACCTGGACCACTACCAGCGCCTAGTGGTGGCTCTTTCCATGGCCCAGGCTCAGTGGCTGGAGTGGACGGAACCGGTCAGCGTGGACGGCCGTGAAGCCGTGCGCGATGCCAAGACGCTGGCCAAGTGGGCGGGCAAATGGAACCTCGGTCGAATAGCCAAGAAGGTCGAGGCCGGCGAGTTGGACATTCTGTCCGCGACGCGTGCTAGCAGCACTATTACCAAGGCAAGCGAGCGCTTGGCGGCTTCGATGGAGCGCTGTGACGCCCTCGGTCTGCAGCGCGAAAACGGCCCGCGCGAACCCATCGTGCTGCTACCCGATCGCGGCCAATTCTGTCGCTTCCTCGCCTTCGGTGGCTGGTTGTACCCGGCACACCAGGGCACCTTCTGGCAGGCCAGCACGGTGGACTGGACGCACACTTATATCGACAACGTGAAGATCCTCTCCACGCGTTTCGCCGCGGCGGGTAGAAGCTCAAGTGACTACAGCTCGGGCATGAGCATGGACTTCCGCTCCAAGACCGGCATGGAGCAGCAAATCGTGCAGCTCGCGGCCAACTCCATGTTCGCCAACTACTACGGCGATAGCGTCCCGCCCTCCCTGGCGGGGTCCCTGGCCGTCAACCTCGTGATTGACATGTTCGGTGAGTGCAACACGCGGGTCGATGGTGACTTGCGGGCCCGTCGGACCTCCGCCCGCGAAGTGTTCGTGCCTGGTGGGAATCCCAATGGCGGTATTTTGCCTCCCAACTTGGCTGACAGCCGGTGGAGGGACCGTCATGGTGCCGATCACTTTGTTGGTGTACTCAATCGCTCCCTACAGCAACCCAAGCGTTCGCGCGGCTCAGATCCCTCCGGTGGTGTATTCCTTCTGCTGAACGATAGTGAGCACGAACGGCTTGAAGTACAGGGTCCATTCCTGGGCGCTGCGGCTTCGGGAGTGCCCGTGGATCAGCAGTTCTTCGGCGATCAACTGGAGTTTCTGCGCTCCTACCGCTCGTGCTTCATGCACTGGCTTCGCATCAAGGGCATGGGGTCGGCTTCCCAGTCAAGCGACGCTTTCGCCTGTCTCCTGCGCGACATGGCTCTGAGCAACGATCCAGAGGGTCTCGAGCAGATCTTCGGCGAGCTCTACGGGATGCCCCTGAGTGGGGTGAATTCGGAGCTCGACAACCTTGAGGGTGAGTTCATCGAATGGCTGCCCAAGGCCCGCTGATCACCGAAAAGGTGACCGACGAGACCTAATGGCTATTTCGTAGCCCCGCGAGTCCAGGCAAGATGGGGGGAGCATCCCGGTGCTCCCCCCATGTTCGTTGTCCTTCAATCTGTCCAATGGCGTCCTGCCCTGTGTCTGTTGGGGACGGGCGTTCTCGCCCTGGTTGGTCTCTTGTCGGCCAGCCCAAGCCAAGATCCCGAGTGGGTCCACCTCGTGGTCCTGCACACGAACGACGTCCATGGCCAGGTGTTGCCGCGACCCGCCACCTGGTTGGTTGATCCTGATCCACCGCGCGCGGGCGGTCTGGTACGGTTGGCGGCTGCCATCCGCCGAGAGCGCCGCGAGGCCCTGGAATCCGGGGCACAGGTACTTCTCTTGGATGGGGGAGACTGGACCCAGGGCACGCCCGAGGGGCGGCTGGAGCAGGGGCGTCGGGCGGCGGCCGTGATGCTGCGCATGGGCTACGACGCCATGGCGGTGGGCAACCACGAGTTCGACCATGGTGTGGACGTGTTCCTCGGCCACCTCAAGGCTTTGCAGCCGCCCGCTCTCCTTGCCAACGCACTTATGTCAGATGGTGGATATCTCCCGGGGGTCCACTCGCACAAGCTGGTGGAGAAGGCGGGCATTCCCATCCTGCTTGTGGGCCTGCTCACCAAGCACACTCCGGAGATGACCCACGCATCCACCCGGGATCTGATCTGGCAGTCCCCCGCCAGCGCTCTGACTCGCGTACGCAAGGAGGCCGAGCCAGCGGGAGCGCTCGTGATTCCCATGACTCATCTGGGCGTGGAGGGTGACCGTGCTTTGGCTCGGGCCCACCCCGACCTGGCCTTGATCGTCGGTGGGCACAGTCACACCCGGCTGGAAGCGGGAGTGATCGAGGGCCAGACGCTGATCGTTCAGACCGGTGCCAAGGCGACGACTCTGGGGCGCGTGGATCTCTGGTTGGATCCAGATTCCCACGCGGTGGTGCGTTCCCAGTCCCGCCTGATCAAGCTGCTGACCGACCCGGAGGACCTAGACCGCAATACCGCCCTTGAGGCGGCATGCACCAAGCTGGTGCTGGCTAGCGAGCGCCGCATGGGGGTGGTGGTCGGCTCGCTGAGTGCGCCGCTCATGCGTGGCCTCGATCCGTACTCGTCCTCTGCTTCTGGCAATCTGGTGACGGATGTCATGCGCGAATACACCGGGGCAACCGTTGCCCTGCACAACCGGGGGGGGCTTAGGGCGGACTTGCCTGCGGGCAAAGTGACGCGCCGAGACTTGTTCCGGATCCTCCCCTTTGAGAACCACGTGGTCAGCATGGACCTGACCGGCGCGCAGCTGGAGAAACTCCTGCGACGATCGGTGGAGGGTCAAGGACACTCGGGCCTCGAGGTTAGCGGTGTGACCTTGCACCTACTTTCCGGGGCCGAGCGCCCGAGGCTGGGAAGGGTAGTGGTCGGGGGTAAGGCCCTCGTCGCCACTGCAAGCTACCGCGTGGTGACCAACTCCTTCCTCGCTGCCGGTGGGGATGACTATGCCACTTTCACCGAAGGGACAGGCCGACAAGTGAACCCGGTCTTGCTCCGGGATCTTCTGGAGACGGCGTTCGGGAGCGAACCTGTGACGCCACCCATGGCCTCGCGCTTTGTACTGAGCGAGTAGCCTGCGAAAGGTTCGCACCGTAAGCCTGGCGGGGATGGGGGAGAGAGTGAGGATGCGTTAGGCTCTTCGCCCGGGCAGTGGGTACCCCATCCACTGCGATTGGCCCCAAGTCACGTGCCGGAATCTCCACGAGAACCCACCCATGGATGCCTGCTTCTCCCTGTCCGATCCTGAACCCCAGGCCAACGGCCTTGTGACCTACGCCTCCGGTGGAGGCCTGGCACAGATCACGCTGTGCAATCCCCCGGCCAACGGCTACAGCCACGAGATGATGCTGGATCTCGATCAAGCTATTCTGCGTGCGCGGTTCGATGACGAAGTAGCGGTGATTGTGCTCGCAGGCGATGGCGAGAAGTTTTTCTGTGCGGGTGCGGACATCGGGATGCTGGGGGAGGTGACTCCCAGCTTCAAATACGCCTTTTGTTTGCACGCCAACGAGACGCTCTTACGCCTGGAGCACACGCCCAAGCTCGTGATCGCGGCCCTCGGCGGCCACTGCGTCGGTGGAGGATTGGAGGTCGCCCTAGCCGCGGACCTGCGCGTGGCCCGCAAGGGCTCGGGCAAGTGTGGACTGCCAGAGGTCAAGCTTGGCGTTCTCCCGGGGACAGGCGGCACACAACGTCTGGCGCGTCTCCTGGGCTCGTCTCGCGCCATCGGCCTCATGGCGGAGGGGAACACCTTTGACTACAACGAAGCTGAAGCCATGGGTCTTATCAACCGACAGATCGAGGCCGACGACGAAGCTGGGTTTATGGAGGCCGTATTCGAGTGGGCCCGTACGTTCACTCCGCCCGCAGCAGCATCCGGAGCCATCGGTCTCATCAAGCGCGCCGTTCAAAGTGGTGCTGACCTGCCCTTGGAATCGGGCCTCGCCCTTGAGCGGGAATTGCAGGCGCGATTGTTCATGGGCGGAGACGCGTCAGAGGGCATCGACGCATTCAAGGGCAAGCGGCCACCTCACTTCACCGGTCAGTAGACCTCTCATCTATGCAAGCCATTCACGTTGCAGTACACGGGGACCCGAGCGTGCTTCAGGTCGTGGACATTCCACGTCCCGAGCCCGGTCCGGGGGAAGTTCTTGTGCGTGTGCTCGGCGTGTCGATCAATCATCTAGACCTCTGGGTTCGCCGAGGCATGCCCGGCTTTGACATTCCCTTGCCTCGGATTCCTGGCTGCGATGGCGCCGGGGAAGTGGTGGCCTGTGGAGAGGGGGTGGATACTCCCGATCTGGAGGTTGGCCAAGCGGTGCTTCTGGAGCCTGGATTCAGAATGGGCGCCCCCGCGGTGAACGCCCCGGGCGTTGACCCTGACGAAGTCGATCACCTAGAGGATGACTACAGCATCCGCGGCGAGCACAGTGACGGATTTGATGCTGAGTACGTGGTCGTCCCGGCGACCCACCTGCTCCCTCTTCCCGATGGCATTGACGTGCAAGCTGTAGCCTCGGCCCCTTTGGTTTTTCTGACGGCATGGGGTCTCGTGCATTTTCGCGGACAGGTCAAAGCAGGGGAGCGGGTGCTGGTCCTGGCCGGCTCCTCAGGGGTGGGTTCCGCGGCGATCCAGGTGGCCCGCGCAGCCGGTGCAGAAGTGATGGCCACCGCTGGGAGCGCGGAGAAAGCGGCCTTAGCCACGGAGTTGGGGGCGACAAAGGTTGTGGACCACTACGACCCACAGTGGCCCAAGCAGATCCAGCAATGGACCGGCGGCAAGGGGGTGGACCTCGTGGTGGAACATGTGGGGGCTGCGACTTGGTCGGGTTCCATGCGCTGCTTGGCGCGCAAGGGGCGGCTCGTGACCTGTGGTGCAACGGCGGGGGCAAAAGTGGATCTGGTATTGCGGCACTTGTTCATCAAGAACCAGTCTGTGCTCGGATCCACCATGGGGCCCCGCAGTGCGCTGCCCAAGATTGTTCAGAATATTGCTGAAGGGATTTACTCTCCGGTCGTAGATCGCGTGATGCCTCTCAGCGAAGTGGCCGAGGCCCATCGCCTGCTCGAGGAAAAGAAAGTGCTCGGAAAGATCGTTCTCGTCCCCGGGTCCTGAGGACCCCCATCTCCCTTCGTCTCATGCAAGCATCCGATATCAAGACCGCCGCCGTACTCGGTGCGGGCACCATGGGGCACGGCATCGCACAAGTGCTTGCCATGGCCGGCATCAAAACACGCCTTTTCGACGTGGCGCCCGCTGCGGTGGACGCCGGGCTAGCCAAGATCCAGGCCAACTTGGACAAGGGGGTGGCTCGGGGCAAGGTTGAGGAGAAGGCACGAGCACTGGCTCTGGAGGCCCTTTCGGGTGCGAGCGAACTCTCCGTTGCGGTGCAGGGTGCAGAGGTCGTCATCGAGGCGGCTCCCGAGCGGATGGATCTCAAGCAATCGATCTTCTCGGACCTATCCGAGTTCTGTGCGCCGGACGCTCTCTTGGCGACCAACACCTCGTCGCTTTCCATTACGGAGATCGGGCAGGTCTGCTCCAAGCCCGAGCGGGTTGTGGGTATGCATTTCTTTAACCCCGTGCACATCATGAAGTTGGTGGAGGTCGTGCGCACGGATGCGTCGAGTGACGAGGCCGTGACGTGTGCCATGGAGTTGGCCAGGCGCATGGGGAAAGAGCCCATCGACGTCGCGGATACACCGGGCTTCGCATCCTCGCGCCTGGGAATTGCTATCGGTATGGAGGCCATCCGCATGGTGGAGAGTGGTGTCGCTTCCGCTGAGGACATCGACAAGGCCATGACCCTGGGCTACGGATTCCCCATGGGGCCCCTGCGTCTCACCGATCTGGTGGGCCTAGACGTGCGGCTCTCCATCGCCGAGTACTTGGCTTCGACTCTTGGGGATCGATTCACCCCCCCGGCTCTGCTTAGGGACATGGTTGCGGCGGGCAAGCTGGGCCAAAAATCTGGTGAGGGGTTCTACACATGGGAGAAATGAACGACGACCAGGGGGGGCGTGAGTGGGGGGAGATCTCCGACCTCAAGAACAAGAGCCAGCTGCCCAAGGTAGCGTGCTGTTTGCTGGGTTGCGTCTTGCCCCTCATCGTCCTGGCAGTCATCGCGGGCATGGGTTATCGGATGGTGACCAGCAGCACGGACAAGGATCTCCAATGGGCGCAGCTCGAAGAGGTTCTGCCTTTTGACGAACGCCCCAACGATCTGAGCTTGGTATTCGGTCTGCAGCTGGATTGGTTCGACTTTGAGTTCTATGTGTTGCTGGGCTCCGGCTTTGGTGCACCGGACTCGGGAGAATCGGACAGTGTCCAGCCTTATCCATGGGCTTGGATCCTGATGCGATTACCTGTGGAGGAGGGGACGTTTATTGCCGCTTCCGAGCCTTGGGAGGCGGCCGACTCCGAGGAGCCTTTGACCCATCTGGATGTGCAGGGCCAATCATTGGGAGTGGGCTTTCTCGATGAATCCAGCTCTGCACCGATTCCTCCCGGTGGATATCCGGGTGGCCATGGCAAGGATGGGCCAAGCATTGTTGTGGAGTTGCCCAGCCCTGATCCCGCTGCCATGCTTGTACTACTCGTCAATGGAGGGGATATCGACCAGCTGACCACGGCTGAGGTGATCGCCTTCTTGAACCACTTCCAGATCGGCGCATCCAGCGAATCTCAATGACCCATGAATCAGAGCATCTCCATGGCTAGCAGCCCTTCTGTTGAGCAGGCCGATGACGGTCCGGAGCGCGAGTCTCTGGGGGGCATCGTTGGCATGGGCTTGGGGTTGTTGATGATCCTGAGTGTGGGGATTACGGCGCTCTTTCCCGCGGCTCGCGACACGGATGCTACCTCGCTAATGGTCGCATCCTTCGGCGTGGAGGGTGCCCTGCCCTATGGGCTAGAACCTACGCGTGCGGTGTCCTTTGCCACGGGCGAGCAGCTTGTCTTGCTACGTGATCCTGATCGTCCATCAGAGGAAGGCGACGCGCCCCGCTGGCTGCCTTCCAAGAGAGGCGCTGGTTGGCAGATCCGGTTTACCCAAGCGAAGGTCAAGGTGGAGACCTTCGATTGGTCGACGGTCCCCGTCGACACAGAAGGCCAGCCCCCGATTGAAGCGGCGTTGGCCATCTTCCCCGCCAAGACCGGTAAGAAGGTTTTGCAGGGCCAGTTCCATGGGCTCCAGTTTGAGGACATCACCCGATTGCCGGTGGCGGGCAAGGCCGTCCCCGTGGATGCAGGACACCTGCCATGGGGACCCTTCGAGGCCCCCTACATCCAACTGCGCCACTACGGTAGAGACGCGAGTGGGCCTGGGTTTTGGGACACCCTGCGCGTCAACCTGACGGTCGGTTCGAAGGCACGCATCCTCTATCTGCGCTGGCCACGGGGGCAGGCGGGCAGCAAGGACAGCGCCGTTGAGCTCCTGGCCGCCCTGCCTACCGACGATCCCGTCTGAGAAGATCTGGCGCATTGGGGGCCTGTTTCTAGGGCCCTCTGCTTGACGATCATTCCGGTATGGCGAGGATGAGGGGGCCTCGTTGCTGCCCAATCACTCGCTCTCTTTTGGTCCCCTCCACCAAGCTCAGCCATGCAGATAACTAAGAACGTCGTCGCACTCATTCACTACACCCTCAAGGATGACACAGGAGAGGTGATTGATAAGTCTCAGGAAGGCACTCCCATGCCCTACCTCCACGGCCATGGCAATCTGATTCCGGGGCTCGAGGACGAGCTTGAGGGCAAGAAACTTGGTGACAAGTTGAACGCTCGCATTGAGCCCAAGGACGCCTACGGCGTCCGTAACGATGAAATGATCCAAGACGTTCCACGAGCTCAACTACCCGAAGACGTCGACATTCAGCCGGGCATGCAATTTCAAGCCCAGGGCGAGGGAGGCGTAAACGTGGTGACCGTCGTGGGTGTCGAAGATGGTCAGGTGCGCTTGGATGGAAATCATCCTCTTGCTGGCGTGACTCTGAATTTTGAGGTGGAAATCGCTGAGGTGCGGGAAGCCAGCGCCGAGGAACTCCAGCACGGTCACGTGCACGGCGCGGGTGGCCACCAGCACTAGGGGCGCTCTCCGCTCTTGGCGCCGCCCGATACTCTCAGGCCGTCCATGGCGTGGGGGAGGCGGTGTACTCTTTCCACTGTGTCCAGTCTCCTGTTCGTAATCCGGGCCCCGGCGGTCGTGCTATTGACCTTGGTGACAGGTCTCTTCCTGCTCATCGCGTCTCCGGTCACCCTGTTCTGGATTCGTCCCCGCATCGCGTGTCGACGCTGGGCCATGTCAGCCTGGGGCCGAAGTGTGTTGTGGGTCTGCGGGGAGAGTGTGGAGATCGTGGGCCAGGTTCCTCCATCGCCCTACTTCCTGGTCTGTAATCACGTCAGCACAGCGGACATCTTCGTGTTGGCTGCCGCGACTGGCGGGCGCTTCGTTGGCAAGGCGGAGCTGGGCGGCTGGCCACTCGTGGGCAGGATCATCTCTGGCATCGGGACGATTCTGATCGATCGCTCGAGGCGCACCGCAGTGGGCCAGGTGAACCAAGTGATCTCAGAGGCCATGGGGAACGGCGAGAACATCCTGCTCTTCCTCGAAGGCGGGATCTGTCCCGGTGATCGCCTGCATCCGTTCCAGCCATCCCTTCTGCAGCCCGCTGTGAGCCTTGAGCGGCCTGTGCACTACGCACTGCTCCACTACACTTCGCCAGCGGGAGCAGCGCCTCCAACTGAGACCATCACCTGGCCCTCAGACCGCAGCGCCCTGACTCACTTCCGGGGCTTGTTCGGGCTGTGGCGCTGTCACGCTCGTCTTACGATTAGCGAACAACCGATCTGGGCCCCCGACCGTAAGCAACTGGCCCAGGAGCTTCGGGAGGCCATGGAGCCTCTCTTTGAGCCTTTGGCCTAGTTACTTCAGGTGCTAGGAGGAGCAAAGATCTCCTTGATCGCCTCGTCACGCACAGCATCCTGTTCCAGAATACACGGCACCTTTTCCTTCAAGCCCCAACGTCCCACTCCCATCAGATGAAATCGACACTACTCGCCCTCGCTGCTGTACTTACATCCTCCTTGGCTCCGGCCGGCGATCACTGGGTCGCTGACTATGACGAGGCTGTGCAGCTCGCCAAGAAACAGGGTAAGCACCTTTTCGTGGACTTCACCGGATCCGACTGGTGTGGCTGGTGCATTCGCTTGCACGACGAGGTTTTTGATCACGACGAATTTCTGACTCCGATGAACAAGGACTACATCCTGGTCTCACTGGATTTCCCCAACTCCGCAGAGATCAAGGCCAAGGTTCCCAACCCCCAGCGCAATGCTGCGTTGGCCCAGATGCACGCCGTTGCGGGTTACCCAACGGTTCTGCTGATGACGCCTGACGGCCTGGTCTACGGGCGTACCGGCTATGAGCCGGGAGGACCGGAGGCCTACGTAAAGCACGTCACCGAGCTTCGCACCAAGGGCATGGCAGCCCTGAAAGCCGTCACGGACAGCCTGGACGCTTTTGAGAAGGCTGAGGGAGAGGCGCGCACCAAAGCGTTGATCGCCATCTTGAACCTCCTCGAAAAAGAGGGCGGGGATTCTGCTTTTGCCGGCTCACTGGCTACCCCGATCAAGGCGAACTGGAAGAGTCTCATGGCCAAGGACCAGGCCAAAGCCATCGGCTTGTTGAACGATGTCGGTCAGGCGGACTTGGGGACACTCGCGGGGGCCAAGCTTCTTGATCCGAAGAACGAATCGGGTCTCTACGCCCGCTCGGTGCTGGCCTATATGGAGGGCATTAAGGAAGAGGCTGCCATCGTGCCGGCCCTGGTCCACCTGGATGCCCTTGTCGAGACGGCAGCAAGCATCGACGTGGGTACTGCCGAGAGCCTCTACCTGCTGGGTACTTACTGGAATTCGGAATTCGCCAAGAACCCCGAGCGTGCCAAGCATTACGCCGCCAAGGGCTTGGAAGTCACTACCGAGCCGCGCTACACGGCCTTCTTCCAGGAGACCTTGGACAAGAAGTAGTCAGACCAAGCGGGCTAGGGTCCCGACTCAAGAATCTGAAGCAGCTTCTCCGGGAGGTTGGACCACGTGCTGGCCGGCCTCCCGGATTCCGTTTCCACGAACTCCGCGTGCCACATCACCCAGGTCCACTCGAATCCGCGCGGAATCCTCCAGCATGCGCGCCACGACGCTGGGTTCGGTCGCAGCCAGATCCGTGGATTCCCCGGGGTCGGCATCAAGGTCGAATAGCAGCGGGGCATGCTCCTGCCCTTTCCACTCGGGCCGATGCACGTGCAGCTTCCAGCGGCCCCGGCGCAGGGCCTGGAGGCGCTGGTCCTTGTAGAACGCGAGCACATGCTCCTCGGGATCAGGCCCTCCGGCGAGGTGAGCGGAGAGGTCGCGCCCATCATTGGGGGCGGAGCTGATGCCGCCAGCAAGAGCTTCGACGCTGGGTTTGAGGTCCATGAAAGCGAAGGGCGCCCGGCTCGTCCGGCCCGCGGGGATGCGCCCGGGCAAACGGAAAATCAGGGGCACTCGAACGCC
>JAPKBO010000102.1 GCA_028823395.1 Planctomycetota bacterium | reverse complement strand
CAGCGCACAGGGATGCTGAAGATCCCCGAAAACATCCCCATGCCCAAGAGGCACACACTCACCCACACCGTGTTTTCGGGTGCAAAGGCGGTGCCCAGCAAGCTCGCCGCCATGCCCAGTAAGCCCAGAGGGATCAGACCGCCCTCGATCCGGTCTCCCGAGACGCGGCCGGCAACCACTGCGCCCACGATGATGCCCAGGCCCGGCATGGCCGAGAGCATGCTGGTGTAGGTATCCGTCAGGCCCATCCAGCGCCCGTAGGTGGGGATAACGATCAGGAAAGTGGCCGCCATCAGATAGAAGAAGCTGCTGGCGATGATGGACAGGATCAGATGTCGCTGGCCCTCGGTGGCGCGCCAATGGCCTATCAGCTCAGTAACCGGATTCCAATTGATGTGTCGCTTCGGATCCACTGCGGGCAGAAGTTCAATCCGCAAGGAACTCAGCCAGCCCAAGATGGCAAAAGCGATGTACCAGATACCCGCCATCCACAGGTTGTCGCGCAGGTAGTGACTGAATATTCCACCGAGGAATACGCCCGCCAGGACCGCCACCATTGTCGAGCTTTGGATCAGCGCGTTCGCGCGACTGAGCTCCCGGCTCCCGACCATCTCCTTGATACAGCCGTACTTACTGGGGCCAAAGAGCGCGGACTGGGTGCCCATCAGGAAGACAGCACCCAGGAGGATTCCGTAGTCCGTCATCCAGAAGGCCAGAGTCGCCATAGCCATGACGACGATCTCCAGGAAGTTCGCCGCCTGGATGATGCGACTCTTGGAGATACGGTCTGCTAGGGAGCCGGTCAGCGGCCCGAAGACAACAAACGGTAGGGAGAAAAGAAAAGGCGGGATGGCCTGGGCAGAGAGCCAACTCGGCAGACCTCCACCCAAGGGGTGTGAGGCCACCCAGGCCATAGCCTCCCCAGGACCCGCGCCTGCGGCCACGGCGGTGGCCATCAGCACAATCACCTGCTTGAAAGCGTTGTCGTTAAACGCCCCCAAGAACTGGGTGAGCGTCAGCGCCCCGAAAGAGCGTTTCCTTAGAAGCCCGAGCACTAGCTTCGGCTCTCCGATCCCATGCCGTGCAAACTAGGTCGCAGGTTGCGGCTCCTCGGCATTCGGAGTGCTGTCCGCCGATTGGTAGATCTCCTGAGAGCCCTCGCGGAATTCCGATCCCTTAGCCGCCATGCCCTCTCCGAGGGCGGCCTCCTCACTGAGCCCCTGCTGGGCCGCATAAGCCCGAACGTCCTCAGTGATTTTCATGGAGCAAAAGTGCGGGCCGCACATGGAGCAGAAGTGCGCCACCTTGGCGCCCTCGGCCGGCAACGTGGCGTCGTGGTAGGAGAGCGCCGTGACGGGATCCAAACTCAGGTTGAATTGGTCCTCCCAGCGGAACTCAAAGCGCGCCTTGGACAGAGTGTCATCCCAAACCTGCGCACCCGGATGCCCCTTGGCCAGGTCGGCGGCGTGGGCGGCGATCTTGTAAGTGATCACGCCCTCCTTCACGTCTTCCTTGTTGGGCAGGCCCAAGTGTTCCTTGGGCGTCACGTAGCAGAGCATGGCGGTCCCCCACCAACCGATCATGGCCGCACCAATGCCCGAGGTGATGTGGTCGTAACCCGGGGCGATATCGGTCACGAGAGGACCGAGGGTATAGAACGGCGCGCCCTTGCAGATCTCGCTCTGCAGGTCGATGTTCTCCTTGATCTTGTGCATGGGCACGTGACCGGGTCCCTCGACCATGGTCTGTACGTCGTGCTTCCAGGCGATCTCGCACAGCTCCCCCAGGGTCTCCAGTTCAGCGAACTGCGCCTCGTCGTTGGCGTCGGCGATACACCCCGGCCGCAGGCCGTCTCCCAGGCTGAAGCTCACGTCGTAACGCTTCATCAGCTCGCAGAGCTTGTCGAAGTGGGTGTAGAGGAAGTTCTCCTCGTGGTGGATCAGACACCACTTGGCCATGATCGATCCGCCCCGGGAGACAATGCCCGTCAGGCGGTTTGCCGTCATGGGGACGTAGCGCAAGAGGGTGCCGGCGTGCAGCGTGAAGTAGTCCACGCCCTGCTCGCACTGCTCCTCGAGGGTCTCCAAGAACAGATCTATGTTGAGATCCTCGATGCGGCCGTCGACCTTCTCAAGGCACTGGTAAAGAGGCACTGTCCCGATGGGAACGGCCGAGTTACGAATGATGTGTTCGCGGGTGGCATGGATATCCGCACCCGTCGAGAGGTCCATGACGGTATCCGCGCCCCAGCGGGTGGCCCACTGCAGCTTCTCCACCTCTTCCTGGATGGTCGATCCCACGGCGCTGTTCCCGATGTTGGCGTTGACCTTCACCAAGAAGGCCCGGCCAATAATCATGGGCTCAAGTTCGGTGTGCTTGACGTTCGCGGGCAGGATGGCTCGGCCGGCGGCGAGCTCCGAGCGCACAAGCTCGACGTCGCAGCCCTCACGCTCAGCCACGAAGCGCATTTCCTCGGTCACAATGCCCTGCCGTGCGTAGTGCATCTGGGTCACGTTGCCCCCATCATCCATGCGCGAGGACACCCACGCAGTACGGGGAGTGGGCAGACCCTCTTGAACGTCATACCCCTGCGGTCCGGTGGTGTCGTATACGTCCAGCGGTGCGTCATCCGAAGTCAGATGGATGCGGCGCTTGGGGACGTTCAGCTCGTGGTCGCCGTGTTGAACGCTGACGAGAGCCTTGTGGGAGCTGGGGAAGCAGGTCTCCAGGGCGGGGATTGGGCTAACCCCATCGGTACTCTGACTCATGGTGCTTTCCTACGCCGGCATAATCCGGATCAGGTTCGAGGGGTTCATCTCAGGCAACAAAGAGTCGCCGCCCCCAGCAGGCCCGTATTCCGGGTCCCCCGCATCCTAGCGGGGAGGCCCGCCGGGATCCACGCCCCATTCGCCTGGGCTGAAGCACTCAACGCAAGCAGGGCCACCGCAAGAACGGTGACCCTGCTTTCCGATCCACTCAGGGAGCACATGTGCCCCCTAGGAGCAGGCCCGGGCTATCAGTCGCCCCAGACAGCGACGTCGTCGAAGCTGGCGAAGGAGCCCTTCGTCTTCTCCTTCGACTTGAAGCGGATCCTGCAGTTGGGGTTGTTCTCGGCCCCTGCGGGCAGGAACACAGACTGGTTGGCAAAGGTGGACGATTGCACATTGTCCACCGTGACCCAGCTCGTGCCATCGAACCACTGCAAGAGGAGCTTCTTGGTGCCCGTGTAGTTGGTGACCATGGCCGCGTAGTTCACACGTACCTGGCTGAAGCCCACGGTGGAGAACGTCTTCTCCACGTTGGTCAGGCGCTTGAGGCGTGCGCCCCAGGCTCCTGAGTAGGCCGACTTCTTGTGAATGCGGCACTTGCCGTTCTGAGTGACCCACCCACCGGACGCATAGTCACCGCTCTCGAAGTCGTCTTCGAATATGAGCGTCGAGCCACCACCTGAAGTGAACAGGTTCGGACGCCAGTACTCGACGGTACAGCGCAAACGACGGGCCTGCTCAGGTGTGAACTCGTACATGCACAGGTCGTCTGTGTAGTCCATGTAGTTGTGAAACGGATCCTGGGAGCTGCAGGTATTGCTGTTGCCGGGGCAACCGTAGACAGGTCCGGACTCGCGGTTCGTGTCGCAGATCGTGTCGCCGGAGCTATAGCAGGCGCTAGTAGTGCCGCAACCGTTATCGAACGTGTGGAACAGGCCCAGGTAGTGGCCCGCCTCGTGGGTCGTCGTGCGCCCCTGGTTGTAGGGAGGACCGTACGGGCTATTGCGTCCAAAGGCGCGCCAGTTGCAGACCACGCCGTCGATGCTATTTCCAACCACACCACCCTGCTGAGGCATGTAGGCGTAGCCCAGGTACCCGCTGGCCGTGTTGGTGTAGATGTTGAAGTACTTGTTGGTATTCCAGTAGAGCGATGACTTGTAGTTGCCGCTGTCGTTGTACCAGTTGTTGTTGGTCGTGCGGGTGATACCCGTTGTTGCGTTGCCGTTGGGATCGACCGTAGCCAGATAGAACTCCACCTGACAGTCACTGCCCGGAGAACCATTGGTGCCCGGCAGGGCCATGAAGTCCTCGTTCAGGATGTCGATTTGGCTCTGCACCATCGCGTCACTAATGGCTCCATTGCCATTGGTGTGCATCAGAACGTGAACGACGACGGGGATACTGAACTTCTGAACAGCCGGGTCGTACTCGCTCTTGGGGTTGGTGGACGAGTAGGAGCAGTCGTTCTTGGAGCCATAGGTCTGCTTCCCACCATCGGAGAGCAGGAACGGCTGGCCACAGCGCATCTTGTTGCGCATGAAGAACGGAGACGCGAAGTAGACGTTCCAGGAAGCGTAGAGGTAGGTGCCCGAAGGGTCGGACGCCACGATCGTGCCATCGTCCTGCTCCAGGACGGAGACTCTGGACTCCCCATCACCCGGAGCATTTCCGGCGCCCGCGTCATGCTGAGCCTGACTGACGGGGGCAGCGGCGAACAGGAGAGCAATCACCGAGAGGTGAGCAGTCAAGCTAGAGAGTTTCATGGTCTTCTTTGGAACGGATTCGGGCCGGCGCCCAGGTCTCATGCCTGGCAATTGCCGCGAAGGAAATTTCGCCGGGAGGGCCCAGTGCAGGAGAGGGAGTAGATCTGGAGGAGGGAGGGAGGGGGACGGATCCAGCAGGGATCCCTAACCTAGGAGACAAGCCAAAGTTACCAACTCACTCAAGGTTAGGATTACGCTTGTTGCGAATGGGCGTGGATGAATTGCAGGCCCCACCCTGAGAGTGTCTCGCTGTGGCTCAGGTTCCCTCAAATCGGGCAATTCCTGCAACAACCCATGTCACCCTCCCCCCCAACCGACTTGTGCGTGATCGGCGCTGGCATTGTCGGCCTGGCGACGGCTCGGGCCTTGCTTGCCCGACACCCCGAACTGAGCGTCGTCCTGCTCGAAGCGGAGGAGCGTGAGGCCGCCCACCAGACTGGACACAACAGCGGAGTCCTCCACTCCGGGCTCTACTACCGTCCGGGTTCGCTCAAGGCGGAGCTATGCGCCCGGGGACGCGAGAAGCTGCTGCGCCTTTGCCAGGAAGAGAACATCCCCCATCAGCGGACCGGGAAATTGGTGCTGGCTACCCGAGAAGAACAACGGCCAAGACTCGATGAGCTCGAACGGCGCGGCCGCGCCAATGGCTTGGTCGAGCTCGAGCGTTTAGGGCCCGCAGGTATCCGAGAGCGGGAGCCACACGCACGCGGGGTCGAGGGCCTATGGGTGGGCGAGACGGGGATCGTGGACTTTGGAGCCGTAGCCCGACACCTGGCGAGCGCCCTGCAAGCGGCGGGGGTCGACCTGCGTCTCTCCTGCGCGGCAGGCAAAATCCAGCACGACGCCGAAGGCTACCTGATCGAAACTCCAGAGGGTGAAGTGCGCGCCCGCTGGTTGATCAACTGCGCCGGCGTTCAGGCCGACCGGGTGGCCCGGAGCGCGGGCGTGGACCCGGGGCTGCGCATCGCGCCTTTCCGCGGCGAATACATGGAACTGCGAACCGAGGCGAGCGCTCTAGTGAACGGGCTCATCTATCCGGTTCCCGATCCGGCCTTTCCCTTCCTGGGTGTGCACTTCACAACGCGCCTCGACGGCAGCGTGGAAGCGGGTCCCAACGCCGTCCTAGCCCTCTCCCGCAACGGCTACCGCCGGGGTCAGGTAAACGGCCGCGACCTGTTGGACCTGGTCAGCTACGGCGCCTTCTGGAAGATGGCTGCACGCCACTGGAAGTCGGGACTGGGCGAGGTCTGGCGCTCGTACTCCAAGAGTGCATTTACCCGTGCGCTCCAGGAGCTGTTGCCCGAGCTCACCGAATCTGATCTTCAACCTGGAGGCTCAGGGGTGCGCGCCCAGGCCCTCGACCCCAACGGCAACCTGGCCGATGACTTCCGCATCGTAGAGGGGCCGAACGCCTTGCACGTATTGAGCGCCCCTTCTCCTGCGGCCACCGCGTGCCTGGCCATTGGAGAATGGCTGGCAAATAGGGCCGAGCAGACGCTGGGCCTGGGCCGCTAGGCCAACGGACTACTCGCCGCCGATGACCTCAACGACCGCAGCAGCGCGTTCGTTGGGCACGGCGAAGGTCATGCTGTAGTGGGCAATGCGCCAGCGGCCGTCGATGAGCTGTAGAACGGCGGTACCCCGCAGCGTTCCGTACTTCTCATTGTCGAGCAACTCGTCGACCCACGCGTGGGTTCCCCCCTGGGCGAAACGCACGTGGCGACTCCGGGGGTGATAGGTCCAACCGCCCTTGGGAAAGTACAACCGTACGTAGTCCGTGAACTCCTCCAGAGTCCAGCGCTCAGTGGCATCCGTGCCGAGGAACACGGCCTCGGGTGCGAAGTGCGCCAGGTAGCGCGACTCGTCAGCCTGGGCTGCGGCATCGTGCCAGTCATCAAGTACCTCGGCCACTACAGTCGACGCCGGAGTCTTCTCCTTGGGCGGGCCAACGCATGCCACCATCAGAATCAAGGCCGTCAGCAGCCCTCCCAAGTGCAACTTACCGCCAGCCTTCATGCGCATGCCTGTGACTTCAAAGAGGCGCCAACGACCACGCCTATTCCAACCCCCAAGCACAGACCCAGGCCGGGATTCTCAAACCCGCTGCCCAACACGATCCCCAATCCGGCACCGATGGACAACCACAACGACACGGGGTCGCTCTTGCGGCAACACTTGGTGACTTCGGGGTCCGATACAGTTTCTTGTTCACTCATCTTGCTCTCCTAGAGTCGCCTTCGTGTGGGACGGTCGCCGGGTAGTACGCTAAGGGTCGAAGCCTATTCACGCGAAAGAAAAGAAGCGGAGCCTCACTGGCCCCCCTCCCATCCAAAGTAGGACGCGGCCAAGAAACGCGCCCCAAGAGTCCGGGCGGATTCCACAGTGCTGGCGAATGCCTGCCAGTCCTCCGCCGCATGGGCCCCTTCCAGCTCGGCACGCAAGAGGTCCACCAGTAGCCCGCTGCGCTTGTCGAGCTCGTCGAACATGGTCAGCGCCTTCTCAGCGTCCGTCCCGCGGCGGTTGGGGAAGGCCGCACAAGCCTTGAGAACCTTGATCCAGTCCCGGTGATTCTTGGACTGCAGCACGCCGCGCGCCTCCTTGCGCGCACGGTGCTCCTTCTCGAACACTTCGGCCTCTTCTCCCGCGATGATCGCACCCCAGCGGATCAGGACATCCATGCCCGATTCGACACCGCGCGATTCCAGGGAGGCCGCGCTGCCCTCCAGGTCAGCCAAGGCTGCCTCCACGGAACGCAAAGCCGCCGAGGCCTGTGCCGCCCGGGGTTCGGAAACCGGATCGTAGTCGCCGGCCTCGATCAGCATGGGCAGGGCCTCTTCGAAGTCTCCCTTGGCCAGGGCCGGTGCACCGTAGCGCTCCCACTTCGTGCGCCAGACCGCGAGCTCGCGCAATTTGCGATCCGTGAGCAACTCTTCTAGCGGATCGTCCAAGAAACTCCCGTAGGGTTCGACGGGTTCCTCGTTGATTTCGAAGCCCGGGTCCCCTTCCCACAACACCGTTCCGTCCAGATCCAAGAGGAGCACGCGTGGCAAGTTGAAACGACGGATGTCGTAGAGCTCAAAGGACTCGCCAATGCCCACGCTATTGGGGGGCAGGAGATCAATGCCCACCGATCCGGGCAGAGGATGTTCGCGCAAGTAATCCTCCAGCCTCTTGTCGTCGTGGGTCGAGACCACCGATACGACCTTCAGTCCCACGTCCCGGTAGCCCTCTTCGAGATAGGTCAGCCACTGGTCGATGCGCACCAGCTTGTTTTGATCGATGGACCAGAGCACCAAAAGCTGCGGGCCACCCC
The DNA here is from genome assembly GCA_028823395.1 of Planctomycetota bacterium. Taxonomy (GTDB): domain Bacteria; phylum Planctomycetota; class UBA1135; order UBA1135. The sequence goes on along the minus strand of JAPKBO010000102.1, from coordinate 4,944 downwards.
GCGCCTCGGCCCAGTCCTCACGTGGCTCCTGGATCCAGTCGGACACCTCGGGGAAGGGGGGAAGCATGCCCTGATAGCTGCCCTGCACCGCGCCGCTTCCGCCGTCGAGAGCCGCCAGGGCTTCGTGGGTGATGGAGCGTTCGATGGCGCTGGCCGGATCGGCGGGATCTCGTGCCAGGAAGCGCACATTCTGGAAACGCGCCTTACCCGGCCCCATCACTAGGCCAAAGCCACCGCGCAAGGCCTCCTTGCCGGGGAAGTCTCGGGTGCCTACGAGTTGGTCGTCGTACCACAGATCCACACTGCGCCCGACCACGTCCAGGCGCAGGGTGTGCCACTTCCCGGCGCTGGTCCGCTCCTCGGGCTCTTCAGGTTCCGCATCGGGATCCTCGGTGTCGACAGGTATGTGCAGCCAGGTCTTGGCGGGGCCTCCTCCATAGGAGGACATCAGGTCAAGCCAGGCGGTCTGCACCCCACCTTCGGCCACCTCTTTCCCTGGAAACAGCAACATCCCGTGGAAGGTGCTAGATCCCTTGTGCCCAAAAACGAAACCGCAGAAATTGACCTCGCCCTTATTGGCCAGCACCTCGGCCTCAATGGAGAAGTCTCCCGCAGTCATACGGTCCATGGTCAGCGACTGGAAATCGAAGGCATCCTCGTCGTATTCCCCGAACTCTCCGGCCAGGGTCACACTGTCTGCCCGGAAGGAGGGAACACCCGTGACCCAGCCATCCAGGTTCTGCTCGTTGTAGGCCAAATCCCAGATGGCCAAGCTACGACCACTGCGACGCACGGCCTCTTCGTAGTAGCCCAGCATGTCGTCCAGCTTGAGATCGCTCCCCGCGCGCCAAGAGACATCCATGACCATCATGTCGAGGCCGGCGGCCTTGTAGCGCTCAACCGCATTGCGCGTGCTAGCCGCCAACTCGTCCTGGATACGCGCCAGGGTCTTGTGCTTGGGATCGAGTTTGCTGAGCAGGCGCTCCACCGTGCGAATGAGTTTCTCATCCCGCTCGGGCTCCTGCTCTAGCTGGTACAGGGCTTCCAGAGCGAGCTTCGCCGCCCGGTCGGAGTTCTCGAAGTGTTCTTCGAGAAGGTCGGCAAACTCCAGGAGCAGTTCAATGTTGGTGCGATCAGCCACCAGCCCCTTTTCGTAGTGCTCCTTGGCCACGATGAGGTCTCCGTTCTGCTCAGCGTAGCGCCCCCACTGACCGTAGGGCTTGTCTACTTCACGCTTGCCACTGCCCTCATCCCGCAGATCAAGAATCCAGGCCTTCCAGACCGCATCCACGTCGTCGATCGTCTGGGGCAGGACCACCTCTGCCGCATCCTCGGGCCTCTCCACGAAGGACATGGGCGGCTTGGGATTGGCCAGCACCACCTCTTCGAAGGTCGCCACAGCCGTGTCGCCCGTCTTGCCGCCCGAGGCATTGATGAACTCGTTGAAGGCGTCGCGGTAGACATAGCGTCCGTCCACCGAATCCTGATAGTTGTAGAGGAAGTACACGAGCCCCCAGGTCGGGGCGTACCAGGGCGGGCCCCAGGAGTAGCGATTCTCGATGACAATGCGGAAGGTGGGCGCCTTCTCGGGAGTCGAATCCGAATCGTTGGGGTCGTAGCCGTCTTGAGCATGGGCCATCCAGCCCTTGGTCATCCGATCGGCCAAGGGATACAGACGCCCGTTGGCCGGCATGTTCATGATCACCGTCCCGTTGGGCAGGATGCGCGTCCCCTCAAAGAATGAGGCCAGGCCTTCATTCAGCCAGCCCACCGCATTGGTGGCCAGCGAGACGAATTGGTGCGCCGCCTCGTGGAACAGGGTGCCCACCATGTTCTCAAACCCACTGTCAATGTAGGTCTCCACGTGGCTCCCGGTGTAATGACCACCGGACCACTCGACGGGCGGGCCTTTCCCCAGGGTCAGGTACTCATCACGGTTCTGAAAAACGTGCACATGGATACGCGACACGCTGCGTCCGTCCTCTTCAGTCCCGTAGCGGAAGAACTCCCGATAGAAGGCGTTCATCTGCTCCATGGCCTCAGCCGTGCGAATCAAGACGTGGTAGCCCGCGTCGGTGACGGTGATGTAGTTGGGCCGCTCCTCCTTCCCTGCCTCATCCCAGGTGCCATGTGCGGCGTCGTATTCCTCGATCCACTCGTCGGACACGTCAGCAAAGAGGTCTTTGGGCTTGGCCTCCCCGGCCAGGCTGGGGTCGGGACTGGCGGCAATGCGTTCGATGGAGAGCTGCGCCTCGACGTTCTCCGGGTCGATAGCCTTCACCTTCTTCCACACGTCGATGGCCGAGTGCGGCCGTCCGGCCTTCTCGTAGGATTCCGCCAGGGGGATCAGCTTCTTGAGAAAGCGGTCCTTGACCCCGTACAGATCCCGGGCCAGGGGGTCGAGAATCAGGAGCTCGTCCCACATGGCGCGCTGGATCTTGCGGTCTACGCCCTGGGCCAGACTCAGGCGGTACTGCAGATGGCGGCTGTAGACCTCATCGTCCCTGTCTTCGGCATCCTTGGCCCAGCGCGCCCGCACGTCCCAGGCACGCGTGTTCTTGCGATCCCGTTCCAGGGCTCGAATGACCAAGGCATGGGCCTGGTCCAGTTGCCCCGCCTCCAGCGCCCGCTCGGCACGGTCGAGAGCCAGGCCAAACGCGGTCAACTCCCCCACGTCCTGGGGGACGGGCGAAGCAACGAGCAGCACGCAGGCAATTCCAAGACTCAGCATGGGCGGATGATACCCGGAGAAAGCCCCGTGGTTTCTGACAGGGAGCCCTAGATCTACGTGGATCTGTTCAATTGACGAAAAGTCGGCTAGCGCCTACTCAGCCCAGGACCTCCCCGCGGAGCTCAATGCATCGCAGCCACCGGCCCGACTATCCGGCCAACATTCAGAGGCTGCGGATACTGATCGCTCGGTACCAGACCGGGTTGCCGTGGTCCTGGAGCGCGATGTGCCCGGTCTTGTTCATGCCGAAGCTCGGCCACTGGGCGAACTTGGAAGCCTTCACCCGGGCGCTCCAGTCCTCGCCCCAAAGCTCATAGGTGCACTGCTGCACGCCATTCAGCCAGTACTCGACGTGCGCGCCCTGGACCAGGATCCGAGCGGCGTTCCACTCTCCCACGGGCTTGGAGTTGTCCTCTTCTGGGGCATGCAGGGCATAGTCAGCACCTGCAGAGTGGAGCAGATCACCACCGGCGACGGCGTTATCGAGGACCTGCATCTCCGGACCCGTGAAGTACGTGGGGCCATCGCCCTCGGACACGTGGTACATGATGCCGCTGTTGCCCTTGGGGGAGATCTTCCACTCCAGGCTCAGCTCAAAGCTGGCGTACTGCTCGCGAGTGATCAGATCTCCGGCTCCACCACCCGTCAGGTGAATGGCCCCGTCATCCATAATCCACTGCTCGGGTACGCCGTCCTTTTTGTAGCCACGCCAGTTATCGAGGGAGGTAATGTCGGTCCCAGGAGAAGCTAGAGCGGCCTTGCTCGGGCTCTCGCAGGAAGAAGCCATAAGAAGCAGGCAGGGAATCAGGATAGATGTAGCGCGCATGGTTCAGGCCACCTCGCGGCGGCTGGAGGGGTAGATCAAAAGCAAGAGGAAGAAGACGGCGACAGAAGCCCACATGGGAACAGAGAACAGACGTGTGTAGTCCGTGCTGCCCGCATCATCGGTGGCCCATTCGGCCACGCTGCCAGCAATCTTGCTGCCCACGATGACGCCGATGCCCACGATGACGAGGTTGAAGAGGTTCTGCGCACTGGCCCGGACGCTGTCGGAGGTGTTCTCATCCACGATCATGAAGGCCACAAAGATGAAGCAACCGAAGCACAAGCCGTGCAGGGCGATGCCAGCCAGAAGTGTGGTCATGACCGGCATGGGAAGCACGTCCACATAGGCAAACAGGGCCATGCGCAATCCGTAAGCCAGGAGGCCCACTGCCAGGAAGGTCTTGCGGCTGTAGCGCTTGGCCAGGAAGGGAATGGCCGCAAGCACGAGGACTTCGGACATCTGCCCCACGGTCATCAGCCCTCCGCCTCCAACGCCAAAGATCGTCTTGGACCACTCGGGTGCGGCGACCTGCAGTGAGCCCAAGAAGGATTCAGTGTGAACGAAGTAGAACTGGTGGATGCAGCTAACGGGGATAGCTAACAGGAACAGGGATAGCAGGGGTTGTTTGGCCGCCTCACCGCAGGCATCGAGGGCGGCGTTGCTCTCGCTGGACTCTGAGGGCGGCGTGTGCGGCAGGGTGAAACAGAACACACCCATGACAGCACTGATGACCGCGCTCAATCGGAAGGCATCCGCCTTGCCCGCAATAATCTGATCCGCGGGGAGCGTGGCAAGCCACTGCCCCATGGCGAGGCCCACGGCGATCCACCCAAAAGTCCCCCAAAGCCGAACCTTCCCAAAGTCCCGGTCCTTGTCTTCCAGGTGATGGAAGGCCAGGGAGTTGGTGAGAGACAGGGTCGGTGCATACACCATCCCGTACAGCAATGAGAAGATCAGGAAGCCGTTGTAAGAGTCGATGCTGGCCAGTTGCCAGATCAGCCCAGCGCCGATCAAGTGACTGAAGGCGAGGAAGCGCTCTGTGGAGAAGTAGCGATCCGCGACCTGCCCCGCGACGAAGGGCCCGATGATGGCGCCCACCGCGCCGGCGGCGAACATGTCCCCGATCTGCCCGGGTTCCATTCCCCGATGACCCGAGAGGAACGACCACAGAAAGGGCAACCAAGCCCCCCAGGCCGCGTACTGCAGGAACATCATGGCCGACAGTCGGGTCTTCAGCAGGGTGGGAGGCATGTTGATTGGCTCAGTTCAGGTTAGGTGGGAGAAAGGCGGGGGGGACTGAAAGGAATCAGTCCTTGGCGAAAGCGGCATCGAATGCCTGCGGGCTCACCTCGAAGTCGAGTTTTTTGCAGAACTCGGCCGACTCCCG
>JAPKBO010000313.1 GCA_028823395.1 Planctomycetota bacterium | reverse complement strand
ACCTCCCGCACTTACATGCAGTCGGCCAGGTCCCATGAGGCCGCCCAGGAGCAGGACCCCTACAACCGCCTGCTCGCCCGGGGCCCACGCTTCCGGTTGGACGGCGAGATGCTGCGCGACACGGCCCTTTTCCTATCAGGCTCCCTGATCGAGAGCCGCGGCGGCCCAAGCGTGAAGCCCTACCAGCCCGTGGGTGTCTGGAAGGCGGTGGGTTACAGCGGGAGTAACACGGTCAAGTACGCCCAGGATCAAGGCGACGCCCTCTACCGGCGAAGCATCTACACGTTCTGGAAGCGAACGGCTCCCCCGCCCAACATGGTCGCCTTCGATGCGCCCTCCCGGGAATCCTGCACGGTGCGTCGCTCGAGAACCAACACGCCCCTGCAGGCCTTGGCCCTACTTAACGATGTGCAGATGGTAGAGGCTGCGCGGCGCCTAGCTCAGCGCATCCTGTCCGAAGGCACAGGAGACGTCGCCGCACGGGCCAACGAGAGCTTCCGATGGGTCACCTCGCGGGAGCCTACGGCCAAAGAGAAGGCCATTCTGCTCCAGGCGATTGAATCCCAACTCGCCATGTTCAAGGACCAGGAAGCGCAAGCGAAGCTCTTGGTCGGGATGGGTAACACTCCTCCTCCGGCAAGCATGGATGCCAGAGAGCTTGCCGCCTGGACCCACTTCTCCCTGCTGCTCCTGAATCTCGACGAGGTGATCACCCGTGGCTGATCCCCACCCACTCAGCGAAAGGCATAAGCGCCTAACCCGACGCGCCCTCCTGGGACGCGCCTCCCAGGGGCTGGGAACGGTGGCTCTTGCCTCCCTACTAGAACCCGAACTCTTCGCAGGCAGCGGCGAGGGCCCGGTGCTCTCCGCACCGCACTTCCGGCCCAAGGCCAAGCGCGTGATCCACCTGATCATGGCGGGGGCGCCCTCCCAGATCGATTCGTTCGACTACAAGCCGCGCTTGCGCGATATGTACAACGAAGATCTGCCGCCTTCAGTCATCGACGGACAGCGCTTCACCACGATGACCTCTGGGCAGAAGCGGTTTCCGATTGCCCCGTCGATCTACGACTTCAAACAGTACGGCCAGTCTGGCGCCTGGGTTTCCGACCTGTTCCCGCACATGGCCAAGATGGTGGATGAGATCTCGTTCATTCGCTCTGTGCACACCGAAGCCATCAATCATGATCCGGCCATCACTTTCCTGCAGACTGGAAGTGAAGTTCCCGGACGGGCAGGGCTAGGCGCATGGCTCTCCTATGGCCTCGGGAGCATGAACAAGGATCTCCCAAGCTTTGTGGTCATGACTCCCACCTGGACGGGGCGTCAGGAGGCCCAGGCACTCTACTCACGCCTATGGGGCTCGGGCTGGCTGCCCCCCCACCATCAGGGAGTCAGCCTACGCGCCAACGGAGATCCGGTCCTGTATCTGAACAACCCCAAGGGCGTGACGAGCACGAGTCGCCGTGCCATGCTCGATGGCTTGGCAGCGCTCAATCAAGAGCAGTTCGATGCGCACGGGGATCCCGAGACTCTGGCGCGCATCGCCCAGTACGAGATGGCTTACCGCATGCAGACCTCGGTGCCTGAATTGACGGACATCTCAGACGAGCCCCAAAGCGTGCTGGACCTGTACGGACCCGACGTCAAGAAACCGGGCACCTTTGCGGCCAGCGTACTGCTGGCGCGACGCATGGTCGAAAGAGATGTACGCTTCATCCAGATCTATCACCGCGGCTGGGACCAGCACGGCAACCTCACCACGGACATGCCCAATAACTGCAGGGACGTGGATCAACCCTGCGCCGGATTGCTCCGCGATCTGGAGCAGCGGGGTCTGCTTGAGGACACGATCGTGGTCTGGGGCGCCGAGTTTGGCCGGACGGTCTACTGCCAAGGGGCGCTCTCCAAGACCAACTACGGGCGCGATCATCACCCGCGCTGCTTCACCTACTGGATGGCTGGTGGCGGAATTCGCGGGGGAATCGTCCACGGAGAGACCGATGATTTCAGCTACAACATCACCAAGGATCCCGTCCATATCCACGACCTCAACGCCACAATCCTGCACTGCCTGGGGATTGATCACGAGCGACTGGTGCACCGCTTCAAGGGACGTGACTTCCGGCTAACGGACGTCCACGGGAAAGTGGTTCGCGAGATTCTGGCCTAAGGTTCGGTGCAATTTTCACCGGCACACTGAAGCCGTGAAGCACTTGAGAGGTGGTACCGGAGACGGCGTGTGGCTCACAGTCCTGCACACCTCAGGGAACTGGAACGAAGCAGAGCAGGGCACGATATATCTCGTGCGGGACACTCAGCCCCTCAGTCTAAAGAGAGCCGTCAATGAAGCCCTCCTCGTCATTCAACGATCGCTAAGCACGCACTTCAGAGTTCACGACGCCAATCCATGCCTGCGCCATGAGCGCAGCTCCAGCGGCTGAGGGGTGCACGCCGTCACCGGCCCAATGCTTGGGTGGGGCGTATTTAATCGCCTCATCAAACATTGTCTGAAACGGAACCCAAGCGGTCTTGTGTGTATCAGCCGCACGGCGTGCCGCCGCTCGATAGTGGTCGAACTCCGGGAACCACGAATCATC
>JAPKBO010000312.1 GCA_028823395.1 Planctomycetota bacterium | reverse complement strand
GGGCATTCCTTTTGAGCGGTCTCGGGGTGGGCATAGTGAATGAATCTCGACCGTCTCGACCGTCTCGACCCTTGCGACCGTCGCGTCCAGCGCGGCCGCTCTCGCCCTTGGCCCCCTTGAGTGATTTTCCCGGGCGGCCTGCGAGCCCACGAACACCCTGAACACCCCGAGGCCCGGCGGGCCCAGGAACGGGTCGATTCACGACCGTCGTCTCAGCGTGGTGGTGGTGGTGGTGAACCTCGCGGGTCGAATCAGCGACCATCAACGCCATTTGGGTGATCGCCGTAGCGGATAGATCTCCAGATGGTTCGAGCGACCGGCTCGGGTTTTCCTCAATCCCGCGCAGCACGTCGTCGAGCTCGGCGTCGGCTCGGGCTTCAAGCACCGTCTTGACGATGTAACCCCCCGCAAGAATACCGACCATCGCGAACAATCCATGTGCGCCATTTTTAGACTTTTGTTTTGGGGTCGAAACGCGCCCGGAACTCGGGGTGAACCGCTGGCCTCGCCAACTCGCTTTGTTTTTCGCGGGCCTTCCCTTCAGTCGCTCTCGCGCCATCTGGTCGAGCTTCTTCGCGAGCTGGTCGCGTTCGGCCGCGAGCTGGTCGCGTTCGATCGCCAAGTTCTCGCTCTTGAGATCGCCCTGGGCAATTTTCGCCGCCAGGGACACCAGAAGCGACTCGATTCGCTCCAACCGTCTCTGCGGGTCGTCAATCTCGCGGTGTGGGCGGCCCCTATCGCGCAGATTGACGACTTTCTCTTCATCTTCCGCCATTCTACGATTCTACTAGAAATTCCAGAGAATAGCTTGCCACATACCGGCCCTTCGTGAAACGATTCCCACCGGAACCCTTGGGGCCGCCTGGAAGCATCCAGGCAAAAGAAAGCCCCCAACGCAAAATCCCTGGCAGGACACGTTGAGGGTTCCAAAAGCGCCTTGGAGGGCCTCTCTTGGATTCAGAGATTAGCAAACCCCGATTGAAAGATCACAGTCCTGCCTTTTGGGCGGGTCTGTGGCCGACATAGGGCGGTTTACGGGGGCTGGGGCAGAGCCCCAGAGGGAGCCACACGACGGAGCTGGCCCGCGTCGAGCTGGTCTAGCCCTCGCTGTGTCCACCTCGGCCACGGCTGCCCTACCGCTTGAGGCCCTACCTCAGCCCGCGCGAGCCCTTCTGTCGGCCGTCCCGTCGCCCCCTCTCGGGGCCCTTGTCTCTACTACAACAAGTGGAGAAACGGCCCCAAAGGGCCGAATTCGCCACGTCCGCGCGCAGCGCGGTGTCGCCCGTCGAGCCGTCCCGTCGAGCCTCTACGTTCCCGGCTCGGTCAAGGCCTGCCACCGGAGCCACTGGGAAGCCCCGAAGTACTTCATCCACACGTGGCCGAAGGCCGCGACCGACACCGCGGTAGTCACTCGGACCCCGTACCTCTGCAATCACTGGCGCTGCACGTCCGAGGAATGCCGCCGACACTGCAATTCCGTCTTCTACTCGCGGACGCTCTCAGCGTTCGCGCCGTTCAAGGTGGAGGACTGCATGTTCCTCGTGCTCACCCTCGATTGGTTCGGGACGCTCGACGGTGGCGGACACATGGACCGCGGGGTCGAGGCTGCCTACAAGCTGTGGGGTCGCAACTGGATGAAGGCGAAGCGGGCGATCAGCTACCAGCTTGAAAAGCGCGGGCTCGAACCGCTCGGCTCCGAGTGGGTGCAGGTCATCGAGCAACACAAGAACGGGCGCCCCCACGCCAACGTGCTCATCCATCACCCCCAGTTGGCCGCCATCGTGCGCGAGCAACTCGCGGAGAACGAGCGCAACCCCGGGTCGCATCGCCGCGATGCGATGGGCGGGTGGCTGTTGGAGGTGTTCGTCAAGTTTGGATTCGGCCGCATCTCGTCCGCTGACATCGCGCGAGACAAGGGCGAGCTTGCGAACTACCTCGCCAAGACCGCCGGCACGGTGAAGGAGGTCGGCAAGCTCTGCCAGCTTCCGATGGCAGCGCCGAAGGGCTTCCGTCGCGTGCGGAGCGGGAAGGGGTTCCTCCCCGCGCTTCTCAAAAAGCTCGAACAGACCAAGACCGGCTGCAACATCGACGCGGACGGGCGCGTCGTCGGCACCTCGAGCTCGACCGTGCCCGCGGTCCTGCGCGACCAGTACCCGCACCACCAACTCCGAGCGGTTGGAGCGAACGTGATCAACCTGACTCGCTCCGAGGTCTACATCGGCCGCGCTGTTGAGCCCGACAAAAAGGGGTCGAGGTCAGTCGGGCGTGGGCATCACGTCCACGAGGCCGTATTTCTCAATCCATTCGGCTGATGTCATGCCGTTGCGCTTGGCAGCGCGACCGATTCGAGCCCGGAGCGCCTGCGCCCCGCGAGACTTCTGGCTCGTCAGCCCTTTTTTCACCAGAGCCGGAGGATCGATGGGCGAAGTGAGAGCTTCGACCAGCATCGAAAGCTGACTTTCGATTCGCTCCAAGCGTTCGGCGTACTGGGGGGGCGCCAGGTCGGTCGCCACGTCGGTCGCCACGGGCGCCTTTTTCTTCTTCGAGGTAGCCATTAGTCGAGGGCATTCCTTTTGAGCGGTCTCGGGGTGGGCATAGTGAATGAATCTCGACCGTC
>JAPKBO010000311.1 GCA_028823395.1 Planctomycetota bacterium | reverse complement strand
CCGGGGCTCGACCCGAGTGGGTATCCAAACAACAAGCCCTTCACCCCTACACCGACGACTGCGAAGCCGATCGAACAACAACTTCTCGACGACATGCCCGACCACCCAGACTCCATAGTCCCGCAGATGGCACCGGGCCAGCACACGGTCGGCTGGGTCCCGCACAAGGTCCAGTACGGCGGCAAAAGTGGGCTGGGCGAGGGCGAACCCTTCATCGCGTATGAATGGGCAAACGGCGGGACCTGGCAGCTACCACAGATGGAACATTTCAAAATGGCTCTCAGGTCCGTCCTCCTGCAAAGGGGGGATACCCTGGACCAAAAGGCCAACCCCTACGCACCGTGGCACGAGCACGTCTCCAACGGCAACGAGTTCCTGAACAACTGGAACAAAGTCGGTGACGGCGCCGATAGGACCCGAAACCAGCTTTTCCGCCAGCTGAGCGCGCTGGGTGAACACAAGGACGTGTTCGGTAGCGAAGTCGGCAGCCCCTATTACGGACGCGGACAGGTACCGGACCCGCTCCAGGAGATACGGCTCAAGATGAACCTCTGGCAGGTGCGCGACAAGGCTATCCTGAAGCAGATTTTCTTCGACTCGACGTCAAAATCGAGACAAGTCGACCGTGGCTTAGAGAGCGACGACACGGGGACATACTCGTCGTACGAAGCCAAGTCGAAACAGTACATAGCCTCTACGGACGATCCATCGAAAGGTACCAAACGCTGGTTCACAGACGCCGGGTTCAAAGGCGGGAAGCGCATAATCAGTGGAAAGCTAGACCGGGTCTTCTACCCGGCGATTCTGGACCTCATCGAGCGCAAGAAACTCGGAGCAGAGCTGGAGGTCGTGGACAAGGACGAGGACGGCCTATTCGACAAGACCGTCGAGGAGATCAGCAGAACGGCAGCACAGTTCGTCGGCGCCGGAGTCACGGCAGCAGCTGGGTACGTACTCGCGGACATCGCGACCAGGGTGTTCGGAGGCGGTGGCCTCCCAGGGGGCGCGCCTATTCCGAATCTGGCGCAAGGCCAGCACATGGTGGACAACATGGTGCGGTTCCAACAGCAGATGGACGTTTTCCAAGGCTACGCCGGAGTCATGGGGCTCATCAACGGTGATACGCTGGCCACTTTGCGGATGATGTTCTGGGAGAACGCGGACGAGGCCTTCAGGGTGTACGACCTCATACGCCCGTACATGAACCGGGGGTTCAACTGGGGAGCGACGAACGCAAACCACTGGATCCAAAACATTCTCTATCCCGCATTCCAACAGGCAGAGGTCGTCGGTCGAGCAGCTGCGCGTGGAGCCGCGGCGGCAGCAGGACAACAAGCAGCGGCAGCGGCCGGACAAGCAGCAGCCACTGCAGGAAAGGTGGGAGCCGCTGTCGGGGCCGCTGCGTTCGCCGCCAGCGAGGTCTTCAAGAAGAAGAAGAAGCGAAAGAGGGCGAAGCGCAACCGACGTGGCACAGCCTCGGGGTCTCTAAGCAGCCGGCCGCCCGATTTGGATGCAATTCCCATGGGGATAACCAAAGCGGGCCTGAAACATCTACCAGACCACCTACGGCGTGGCGCCAACGCGTCTCTGGGTTCGTTGGGGTCGTTGGGCGGCTGGGGCAGCCCTGGGGCCCACCCGCAATCGCCGGCGCCCGAGCCTGTTCTGGACCAGCGTCCGCCACAGTCGGCCAGACCCGGCATATGGTCCCGCGTAAAGACACGCGTCGCTGCCCAAAAGAAGGCGGACGCTGCAAGGGCCACCGCGCAGGCAGCCGGGATCTCCAAGCCCTCACCCGCTACTGGCCCGAAGCCTCAGCCCGTCCCACCGAAGAAGCCCGACCTGCCTCCATGGCCACACCCGGACGGGATCGAGGGTCCCCCCAACTTAAACTACTTTGGCCCCGAGGACTTGGCGCACCACCTGCGTCGTCCTGCGAAGAAGAAGAAGAAGAGGAGAAAGATCACACAGTTTACACGCCAGGCCATGTCCAGTTCGATGAGTTCCCTGGCGCAAATGGGGCTCGGGAACGCCGCTACTGTTGCCGGGGCTTCTGTTGGAGGAGCCGTGGGTGGGACCGTGGGCGCTTCAATCGGGGGAATCGCAGCGCGGGGTTCACTCGCTGCCGGTTCCAAGCGCATGACGGACTGGATGATGGGCGTCAAGCGCTCAAAGCCCACCGCAGGAGAGCTAGAGCGGATGACAAAAGAGTCGATGAGGAGCAGGGGGGGATCGGCGGCCGGACCGGCTACCCTTGGGGCTCTCAGCGCGATGCTCTACAACGCCGCATCGGGACGGAACTGGGACGCAGCCCACATACCACACGAGAGCGTGGCGGACATGTACGGCATGATGAACTACGCCCAGAGGGGACTTCTCAACGACGTGCGCGCGTCCCAGGTCGGCTTCCTGGGCGAGCTGACGGTCCCGGGGGACCCGCGTGGGTCCTTCAACGGCTACTGGGCCCGGATGATTCTCACCGACCAGAACAGGGCAGAGCGCCTCCTGCGCCCGCTGATCAACACTGGGAACCTGGGCCAGGAGGCCCATGCCGCCCGACTGGCGCGATCCTACATCCTAAAATTCTACATGGACCACCGACCCAACCTGTTCCGGAACGTCGGTCTGGCCGCCGCGGC
>JAPKBO010000101.1 GCA_028823395.1 Planctomycetota bacterium | reverse complement strand
TGGAAGAGAGCCTACGCGAGGCCAACCTACTGGCCGCGACTCAGACCAACTGAGGCCTGCGGTCGTTCAGCGGCCCAGACCCAGGGCCGTCAACTGCGCCTCGACCTGGGGTGCCCAGCCGCGGTTCGCGATCGGGCTCGCGGGTGAGGGGTGCAGGATGGTGCCGATTTGGACCTCGGGCGCCGTCTCCGCTAGCGCTGTCCTGGCCCGACTCTCGGCGAAGCGACCCACTCCGAGCACCCAGCGCGGCTGTACATGTTGCACCAGGCGTATCAGCGCCCGATCGCAGGCTGTGAACAGAGCGTCCCTTTCAGCTGCGGGTAGCTTGTCCGGTGTGCGGTTGCGGCCACCCTCCTCCAGGAAAACCAGCGGGCAGTAGTTCCACACGAAGAACTTCTCGAAGAAGGCCTCGGGGGAATCGAAGCGCTCGGCCGCCCAGGCCCATAGTCGCCTACCGCTGACCTCGCTGCGCGGACAGTCCATGCCGAGGATGGGGCGTTTGGGGTGCTCGCGCTCGGGCTTTTGTACGGGCTCGGCGATCTCTAGCCAGTCGCGTACGGCGGCGACCTCTCCGAAAGGCACTCCGGTCTGGGCCATTCCGTAGGGGCCGGGGTTCATGCCCAACAGCAGCGTCTCTACGCCGGGGCGCAGATAGCGAGTAATGAAGGTCTCGGCATTGGCCCGGGCGTAGACGAGCGGGTTGTACACGTGGTCCACGGGTGGCGCGAACTCCATGGCTTGTACTTCGCGGGTCAGGGCGCGGGTGATCGGGACAGGCTCCATGGGGAATAGAGTAACGAGGCTTCGGCCCGCGATCGCCTTCGGGCTATCCTCTGTTCATTGTGGGAAGTGGATCCTGGGAAGCACTGGAGACCGAGGACGGCAGCTGGACTCTTTTGGAATCCGGCCTAGGGCAGGCATGTCATGCGCGCGAGGGGGCCTGGACGGAGGCCCGTGAGCGCTACGCCGGACCCACGCGGCTGCGGGAGCGGGCCTTGGCGGGTGACGCGCCTTCCTGTCTACGGGTTCTCGACGTGGGCACCGGGCTGGGCTGGAATCTGGCAGCGGCTCTGGAGGCCGTGGACGGAACGGATTGCGCCTTGGAGATCGTCACGCTTGAGCGGGACCCGAGCGTTATCGAGGCTTCCCTAGAGCTGCACGCACAGCGATCCCTTGCCGGAGCCGACGGCTACCAGCGTCCGGTGAGCGAGGCCCTGGCTGTGTGCCTTGAGGGCTCCTCGGAGGCGCGGAGGCAGGGTGTGGCCTTGCCCGGTGGGGGACGCCTGCACCTCTTGCTCGGGGACGGTCGTGAAACTTTGGCAGAGTTCACCTGGCCCGCACACTGGCCTTCGAACTGTCCCGGCTTCGATGCGGTGTTTCTCGACCCCTTCTCCCCGGGCGTCGATCCGCCTTTGTGGGAGGCTAGTTTCCTCCGGCGCATCGCCGTGCTCATGGCGCCCGGGTCCTTGCTCAGCACCTACACTGCCGCGGCTCGGGTTCGAGCCCGCCTGATGGCCGCGGGCCTAGTCGTGGGCCTTGGCCCGCGGGTGGGAGGCAAGGCTGAGGGTACCCTGGCCAGTCCCGATCTTGTCTTGCCGGCGCTCGCCCCCAAGCGCCAGTCGCAGCTTGCACGCAGGGCCGGCGACGAGTTCGATGGGATCCAAGGAATCGAAGGGGCGCGCTAGCCTCAAAAGGCCCCCGGTCAGTCCCGTCAGGGGAGAAAGCGCCCAAGGGCACCGTGCCCACTCCCATTGCAGACCCTAGAATAAAGCTCCCGGGCAGCCCCAGCCCGGCCTGTTCCACTTCGAACCCCTCCACCATTCTCCTCCCCATCCTGGGGAGGACACAGATCACCATGACCCACCTAGCAATGATCAGTATCCAGGAGATGTGGCCGATCGCCGTGCTGGCCGTGCTCTTTTTTGGTGGCAAGAAGCTGCCCGAACTTGCGCGCGCAATGGGCACAAGCATCACGCAGTTCAAGAAGGGTCTGAAGGACGAGTCCGCACCCGGTGCCCGACTGGAGGGCGATGAATCGGAAGCCGAGGAATCCGACCCCAAGTGATTTGATTCGTGGGATAGACCTGAGTACGTGAGCCGTCGCCCCGTCCGTACGGAGTCGAGTGTGGCAGACGTCTCAGACCCCACTCTTTGAATTCCATTCGGCCCATCGCCGTCATGTCCAATCCCCGACACTCAGCGGCCCTTCCCCCTGGCCAGGTCACCGCGCTAGTACTTTGCGGCGGGAGAAGTCGGCGCATGGGATGGGATAAGGCTCAGTCGGAGCAGGGCGGGCAGACCTTGTTGGGTAGGACCGCACATCTGATGGCGGAGGTGGCGGGGGAGGTCTGGTTGGCTTGTGGGAGTGAGCCCCGCTATCAAGATCTGGGCTACCCACTTGTGCTCGACGAAGTACCCGGATGTGGCCCGCTGCAAGGCTTGCGTGCAGGACTGGAAAAGCTGGACGGAGAGTGGCTGCTCGTCGTGGCCTGCGACATGCCGGCTCTGGACGCTCAATTGTTTCCACCCTTGCTGACCACGGCTCTCGAGGCGGACGTGGATCTCGTTTACTACAGCGGCGAGGATGGAGATGAACCTCTTTGTGCCCTCTACCGCCGAACGGTACTCCCTGCCGTGTGTGCCAGCCTGTCTGCTGGCTGCCATCGCATGGACTCATTCTGGTCGGGGTCTCGAGAGGATGGGGCCCCCCTTGTCATTCGCGCTCTGGACAAGAATTCGGACTGGATCGGGAGCACAAGCCCCTTCCTGAACGTGAACACCCCGGAGGACCTGGATCGTAGCTCGTGGTCCCATCCGGCGAGCGAGGAGAGCGCATGAAGGCTCTCACCAACCGCATACGCGATCGGCGCTTGGCTCAATTGCTGGAGCCCGTGGATGTGGGCATGGAGCAGATGCGAGCATGCGTGTCCAGCGAGCTGGCATCGGATCACCCCGCCGTGTCGGAGATGACCGAACACCTCGGGAGCTTTCGCGGCAAGCAGTTGCGCGCCGCTCTGGTGTTGCTCGCGGCTCGCGCCGCGGGAAATGATCACCCCGAGTTGCCTCAGGTGGCCAGCGTGATCGAGATGATCCACCTGGCGACCCTGGTCCACGATGACGTGCTCGACGGAGCCGAGGTGCGTCGACGCGTGGCCTGCGTGAACCAGCGCTGGGACAATCAGGTGGCTGTCCTCCTTGGGGATCTGCTCTACGCGCGGGCCTTTCACCTCTCGACTACCCTCTGTTCACCTATGGTGAGTGAGATCCTGTCCCGGGCCACTCAGCGCATCTGCGAGGGGGAAATCATCCAGGCCGGTTCGCGCCGGGCCTTCGAGATGGACGTTGAGCAGTACGAATATATTGCCGCGGCCAAGACGGCCACCCTCTATCGCGCCGCATGTGAATTGGGTGCTGCCTATCCCGCCGCCGACAACCCGGAGCAAGTTGAGGCCCTGGCATGCTTCGGCGAAGAGGTGGGGTTGGCCTTTCAAATCGTCGATGATGTCCTCGACCTGGTGGGGGATCAGGAGGCTGTGGGTAAGAGCGTCGGAAACGACGTGGAGGACGGCAAAGTGACCCTGCCCGTACTCACGACTTACGCAAGTGCTGATGAGTCGGTTCGCACAGCTATTCGGGCCGCTTATGGGGACGAGTTCTCGGGCGATCGTCGCGTTGCCTTGCGCTCGGCCTGTAACCTGGATGCCGGGGTGGATAGGGCCATGGGGCGGGCCAGAGATCTGGTCGCCCAGGCGAACAAGCGTTTAAATTGCTTGGATGCGAGCCCCTCTAAGGCGGCCCTGTCCATGCTTGGAGACTATGTGCTAGAGCGTAAATGGTGATCATGCTGCAACTTACTCGACGACTGATGATGGGGATGGGACTGGTGTGTGCGGCCTGCACACCCGCGGACGAGATTGAAATTGAGGGGCGGCGTATCGTCTCCGCCGCGAGTCGGCCCGTGAGAGCGGGGTGGAGTACGGCTCAGCGATTTGGAGCGCGCGCCCCGGAGACTCAGGAGTCGCCTCTGTCATGGACTCTGCCCGCCGGTTGGCAAGAGCTGGAGGCCAGCGGGATGCGCATCGCGAACCTTCGCCCTGCGGGTCATCCCGAGGCCGAGTGCACCTTGGTGGTCTTGGGTGGGGATGGTGGTGGCTTGGAGGCCAACGTGAACCGTTGGCGGCAGGAGCAAATGGGATTGGAGCCCTTGGCGCCGGGCGCGGCGCAGGAGCTCCCCCTCATGAATCTATTGGGTGCCGGGGCGACACGCGTGGCGCTGAACGGTAGCTACACCAACATGGGCAGTTCGCCTCGTTCAGATTGGGGCCTGTTGGGCGCTATTCTGGTTGCGGAGCGCTTCACGATCTTCGTCAAGATGACGGGCCCTGCTGCACTAGTCGCCGACGAGGCCGGCGCATTTGATGCCTTCTGCGGCTCCTTGCAAGTACAGATTCCGGGTCAAGCGGGCGGCGCGGTTGCTTCGCCTACTCCCCAGCCTCGACCTGTGGTTTCAAACCCCGGGGGTGGGATTACCGGTCCGCAACTACCCCGAGAACGTTTCGATTTTAGCCTGCCTGACGGCTGGCGTGAGCAGGCGCCCGGCGGGATGCGGGTCGTCAATCTGCTAGCCGGCAACTCTTCAGAGTGCTACATCGTGGAGTTGCCAGGTGAAGCCGGTGGGCTGAAGGCCAACATCAATCGCTGGTGTGGGCAGGTCGGCGCCCAAGCTCTCGGGGATGACTCGGTTTCGGCTCTCTCCACGATTCAATGCTTGGGGGCGGCTTGTCCCATGATTGAACTGCTAGGGGAGGGACAGGATTCAGCCTTGTTGGGCGTCCTGCGCATTCGGCCCGAAGGGAGTCTGTTCGTGAAGATGGTGGGCTCTCGGGCTGAGCTGCTGGCCGAGCGCGCAGGCTTCGTAGCCTTCGTGGAATCTCTGGAGAAAGTTCAATGACTTCCAAGACCACACTTCCCAGCCGCTTTCTGGGTCTCTTCTCATCGTTTGGGTTGGCCATTGTTCTCCTGGCTTGCCTGTTCCTACTCACGATCTTCGGCACCCTTTACCAGGTGGACCACGGACTGCACGCGGCCAAGGAGCGTTTCTTTGCTTCCTGGTTCCTATGGACCGAGGTGGGGGGGCTGCGTCTGCCCACATTCCCTGCGGGAATGACATGCATGACGCTCCTGTCCATGAACATGCTCGTAGGGGGCCTGCTGCGTCTGAAAATTTCTCGCCGTACGGCGGGCATCGTTGTGGTTCACCTCGGGATTGCCTTCCTGCTGTTATCCGGCCTCGTCAAGCAATGGACGGCGGATGAGGGCCACATCAGCCTCGCGGAAGGTCGTGTGGCGGAGACTTTCCGGTCCGACCACCTTTGGGAGGTCACGGTCTTTGAAGTGACGGGTGAGGACTCTGTGGAGGAGCTCGTAATCCGCCATGGGGAATTCGCGGACCTGGGGCGAGATCAGCGTCGACGCTTTACATCTAGCGAGCTGCCCTTCGACCTCTTGTTGTCGAATTTCCTGCCGTCCGCCATGGTGCAACCTGCTGGGGCTGAAGAGGGGGGAGTTGAGTTAGATGGCTTCCACCTCATGGCGAGCCCTCCTGATCCCGAACCTGGTCGCAATGCGGCAGGCCTCGTGGTCGAGATCAGTGGAGGGGGATCATCGGGGCGCGCCTTGTTGTGGGGCTTCCAAGTCGCCCCGTGGACCTTTGAGTCAGGCGGTCGGACCTGGGCCGTGGACCTGCGCCACGCGCGCTTCAAGATGCCCTTCCAGTTGCGCCTGGAGGACTTCCAAAAGGAGGATCATCCGGGCATGTCCATGGCCAGGGCCTACCGTAGCGATGTCACCAAGATCGTCGGCGAGCGTGAGGAGCGTATTCGGATCCAGATGAATGAGCCCTTGCGCTCCGACGGGTTGGTTCTCTTTCAATCATCCTGGGGTCCCCAGGATGCGGGCCCTGCAGGTCCTTGCACCTTCGACGTCGCCGGAAGCCGCGTCTTCATGTTTGGGCACACGATTCGCGAGGGCCGCGCTGTCCGCCTCTCCAACGCCAGTGGTGATTGGGCGAGCTATGAAGAGAGGATCCCGGGGACAGTGGAGGTCCGTTCCGTTTCGGCAGCGACCACGTTCTATGCCCGCGACGTTACGCGGGATGGTTTTCGGCTGAGCCTACGAGTCGGTGGACCCGTCCTTCCCATTCTCTCCGCCGGGAGTGGCCACATCCTTGAAGAAGAGCCCTACTCCGTCTTCAGCGTGGTGCGAAACGTTTCGGATAAGTGGCCCGAGTACAGCATGTGGGTCATCACTTTGGGATTGCTCACCGTATTCGTCCGCAAGCTCTTGGGATTTGCCAGAACACAGGGCCGCCGCCGTGCAGTCGGGGATAACTCAGCGCAGGGAGTCCGCTCATGAATTACTTCTACGGTCTGATTGTTGGGATGGGTCTGTTCCTCGGCCAAGCTAGCGGGCAGAGCGAGTCTTCCACTGGGGCTGGCCGGGCACCCTGGGAGTCGGAAGTGCTCGAGCTCTTTGCGACGCTACCGGTGCAGGACGGGGGCCGTATCAAGCCCATGGATTCCTTGGCGGGCTTGCGCCTCTTGCAATTCAACGGCAAGCGCACGCTCAAGTTGCGGGATGGGACCAAGCTGGACCACCGAGCCTGGCTCTTGGACTGCTTCCTCTTCCCGGAGCTGGCTCGAACCTATCCTTGCTTCCGCATTGATAACGACGCGGTCTTGGCGGCCGTGGGGTTAGAGGCTCGGGCGAAGGCGGACTGGTACACCTTTGAGGAGCTTAGTCTCGCCCGCCAGAAGATCGCTGCCGAGGCTGCGGGTGCTCAGGCGGCGGATCCTGCGGAGCGCTCATTGGTCCAGACCAAGCTGCTCAACCTAGAGAGCAATCTGCGCACGTTCGAGGGGCTGACCCTAGCCTTGGATTTTACCCGGCGTAGCTTGCCTACGGGGGGATTGGAGGGGATCTGGAGCCAAAGCGAGGGAGACCTCGCCACCGTGCTCGAGGGGGCACCGGGTTTCAAGGCGCTTTGGCGTGGTGTGCCGGGGGGCGAGTCAGCCAGCAGTGAACAGCAGGCGGTTATGCGTACGCTTGCGGAGCATCTCGCGGAGATCAGTGAGCGTGGGCGTGGGGGACCGGTGCTCATGGCGCCGCACCCGGACTCCGTCAGTGCCGAGCGCTGGTGGCGTGTCACGGATCTGATCGACGTGGCCTTTGACAGTGACCTGGACCTCAGCGCCGAGATTGAAGTGCTTCGGGGGCTGCAGCGCCTGGAGCAGGCCAAGGCGGACCCCGAAAGGCTGCGTACTGAACTACAGGCTCTGCATGGGCTGCTGGTGGCCCGTGCGGATGCACGCGGAGAGTATCGCGCCATCGAATTGGAAGTGGATCTCTACCGCTGGGACCCCTTCACTCGCGCTCTGGTCTTCTACCTGCTCGGGTTCTTGGGTGTTTGTTTCAGCCTCGTCGCGCCGAACAAGGGATGGCTTCGCAAGTTCACCTGGGGAATGACCCTGGGCAGTACGGCTCTGCTGATCTTCGGCATCGTTTTGCGCTGCATCATCCGCCAGCGGCCACCGGTCGTTAGCTTGTACGACACGGTGTTGTTTATCACCGCTGGCGCCGTGCTGATGGGGCTCGTGACCGAGTGGCTAACACGGCAGCGGATAGCCATTGGCCTCTCAACGGTGCTGGGCACCGCGGGTATGTTCCTTGCGGGGCGTTATGAGCTCAAGGAGGTTGCCAGTGCTGGCGACACCATGGCTTCTGTGGTGGCCGTGCTGGACACCAACTACTACCTCGCCATTCACGTGACCACCATCACCTTGGGCTACGCGGCAGGTTTGCTCGCGGGTGGCTTGGGACACATCTGGATCCTGGGCCGTTTGGTCGGGTATCGCTCCGGAGATCGAGAGTTCTATAGCGGTCTGACTCGTATGACGTACGGGGTTGTGTGCTTCGGGCTCCTGCTCTCTGTATTCGGAACGATCATGGGCGGCGTTTGGGCCAACGACTCTTGGGGTCGCTTTTGGGGGTGGGACCCCAAAGAGAACGGTGCACTGTTGATTTGCCTTTGGGAGATCATGATCCTGCATGCACGCATGGGTGGCTACATTCGCGATCGGGGCTTGGCTGTTATGGCGGTCTTGGGTGCGGTCGTGGTCTCGGCTTCTTGGTGGGGCGTCAACCTGCTGGGCGTTGGCCTGCACAGCTATGGATTCACGAGCGGTGTGGTTATGGCGTTGGCGTCCTTCTGGGCATTTGAGATCTTGGTGGTGCTGGCAGCGGGAGTCGGTGCTAAGCGCGAGGCAGCAAGGAAGTAAGGAGCACAGACATGAACGACGTAGGCATGGCAAATATTCTCGATGGCAAGGCCACGGCGGCAGCGGTGCGCGAGGACGTGGCGGCGGGCGTCGCGACATTGCGCGCCGCTGGCCATCCTGCCCCGGGACTCTGTGTTGTCCTGGTGGGCGGAGATCCTGCCAGTCAGGTCTACGTGCGCAACAAGGATCGCGCCGCGACCCAGGCCGGGTTCGAGGTGTCCACCCTGCGCCTGGACGCGGAGACAAGCCAGGCGGACTTGGAGGCTGAGATCAAGCGCCTCAACCTGGACTCGAGCGTACACGGCATTCTGGTTCAGCTACCCCTACCCAAGGGGCTCGATGCAGACAGCGTGCTGCGTGGCCTCGATCCCGCCAAGGACGTGGATGGCCTGACCGCGACCAACGTGGCCGCTCTGGTGACCGGTAGTCTCGGCCACGTCCCCTGCACTCCTGCCGGCTGCATCGAGATCCTCGATCGCCACGGGATCGCTCTGGAGGGCAAGCGCGTGACGATCGTGGGCCGCTCCATGCTGGTGGGTAAACCCCTGGCTCAGCTAGCCCTGGCTCGCAACGCCACGGTGACGGTGTGCCACTCTCGCACGGCGGATCTGGCCGCGGAGTGTCGCCGAGCCGACATTCTGGTGGCTGCGGTCGGCGTCGCTCGCCTGATCAAAGGAGATTGGATCCAGCCGGGTGCAACCGTGCTTGACGTGGGCATCAACCGCGGCGAGGACGGCAAGCTGGTCGGGGACGTGGACTTTGCAGAGGCCGTGTCGGTAGCCGGGGCGATTACTCCGGTGCCCGGAGGGGTCGGGCCCATGACCATCGCCATGCTCTTGAAGAACACTCTGTCTGCAGCCCGCGTCGCAGCGGGCGTCTAGGGCCCCTGATTAGGGGAAACGAAAAACCGACCTTGCCATGACTAGTGAATACCAGGACCCGGGCCAGAGTTCATGGGGAGGGGGTGGTGAGTCCGGACCGCCTATCCGCATGGCTTTGCCTTCGATCACTCCAGTGGTCAAGCGCCTCATGATGATCAACGGGGCCGGGTTCCTGATCTTCTTCTTCATATGGCTGGCCTCTAGTCCCGTGGCCGAGGGGATGGTGCGATGGCTCGGGTTGGCCCCGGGCTTATGGGAAGAGAGTTTTCCGCTCTTGCCGGTTTGGCAGGTGATCACCTATGCCTTCCTGCACTCTGCGATGGATCCCATGCACTTGTTATTCAACATGCTGCTGCTCTACTTCTTCGGAACGATGCTGGAGGCCATTCTGGGATCCAACCGCTTCTTGACTCTGTACTTGGGCGCAGCGTTTAGTGGCGCGCTGCTGCACCTCCTCTTGGGAGGCGGGGCGCCCGTTATCGGAGCATCGGGGGCGGTGCTCGGTGTCCTCGTGGCGACCGCCGTGTTGCGTCCGGACACTACCGTTTTCCTCTTCTTCTTCCCCGTGCGTCTCAAGTGGTTGGCTGCGGGCATCGTTGCGCTCGATGCCATGCGCTTGCTGATCGGGCTCAAGTCTGGCCAATCGGACATGGTGGCGCACTACGTTCATTTGGGAGGTGCGCTGTACGGATTCCTGGCAGCCCGTCAGGGCTGGGTGCGCTGGGACCCCATCGGGCGTTGGCGGGAGCGCAAGGCGGAAGGGCGCGTCGAACGCCGGCAGGTGGACCAGGAGCGGCTTGACGGACTGCTGGAGAAGATCCACTCACAGGGCTTGGGGTCCCTTACCCAACGGGAAAAGGAATTCCTCAAGCGGGTCTCGCGCAAGGGCTAGGGCGGATCAGAAACCCGATTGATTTGGGGTGCTACACTGCTCCAATGAAAGCTCCCCTCCTGATCCTGTGCTGTGCGCTCACGTTCTCGGTCGCTAACGCCTCGACTGCGTCCTCCGCTGCGACCCCAAAACCGTCGTTCGCCTTGCAGGACGTGGACCAGGCGACCTTCAGGAGTAGCTTCACGCAGGCCATGAAGATCGGGTCAAGCGATACGATGGCGCGCCTATTCAAGAAGAATCCACAACACTCGGCACTCTGGGTTTTGGATACGGCAGAGGGGATATCCAACACCCCGAGTGAGCTCCTCTTTAAGCGCATGGACGCCTTCCGCAAGGCATGGAAGTCGGCCTTCGGAACAGAGTTCTGCAAGAAGATGGAAGTGTACTTCTCGCTCTTGGACGTGTCGGTCAAGCGGGCGCGGGTCAAGCTAACGACGGGGTTCAACAAGAAGGTCATCCTGTACCACGAGAATATGGCTGGTGAGAAATTGCCCTACAAGTTCACTGCGTTGGGCATGGATTTCGAGAGGCTTGGTGAGGCCTTCGACGAGCTGGGGGACAAGTACTACACCGCACAGAATTTCTTGTTCGCCGGTCTCTGCTATGAGGACACGGCTCTGGGCAAGAAGAATGCAGACTTCAAGCGCTGCTGTGTGAATTACGAGAAGTACATGGCTGCCTGTGAATCAATCGAACTGAATGATCCTCAGTACAAAGCCATGAAGGAGCACTACATTCGCTATGCCGCGTTGGGTTTTGCCACCCCTAAAGCCGAAGAGGAGGGCAAGCCGGGAGCCGAGGGTGCACCCGCAACCCCTGGTGGCGCCAAGGCCTCGGTGGGAGCCGCGGTCACTGTCGAGATGGAGTTTGATCTAGTTGAGAAACTGGCGACCTTCAGTCGGCCGAGCTACTTCCTGGACGAGATCTATCCCATCTGGAGTTCGGTTACGCTGAACAAGAAGGGGTCTCGCGCGTCCATTGCCAGGATTGAAGACGGTCCCGACGTGTTGCGTGTGGGCTCCTCGGATATCCAGGTGGACGTGGATCGCGATGGGGAAGGGGATGTGGAGTTGCCCATCCGCGGCCGTCTCGACCCCGTGGTGATGGATATCGGCGAGGGCGCCAGCAAGCGTAAGTGGGCCGTGCTCGCCATCACGGGCAGTGAGACCGACACCTATCAGGGCGTGCAAGTGAATTTGGCACCGAATGATGACCTGGTCAACATCTATTACGTGCCCGCGGGTTCGATGCAGGGCGAGATCAATGGCACGTCGATTCGAGTACTGGATGACAATGTGGATGGCATCTATGGCAGTCCCGCACTGGCGTACGGGCACATCGGGTTGACTAAGGACAACTTCCAGCCGGAGATGGACTCGGTGGTTATAGGCAAGTCCAAACACGCGCTGCCTTGGAGTGAGTACCAACAGATCGAAGGGGTCTGGTACCGGATGGAGATCGCCGATGGCGGGACAAGGTTGACCGCGACGCCGCAGAACCTGCCCACTGGAAGTCTGAAGCTCAAGTACAAGGGGCCGGAAGCCTCCTTCCTGATTGTTCGCGGGGAGAACACATATGAGAACACCTTCTTTGACCTGAGTTCGGCCAAGAGCGTGGAGGTCCCGGTGGGCCGTTACCGGTTCTATTATGGAATGGTCTCTAAGGGGAAGAAGAAGCAGCTGTTGAAGGCCCTCATTCTTCCCTCGGCAGCGATGCCCATCTGGACCGTCTCCGAGGCGGGTATGGAGGTGGAGGTTGAGCTCGGCTCGCCGTTCGGCTTCGATTGGAAGGCCGAGGTTGCAGATCGGTCGGTCACGGTCATCGGCCAGTCCGTCTGTGTCACAGGGGTGGGGGGGGAGCGCTACGAGCGTGTGTGGGGGGCCGTATCCCGGCCCGAGGTGAGCTACCGCGAGAAAGGTGCCAAGCGCGGCTCCAAGGGCGAGGAGATGGACATCATTCAAGACCAGGATGCGCTCTACAAGAGCTGGAAGGCAGCCTGGTTCCCCATTGACGTCACCTTGGACAAGAGGCCGAGTGTGACCGAGGTGGAAGTGCAACTGGTGGAGAAGAAGAACAAGCTCTTCGGTAAGATCACGTCGATCTGGAAGTAGGATGCCTGTTCGCGACGGGGCCTGCTCCCCGGTGAGAACCCGCATTCGGGGCACGACCCCGCCCATTCCTTCCTACGAGCCGCTCCCAGGACCCTCTCTTGCTTGATCTCAAGTTCATCCGCTCCAACCCGGAGCTCGTCAAGGCCGGTGCCGCCAAGAAGCGCATGCAATGTGACGTGGATCGCATCCTGGAGTTGGACGAGTCCAACCGCCAAGCGATGCACGCCATGGACGAGTTGCGCTCCAAGCAGAAGCAGGCGGGCAAGGCTATTGCCGAGGCGGCGCCCGAAGAGCGAGCGCAGCTGGCCCAGGACCAGAAGGGGCTCAAGGCCCAGCTGAAGGAGTCCTCCGAAGCACAAGCCCTGATCGAGACCGAGATGGATGCGTTGATGCTGCGGGTGCCCAGTGTCCCGGCGGACGAAGTTCCCGATGGAGTCAATGATGAAGACAATGTGGAGCTGCGTAAGTGGGGAGAGCCGCGCACCTTTGATTTCCCGATGCGAAGTCACATCGAAATCGGAGAGCAGCACGATTGGCTAGATATTGTTCGTGGCGCGCGCTTGGCCGGGTCGCGCAACTACGTTCTGAAAGGCGATCTGTGCCTTTTGGAGCACGCCGTCATGCGCTACGCCCTCGACACCATGGTGGGCAACGGCTACACCGCGGTTACGGTGCCCACTTTGGTGCGAACGGAGACGATGGTCGGTACGGGCTACTTTCC
>JAPKBO010000005.1 GCA_028823395.1 Planctomycetota bacterium | reverse complement strand
CGTCCAAGAGGCCCGGGCTCACCATGATCTGGTCGAAGACGTTCCAGGTCCAATCGGTCCAGTAGTAGTAGGTGCCCTGGTCTCCATTGGCCAAGAGAGACCACGTGGGATTGTAGAGGCGTGGAGCGGTCTGCTTGTCGTTTTGGGTGAACAGGTTGTAGGGGTGGGTCACCGTGCGTAGCTCCTTGGCGGCTCCCAGGATCCCCTTCACCGAGTCGTCCCAGGGGTCGTCGTTGAAATCACCCATGATCAGCACCTCGGCTTCGCTACCGTTCTGTGCCGCGGTACGCATGCGCTCATTCACTATGGCCCGCACCACCCTTGCCGCCTTCTCCCGTCGAGGGGTCGATTCTTCTCGCCCTCCGTAGCGCGAGGGCCAGTGGTTGACGAGCACAGTCAAAGGCCGAGACTGAATCTGGAGTTGGACTTCAAGAACCCCGCGAGTCGGACGCTCATCTTCACCAAGGTCGATGGGGTGCAGGACCGGGTCACCTGTGATGCGCAGGGGCTTCGCGACGAGGAGGGCAAGATCGATGCCGCGCAGGTCGGGGGAGTCCAGGTGCGCGATCTGATAGCCCCGAGCCGCGATGGCTGCGTGGCTCACCAGGTCTTCCAGGGTCCGTCGGTTTTCCACTTCGCAGACACCTAGGACGTCCACGTCCAGGGCGGCGATGGCCTCCGCGAGGTGGCTGACCTTCAGGGTGTAGCGTTCCTGGGTCCATTCCTTTCCTGGCAGGTACTCATCGTCGCCGTCGTTGTTCGGATCGTCATCGGCGTCGAAGAGGTTCTCCAGATTCCAGAAGGCGAAGGGCACGGCTGTGCCGCTGGCCGGTGGCTTCCCGTGCGTTTGAGGGGTGCAACTCGAAAGGCACGAGGCCAGGACGAGGGTGCCCAGCGCGGCGACTACTGCGCTTATGGGGCTCTGAAGTGGAGAAAATTGACCCGACATGAAGATGGAATGCGGAAACAGAGGGCGCAGGATGTGTCCATGGTGGCATGGCAAGGGGCGCAAAACACCCCCCAGGAGCCGTTCATCGGTGGTTCTTGTCCATGGCACAGGCCCTGGGGCATCCTGGGCCCGTCGGGGTAGTTTCAAACAAGTAGGATTGTGATGCGTACTGCGCCTAGTCGATAAGAAACCATCAAATGTCCGCCCTCATCCACGTTCGACTCCTGATTCTTGCCTGCCTGCCAGCACTCTTGGTGCCGCGCGGGGTGGAGATGGGATGGTGCCTATGCCCGGTGATTGCTCCGGAACATAGCTCGCCCTGCTGCCTGATGGAGCAAAACGGGGGCGATGAGCTGATGGAGATTCAGACCGGCAAGAGCTGTGACAAGAGCGATTGTCCTTCCTGCCACACGGTGGACGTACCGGATTTCGAGCAGTTCCTGGATTCGAGTCCGGCTCCCCAGAATCAAGACGCGACGCCGCTGTTTGCGAACCTCTCTAAGAATGAGGTTCTTCGGATTGTGGAGCGAACGAATGAACGCTGCGTGAGGCCACCCCCGGTGGGGGTGACGCCATCGGGCCTGCTGCCCGGCACGGCACCTATGCGCAACTGACTCGGCTGGTCGGCTTTTTTTTCCGGCGGGTGAATCCCGTCAGCCGTTCCAGTCCCCCTTCCGCTTTCCATGCGGAACCATGCCATGCCGAGTCACTCATGGGCCAGGTTTCTACCAAGGCCCGAACTCCGAATCCTGATTCCCGTTGCTCTTCTTGCGAGCTGCGCCGCGCCCGTGGCGCTGAAGAGCGAGCCGGGTGAAATCGCCCGAAGCGTGCATCAACGCGACGTCTCTCGTACTCCCGTAGCGGAGGTTGTCGAGATCGCACGCCTTGAAGCGATCGATCTTCCTCAGCCCAGTGCGGAGGACTTGATCGACGCCAGCCGAATGGGGTACTGGCAGGCCTGCGCCTACACCTGGAGTCCCGAGGTGCGTGCGGCGCGCCGCGCACTCCAGGCTGCCGTGGGTCTGGCCAGGTCCGCCGGCGCTCCGGCCCCCCTGGGGTTCCAGTCCATGCTCCACGAGGTACCGAACGGCAAGGACCTAGTGGATGGCCAGCTCTCGATTGAATGGACGCGCCTCCTGGGTTTGGGACCCGCCGAGGCCGAGCGTGAGCTGGCGAGAACCGAGGTACTGCAAGCCACGGTCGGGCTGGAAGTGGCTCTGTGGTCCGCGTGCTTCAAGGTGGAGCGCTCGCGGGTGAGCTTGGCGGCTGCCCGCGCCAGATACACGGCCCTTGAGCAGCTCCAATCGGATCTCCAGGTAGACCGTGTGCGCCTTGAGATTCTTCAGGCCCACGGGCGCCTCCCCTCGGCTGTCTGGGAAGGGGTTGAGGCTCGCACCCATTCACTTGCAGCAGCGATCTCCCGCCTGCGTGTCCAAGAGGCGAGGGCCGAGGCGCTGCTTTCAGAGGTGAGTGGTGTGCCCATGGGGCATCCCTCGCTTGCCATTCCCAACCAGGCTCAGATTCCAGCGGCGGACCTGGACACCATAGACGCGGGGGGCCTGCTCGATCGGCATCCGCTTCTCAGGCGAGAGCGCATTGCCCTGGCTGTGGCCGAGGCGCAACTGCGTCGGGTCGCTGCCAAGGCCTGGCCTGAGGTGCGCATCGGTCCGCACATGAGTCTGATCACTGACTCGCCGACACTCGGCGGCTTTGTCCAACTTCAGCTGCCGTGGCCGTCGAGTTGGCGTGGAGAGCTGGAGGTCATGGAAGCCCGGCGCGCTCGCCAACTCGAACGCATTGAAGAAGCGTACCTGGACCAACTGGCTAGGATCGAGCGATCCCGCACGAGCCACGAACAGGCTCTGCTGCAGCGTGACCTGCACTCTTCCGCTATGGAGCGCGGCGCCGCCGCCATGTGGGGCGCCTCCCGTGCGCGTCTGCATGAGGGTGAGGAGCCCATGTCCGAGTGGTTCGATTTCTTCGACAGACGCTTGGGCTCGTCCCACCTGGTCATCGACGCCTGGGAGCAAGAGCAGCTTGCCAGGATCGACCTGCAAGATCACTTGGGCCCGCTCAGCCTCGGCGGCAGACAAACACCATCATCCGAACCCGTTAACGAGGTGACCCTGTGGATTCAGTAAAGTCAGACATTGATCTTGAGGCTTTGGCGCGACCGAAGGCCTCCATCAACCCTCCCAAGCGAAGTGTGCTCCGCTGGTTGGTTCCAACATTGATACTGCTGGGTTTTGCTGGCGTCTTGGCCACGACCCTGCAGGACTACTTTGCCCCCGTGGTGGAAGTGAGTGTGATCCGTCCCCAGTCGACTGCTGGCGGTGAAGCCGGCGCAGTCTCAGTTGGGCAGGTTGTGCTGCAGGCTGCGGGTTGGGTCGAGCCCGATCCGTTCCCCATTCAGGTTCCGACGCTCGCGCCCGGTACGGTCAGACAAATGCTCGTCGAGGAATCGGACAAGGTCAGCGCAGGGGACCCGATCGCTCGACTGGTCGACGAGGATGCGCTGATCGCCCAGGACGAGGCGCAGGCCGTGTTGGAGGTGCGTCAGTCCGAGCTGGTAGAGACGGGCATGATCATCGGCCGGGAGCGACTTGAGGAGGGCATCGAGACAAGGCTGGCCGTGGCCACGAGCGAAGCCAGCCTCAATGGAGCCAAAGCTGCGGCTCATAAGCAGGCTGCAGCCGAATTGGAGGGCACTGAGCAGTTGAGCCTCGCTGAGACTACCCTGCTGGTACAGGTGGAGCTTGAGGTCGCTGGTGCAACGAGCCATTGGCAGGTAGAGAATGCCGAGTCCGCCGTTGTGCAAGCCCGCGCCAAGTTGGAGGGCCTGAAAGCTCAAACCGCTTTGGCTAATGCCGCAGTGGATTTAGCCCAGGTCGTGCACGACCGTGCCGCCTCCGATGTGCGTTTGTTGTTCAAGGACCGTCTGGATCTAGCACGGACCCGATCCAAGCGTGCGACTGCAGAGGTGCAGGTGGCGCAGGCTCGTCTCCAGGAAGCCGCTCTGCGTGTAGAGCGGATGATTGTGCGGGCTCCCGTAGACGGGGTGGTGCTGGCGAGACTCGCCGTGCCGGGTATGACCTTGGCCAACCAGTCGGTCTGCACCCTCTACGACCCGACCTCACTGCGCGTACGCGTCGACGTGCCACAGGCCAACGTGTCCGGGCTGCAAATAGGCCAGCGTGTCGAAATCCTCGCGGAGTCACGCAAGGGTCTGCCCTATGAGGGGGAGGTCTTGCGCTTGGTCCAGCGGGCGGACATTCAAAAGGTCACCTTGCAGGTACACGTGCGCGTGAACGATGCGGACGTGCTATTGAAGCCCGAGATGCTCGTCCAGGCCCGTTTCTTTGGGACGGGCGACGCTCTCGATCCTTCCATGTCCGCAGAGGCCTCGGATCGCGTTCTCATTCCCACCCGCGTGCTGGTGGGAGAGACGGCCTGGGTTGTAGATGGGACCACAGGGCTGGCCGCGAAGCGTACTCTCACCCTGGGCCAGGTCCTCGGCGACCGTACCGAGGTCCTCTCCGGATTGAATATCAGTGACAAGGTGGTGGACCAAGGACGTCAACAACTAGAAGAAGGGGATCGAATCGAGATCCGGGAGAAATCAACACAATGAGCTTTGCCAATTTAACGAACGTGACGCGGCGCTACACCAAGGGCGGGCATGCGGTGACCCCTCTAGAGGGGGTGGACCTGACAATCGAGGCTGGTGAGTTCTTCGTGCTGCTGGGCCCGTCGGGCAGCGGTAAGACGACCCTCTTGAACCTCCTTGCCGGTATCGACGATGCCGACGAAGGTCGTATCGAGGTGGCCGGCACCGACCTGACTGCGGCCTCGTCCCGCGAGCTTGCCCGCTGGCGCTCGGATCACATCGGCTACGTATTTCAGCAGGCCAACCTCGTTCCCGTGCTGACGGCCTATGAGAACGTGGACTTGCCCCTCTGGCTCCTGCCTCTCTCAAGGGCTGAGCGTCATCAGCGGGTCAGCTTGGCCTTGGAGGCCGTGGGTCTCAGCGACCGCGCGGACCACCGCCCTGGTCAACTTTCCGGCGGCCAAGAGCAGCGCGTGGCTATCGCACGCGCTCTAGTGACGGACCCCGACATGATCCTGGCCGACGAACCCACGGGCAACCTGGATGCGGAGTCCGCCGCAGGGATTCTGCACCTTCTGCAGCGATTGAATTCAGAGCGCGGCAAGACGATCGTGATGGTCACCCACGACCCGCGAGCAGCCGACCATGGGACGCGCATCATGCATCTTGAGAAGGGACAATTACACGCAATCACGTCCGACAAATCGGAGGCTACAAGCGCATGAAGCTCACCAAGTTGATCTGGCGTAACCTCTTCCGTCGCCCCGGCCGTACCTTCCTTTCGGTTTGTGGGATTGCCTGTGCCATGACTCTGCTCATGCTCGTCGAGAGTCTGAGCATGGGTATGAATGAGGCTCTCTCCGGCGACGAATCGGCGCGTACGCTGATCGTCTATCGCAAGAACCGCTACTGTCCGCAAACCTCGTTCCTGCCCGAGTGGTACACCACTCGCATCGCCGATGTGCCAGGTGTTGAATCCGTACTCCCGGTGAAGGTCTACCTGAGTAATTGCCGCGCAAGCCTGGACCTTGTGGCTTTCCAGGGGACGCCGGTGGACACCTTGCTCAAGGCCCGTGCCATTCAGTTGATCGACGGCAACATGGAGCAGTTCCGAACCGAGCACGACGCTGCCCTGGTGGGGTCGGACTTCGCCTTACGCAAAGGTGTGAGTGTGGGTGACACCTTCCGCTTCGGCGATATCGACGTGAAAGTACGTGGTATCTTCGAGTCCGAGGCCGCCATTGAGGAAGGGCTGATCTTGACGCACCTGGAGTTTCTCCAGCGCGCAGGTCCGGTCAACCGGCTGGGGACTGTCACCCAATTCGAAGTCAAGGTGACGGATGCTTCGAAGGCCCGTGAGATTTCCCGCGAGATAGACAGCTTGTTCGTAACGGCCGAGGAGCCGACGGACACCCGGGCCCAGGTGGCATTCCTTGAGCGGGCGACCCGTGACCTGCGGGAGATCCTCGGTATCGGACGCCTATTGGGATTTGCCTGTGTGATCGTCGTCCTGGCCCTAGTGGCCAATACCGTCTTCATGTCTGTACAGGAGAGGGTGCGGGAGTTCGGTGTTTTTAGAACGCTCGGTTTCCGTGAGGAGCATCTTGGCTGGGTTGTCCTGGCGGAGAGCCTTGCTCTGAGCTTGTTGGGTGGACTTGTGGGCCTGGGAGTATCCCTGGCGATTCTGAACGGGATGCATCTATCCATCGGTACGGAGGGGGTGCCTGTGAATTTTGCCACCTCACCGGCCCTCTTTGCTCGCGGGCTTGGCATCGCCCTTGTCACTGGAGCATTGGCAGGTCTCGCACCGGCCATCCGTTCCGCGCGGGCCCCCATTGTGGCTTCTCTTAGGAGTGCGACATGAGAGGCCTTCCCCTCGACTACGCGATCCGCAATCTGATGCGTCATCCCTTGCGGACCTTCTTGACCGCGGGGGCTAGTGCATTGGTTACTGCTCTCCTGGTGGCTACGACTTCCTTTGTGCGCGGTCTGGACGGGACCTTCTCCGGAGCCGCCCAGCCCGACACGGCTATTCTCCTGTCGGCCGTTGCCCAACGGGACGTGGTGCGCTCTTCGGTGTCTGCTGGCCTTGGCGAGCTCGTGAGTGCTTCGGTGCCAGGCGTGCAGACAACCTCGGGTGAGATCCACATGGGCACCAGCGTGCGCCTCGGGGCTGAGGATGGTCCGATCTACCCCGGGTTCGTGCGCGGCGTTTCCGTCGATGCCTACTCCATTCACGAGTCGGTCACCGTGACATCCGGACGCATTCCGGGAACGGGTGAGGTTCTTGTGGGCCGGCTGGCAGCCAGTCAGATGGGCGTTGATCCTTCTGCTCTTCCCCTGGGGGAGGTGCTCTGGATTGAGAGTAGCCCCTTCGAAATCGTGGGAACTTTCTCGGCTCCGGGGACCACGCTCGAAGCGGAACTGTGGACGCCGGTGGCGCCACTACGGGGCATTGTCCAACGCGACGACGACTCGGTCTTGTTTGTGCGCATGGCTTCTGGTGACTTCGCAGATCTCAGTCTCTTTACGGCTCGCAGGCTCGACTTGGAGCTCGTCATGATTCCGACCGCCGTCTACTACCGTGAGTTGACCGATTACTTCGGTCCGATTCGTAGTATGGCTTGGGCCCTGTCGGTGATTATCGCCGGCGCCGCTCTGTTCGGCGGGGCCAACACTATGGGGGCCGCGGTTCAGGACCGGATGCGTGAGCTCGCGACACTGCGGGCTGTGGGCTATTCCGGTTGGCACTTGGCCAAATCCTTGGCTCAGGAATCGGTGCTCTTGGCCTGTGCCGGTGGCCTGGCAGGAGTACTCGTCGCCCGTTTCGCTCTGGCCGGCACTTCTGTGGGTCTGGCCATGAGTGCTTTTTCACTTGAGCTGGATGCCGTCAGTATTCTGGTCGGCTTTGCCGGGGCATTCCTGCTGGGTGTGCTGGGGGTGGCGCCAGCGGCCTTCCGTGCTTCCAGGATATCGGTGGCCGTAGCCCTCAAGGACTCTTGAGCTCCCACTTCAAAACGCTCTCCCGTGGTATTGTCTCGAAGCTCCACTCCACCCTTTCCCTTCAGATCGATGCGCAACACACTTTGCTCCCTCCTTTTCCTTTCGACCTTTGCGCTTGCAGGTTGTGCTTCCGAGGAGGCCGTTCCGTCTGCCTCCTGGCCCATCCTTTCTGAGCACTTCTATAGCGCGACGGAACCGGCTCTAGCCAAGACCGTTGCATCCTTGCGGGTTGGTGTTGAATCTGGAGCGGACGTTGTTGTCGAGGGTCGAGTGCGCGATATTTCCGAACGCTCCGCCTTTACCTTGGCGGACATGGCGCTGGTGAGTTGCGCTGCCATGGAGGATCCCGATCACTGTGCGACACCGTGGGACTACTGCTGCGAGGATCCGGCGGCGCTCAAATTGGGCACCTTGATGGTTGAGTTCATTGAAGACGGAACTCCCGTCAAGGAAACGGCCAAAGGATTTCACGGTCTGGACAACCTCTCCGAGGTGGTCGTCACGGGCAAGCTCACCATCGATGACCTGGGGAACATGAGCGTGGCCGCGAGCACGGTCTACGTCCGTTCAGAGTGAAGGGCCTCGGTGAGGGGAACCCCGCCCGGCCAGCGCCTCGTATCGCGGCGTCCGTGGCTGGAGGCCTGACCCTTGCCGTCCTGACTGCTTCCCTTATCGCGGGCGCTCGTAGTGAAGCCGGATCGGACTCGGCAGGGCCTGAGGCCAGGCCCAACATCCTGTTCCTGTTCGCCGATGACCAACGTCCCGATACGATCGGTGCTCTTGGCAACGAGTTCATCGAGACTCCAGGCCTCGACAGATTGGTGGCTGAGGGAACGAGCTTCTTGAACAATCACTGTATGGGCTCCACCAGTGGGGCCGTTTGCCTGCCCTCGAGGGCAATGGTGATGAGCGGCCGTAGCCTGCATCGGGTCAAGACTGATCTGGCGGGCGTAATTACCCTGGGGGAGGCACTGGGCAAAGGGGGGTACCGGACTTTCGGTACGGGCAAGTGGCACAACGGTTCCGGGTCTTTTGCGCGCAGCTTCCATGAGGGCAAGAGCGTGTTCTTTGGCGGGATGTCCGATCACAACAGGGTGCCGCTGCAGGACCTGACAGATGATGGCTCGGGTTTCACCGAGAAACGGACCGGCCAAGGGCACTCCACCGACATCTTCGCAGACGCTGCGGTGGATTTCCTCGAGGGTTACGGCGCATCCGATCGCGATCAGCCCTTCTTCGCGTACGTGGCTTTCACTGCGCCCCATGATCCACGCGATCCCCCTCTGCGCTGGCGTGAGCATTACGCCGCGGCCCTTCCGCCCCTGCCCGCCAACTTTCTACCCCAGCACCCCTGGGCCTTCGATGCGGGCACCCTGGTTGTTCGGGACGAAGTCCTCGCCGGTTGGCCAAGGGATTCGAAGATCGTCGGAGAGCAATTAGGAGAGTACTACGGCCTGATCTCCCACGTGGATGAGCAGGTGGGTCGCATTCTCGACACCCTCGATCGTTTAGAGCTGGATGAGAACACCCTTGTGATCTACTCCGCCGACCACGGCCTGGCTGTGGGCAGCCACGGATTACTCGGCAAGCAGAATCTCTACGAGCATTCGATGGGTTGTCCTCTCATCCTGCGGGGCCCGGGCATTCCAGTGGGAGAGGTGCGAGAGGCTTTGACCTACCTCTTCGACATCTACCCGACCTTGTGCGAGGTCGCGGCTGTGCCGCTGAATGAGACGGTCGAGGGTCGGAGCTTCCTGGCGCTCACCAAGGGTGTGGGGCCTCCTACCCGGGAGTCATTATTCACGGTCTACCAGCACAGCCAGCTCGCTGTGCGCGATGGGCGCTGGAAGCTGATCCGCTTCCCCAAGATCGACGTGACCCTGCTCTTCGACCTGGAGGCCGACCCTCTGGAGACCCACGATCTAGCTGCCGACACGGAGCATGCTTCCACCCTGGATCGAATGCAGGCCCTACTCCTAGGCCACCAATCCGAGCTCGCGGACAAAACCCCTTGGGTCGCGAAGGAGTTGGGGCCCAAACAGGTGGACTTATCCGGTCGCACTCGCAAACCTGATAGGCACCAGCCCGAATGGATCAAGAAGAAGTACTTCTAGGTTTTTGACCATGCTTACCGAACTCACCATCCGCGACCTGGCTCTGATTGAGAGCGCGTCCCTCTCCTTTCAGGGAGCCTTGAACGTCATCACCGGCGAAACCGGAGCTGGTAAGAGTTTGCTCATCGACGCGCTCGAACTACTGCTCGGACGCCGTGCGCGTTCGGGTCTGATTCGAGCCGGGGCCGAGCGTGCGAGAGTTGAAGGCCGCTTTGTCGTGCAGGGTTTGGGGCGCGCGGGCTACGGGGCTCAGGTGGAAAAGTGGCTTGCGAATCAACTGCCAGAGATCTTGGAGGAGTGGCGCGAGGAGCGCGAGTTCCAGGGGGCGGATGGCGATCCCGAATTGGATTTGGAATTGATTCTGACCCGCACCCTCTCCAAGGATGGACGCAGCAGCGCACATGTCAATCATCGACCCGTGACGCAGAAGGTGATGCGCGAACTGGCCTCGCAACTGGTGGAGATTCATGGACAGAACGACCACCAGCGCCTATTTGAGGCGGGCGAGCAGCGCGCCTTGTTGGACACGTTCGGCGGATTGGAAGACGCGTTGGCTGGCTACAAGGAGCGGCGCACGAACTGGTTGGAGGGTGCTCAGCGCTTGGAGGAATTCGAGTCCCAGGAGATTGAGCGGCTGGAGCGTCTTGATTTGTTGCGCTTCCAAATCAGCGAGCTCAGCGATCTTGCCCCACAAGCGGGGGAGGTTCTCGGCTTGCAGGAGGAACGGGAGCTGCTGCGGCATGCGGGCGAGTTGTCGACAGAGCTGAGCGGGATTCTGGGGGGCCTCTCGGAACATGATGGAGCGGCCTTGGATCGCGTGCGATTGGCGGAGCGCCAATTGGAGCAATGGCGGGTGCGCATTCCGGGGTTGGATGATGCGGTGGCGAGTCTGCGCGAGGTGAGTGCCCATCTTGAAGATGCCGTTGCGAATCTGGTGTCCTTCGCGGATGGAGTTGAAGCCAACCCCCCGCGACTGGAGATGGTGGAGGAGCGCCTCAGCAACCTAGAGAGATTGATGCGCAAGTTCCGAACGGATGGAGACGGATTGGCTCAAAAACATGCCGCGCTCAGTGAAGAGTTGGAGGCCCTCGAGTCGGCCCAGGAAGATCGCGATCAACTGGCGGGCGAGGTGGCTCTCCTGCGGGCCGGGGTTGAGGAGGCGGCGGTGCGTCTCGGTCAAGGGCGTGCGGATCTCCTTCCGCGACTTCAAGCGGCTGTACACGGTGGGCTAAAAGAGCTTGGCCTGCCCAACGCGGAGTTCGACGTGGCTCTCCTGTCGCGAATGGATGGACTTGAGGCTGACACCCCGTTGCCCCTCTCGGTGGATCGCAAGTGCTTCGGGGAGCACGGTGCGGAGGACGTGCAGTTCCTGTTGGCTGCCAACCCCGGCGAGCCCACCAGCCCCCTTCGGGATGTGGCCTCGGGGGGTGAAGCTGCGCGCATCATGTTGGCGTTGCGTGGGGCACTGGCCGTAAAGCAATCCACGCCTACCCTGATCTTTGACGAAGTGGACGCCGGAGTAGGGGGACGACTTGGTCCCCAGGTGGCGGCCCATCTCCAGGGGCTTGGAGCCGTACACCAGATCCTATGTGTCACTCATCTGGCACCCATTGCTGCCCGGGCCGCGCATCACCTGCGCGTTGCCAAGAGTGTCGAGGACGGTCGCACACGCACCCGGGTACAGACCCTTGCCGGTGACGACCGCACGGCCGAGGTTGCTGACATGATCAGTGGGGGCCGGGATCAGGCAACGGCCTTGGCGGAAGCCCGGCGGCTGCTTGCCGCGCAGTAGGCGAGCGTTTAGGCCTCTCTTTCTACGACCATATTCACGGGTTTCTGCCTCCAGGGGTCGCCCCTCGGCAGGGGACGCTATTCTCTTGGGCCGTTCCGTCCGTCCTTGACCCATGTCTCTGCAGCAAGCCCTTCGATTCGAGCCCCAGGCCTTTAGGCGCGTCTGGGGTGGCGAACGCCTCCAACACCGATTGCGTGGGGGGCTCACTTGGCCTTCCCAAACGGGTGAGGCTTGGTTGCTATGTGATCGTCCCGAGCAGGCTTCTACCGTGGCCGAAGGGCCTCTGGCGGGCCGGACGCTAAACGGGCTCATGCTGTCCGAGGAAGCTGCGCTGTTGGGCGAGTCTGCTCCGTCCTCCAGCGGTGGCTTCCCCCTCATCATCAAGTGGCTTGATACAGCGGAGTTACTTTCCTTGCAGGTTCATCCCGGTGAGGGTCTGGCCAAACGCCTGGGATCCGAACCCAAGGCCGAGTGCTGGTACATTTGTGATGCTGAGCCGGGGAGTGTTCTGTATCTGGGTTTGCGAGACGGCGTGGATGCCGCAGCCTTTGCGGACGCGAGTGCGAACGGTGATGTGCTTGACCTCTTGCAGAGCTTTAGCCCAAAGCCCGGCGACTTCTTTCACGTACCCGCAGGGACACTCCACTCAATCGGTGCGGGCTTGACCTTGGTGGAAATCCAACAGAATTCGGACACCACCTATCGAGCTCACGACTGGGATCGAGTGGGTCTGGACGGCAAGACTCGGCAGCTGCATCGTGAGGAGGCCTTGCAGGCCATCGCTTTCGGGCGCCAAGCATCGGGGCCCATACGGGCTCGTGCAACGGATGAGGCCGCAGTGAATCCCATAGTGCCCCTCCTGGAAGAGGGCCCCTTCGGCGTTCAGTGGCTGCAGGTCCTTGAGGACTACCAGAACAATACGCAGGGGCGTGCATGGGTCTACGTTGTCCTCGCAGGCAGTGGTGCTCTGCGGGTGGGCAAGAACGAGGCCTGCCGCATGGAAGCTGGCGATGCCTGGCTTCTCCCTGCGGATTCGGAAAATTATTCGATCACTGAATCCGATGGGGATTTGGAATTGCTGCGCGTGGAGGCACGCGCCTGAACCAGGAGTACATCAGAGTGCGTGGACGAAGAGAAGGATCGCGACGATCGTCAAGAACAGGATCGGGAACCCGTGGTGCGAGTTCGCGCCGCTCGAGCGGCGGTGCTCGTGGCGGTCGAGGGCGTGGGCGTGGAGCCAGAGGCGGGCCCCGCAAGGTGAGCGTACGCCGGCCGGCGGCCAGCTCTTCCTCTGCACATGAGTCGGCGTCAGCCGACCCGCTGGTGCGGCTCAACAAGTATCTTGCCGATCACGGCGTGGCCTCACGCCGTGCCTGTGACGTCCTGATCGAACAGGGCAAGGTCACCGTAGATGGCATGCCCGTGTCCGAGTTGGGCACAAAGGTCAATCCCTTCGAGCAGACGGTCGAAGTGGATGGCACGCCGCTGCGCCCGGAGGGGGCCTCGCGTCGCTATTACGTTTTGAACAAGCCTGCGGGGGTGCTCTGCACCAACGAGCGCAGTGAGAGCCGCCCGCGCGCCATTGATCTGATCACCGACCCCGATAAGGGTCGCATCTACAGCGTGGGGCGCTTGGACGAGGAGAGCACGGGCCTGATCCTGCTCACCAACGATGGTGATTTTGCCCAACGCGTGGCTCACCCGCGTTACGGAGTCCCCAAGACCTACCGCGTTACTTTGCACGGACGCATTCACGACGAAGCCATCCAGAAGGTGCGCGAGGGCGTGTACCTCTCAGATGGCCGTACCGGCGGTGCGCGCATCTTGATTCGTCGCCGGTCCGCATCTTCTTCCGTACTGCTCGTGACCCTGCGCGAAGGGCGCAACCGGGAAGTGCGTCGTGTATTTGCGGACGTCGGCTTCAAGGTTGTGGGCCTGGCGAGGGTGGATATCGGGCCCTTGAGTGCCCGTGGTCTGCGCGCCGGCAAGTGGCGTCCGCTCTCTCGGGAAGAGGTGGAGGGGTTGCTCGACTTGGCAGACGAGGAGCAGGCCCTTGAACCTTTGGATACACCGCGCCGCCGGCAGGTTGCACGTTTGGAATCAGCCGAGGAGTTGGAGGATGAGTGGACCCCCGAGGGGCCCTCGCGAGGGGGATCACCCCGCGGCTACCGCCCTCGGACGGAATCGGTAAGCGAGGACGAGCCCCGGCGTGATGAGGGCGAATCCCGTAGGAGCAGCAGTTCACGTCGCAGCACGGGTGGATCCAGACGCCGTGGTGGTGGCGGTCTACGAGGTCGTGGTGGACCCCGCGGTCGTGGCGGCCCACGAGGTCGTGGTGGCCCCCGAGGTGGTGGTGGACCCCGAGGCCGGGGTGGAGCCCGGCGTGGGGCGTCCGGTGAGCGCGGGCGTAGGGGACGTTGATCTTGAACCGCGCCCAGACCAAGACAATGAGTAAGGGCTCCCTGTGTGGTGCCACGATTTCCGAGCACCGACTGCGCAACGGCCTGCGGGTTTTGATTGCGGAGCGCCACCTGGACCCAGTTGTGGCCGCGATGATTTTTTATCGCGTTGGCTCATGTCACGAGAAGCCGGAGGAAGCGGGCTTGTCCCACTTTCTCGAGCACATGATGTTCAAAGGCACCGCGCAACTCGGCAAGGGCGAGGTGGACCGCATCACCACTTGCCTCGGCGGCTCCAACAACGCCTTCACCACCCCGGACCACACGGCCTATTGGTTTGAGTTGGCTTCCGATCGTTGGGAGAGTGCGCTGAAAATCGAAGCGGATCGCATGCAAGGCCTGCTGTTGGATCCTGCTGAGTTCGAAGCGGAGAAGGCTGTCGTGCTGGAGGAATTGGCCATGGGTCTCGATGACCCCTGGAGGCGCCTATCTCGTGCCGTGCAGGAGATCCTTTTTGGGCGCCATCCTTACGGGCGACCGGTGATTGGGTACGCCGATATTCTGCATCGCGCCGGTCCTGCCGAGATGCGCGAGTACTACTCCCGCTTCTATCAACCCGCCAATGCCACCGTCGTACTTTGCGGTGATTTGAACCCGAGCTCTGCCCTGAAGCAGGTGCGCAAGCACCTGGGTGGCCTGCAGGGCGACTTTGATTCCGATGCCGCGCCCTACCGGCCCGCACCACCCGAGCCGGACGGTGAGTGTCGTGTGCAGCTGTCTTGGGACGATCCCACGGCCCGCATGATCATGGCCTGGCCCACGACGGCTGTGGGAACGGATGTGGATTTTGCATTCGACGTGCTGACCACCATCCTCACCGCGGGCCGGCTCTCGCGCATGTACCGCAGTCTGGTGTTAGAAAAGGGCCTCGCCACCTCCATCAGCACCAGCAATGACACACGCGCGGAAGGTGGCGCGTTTTGGCTGTACGCCGAAGCCGCACCGGGAGTGAATCCTGCGGATTTGGAGAGTGCGATCGATGCCGAACTCGGCCAACTG
The DNA here is from genome assembly GCA_028823395.1 of Planctomycetota bacterium. Classification (GTDB taxonomy): domain Bacteria; phylum Planctomycetota; class UBA1135; order UBA1135. Next base: position 34,387 of record JAPKBO010000005.1, on the reverse strand, counting down.
CATGAGCACTTGGTGCGCCCTGCGGAAATGAAGCGTGCTAAGGCCCTCCTCATCGCTGGAGCAGCGGCCGAGGGGGAAACGGTCAGCGATCTGGCGGAGCACATCGGTGGTTATGCCATGGATGCGGACTGGACCTTGACCTTGGAACTCTCCGAGCGGCGTAAGAAGGTCACAGCCAATGCCCTGCGGAGTGTCGTACGGGAGTACCTCGGCAGTCAGCGCCGGGTTGTGGGGTGGAGCCTTCCCGGCGGCGCGGATGCGGAGAATAAGGCATGAGCTCTTTCACGGATCTGGCAGCGGGCAGGGGACAGGTCCCGGTAGTGACCCTTCCCCGGGCTCGCTTCGAGCTCGACTGTGGGGCCAAACTCGTGGTCTCGGCTCGTCCGGGCGCTCCCATCACTGCGGTGCACGTGCACGTGCGTGGAGGCCGTAGCCAGGATGCGCTCGGCAAGGAGGGCACGGCATTCCTCACGGGGACGCTGGCTGATCAGGGGACGGATCTGCACGACGAAATGGGTCTGGCTTCGCTGCTCGAGCCTGCGGGCGGCGGGGTTCGCGGAGACGCGTCGGGCCTCTCGGGCGCGATTCAGGGCGACTCGTGGGGACTGCTCCTCGACACAATGGCGGAGGTCTTGCTGGGTGCGGCCTATCCAGCCGGGCCAGTCAAGCGCCAGCAGCAGCGCATTCTCGCACGCATGGAAGCCCATGCGGCAGATCCCCACGCACAAGCGGCGAGTCGATTCAGGACATTGGTCTATGGCAAGAACTGGCTGGGCCAGTCCGTGTCCGGAACCGTGGAGAGTCTGTCCTCCATTACTCCGGCCGATCTGCGCCGCCATCGAAAGCGGCACTGGCGCCCCGAGCGTGCGCTGATCGCCGTGTGCGGTGATGTAGATCCCGAGAAGGTACGCCGGAAGTTGAATCGCCTCCTGCGTTCCTGGAAGAAGGGAAGACCATTCAAGGTCGAGCCCCTGCGGTTTCCCAAGCGTGGGGTGCGCGTGGACGCGTTCCACCGCAAGCGCGAGCAGGTCCACGTATACCTCGGCCACTTGGGCATCAAGCGTGCCGACCCGGACTACGCTGCCTTGACTGTGATGGATCACGTGTTGGGCACGGGGCCCGGGTTCACCAATCGCATCACGCGTCGGCTACGGGATGAGCTGGGACTGGCCTATTCGGTGGAGGCCGATATCCACTCAAGCGCGGGCACTTATCCGGGGATCTTCCGGGCCTACATCGGCACTTCGCCCCAGCATCTACCGACCGCGGTGCAGGGATTCATGCGCGAAATTCATCGCATTCGGGATGAAGTGGTGGGGGAGGAAGAGCTGAAGGTTGCCAAGGATTTCGTCGTGGGCTCCTTTGCCTTGGGATTTGAGCGGGCCAGTCGGCGGGCGGCCTTCCTGGTGGCCTCGGAATTGCACTCTCTGCCTGACGACGTGCTCGAGACTCTCCCCAAGGAGATTGCGACCGTGACGGCTGAAGACGTCCAGCGCGTCGCCAATCAGCACCTGTACCCCGACAAGTGCTGCCTGTCGGTTGCCGGTCCGGTGCGCAAGCAGGACCTGCGCCCGCTGCTCTAGACCGATCCGCTTGGAAGCCTATTTCTCACGGAATCCGTGAAACCGGTGCGGGTGTGGGGGGTCTTCTTGGGGTGTATCCCCTGGGTGGCCGGGGGCCCGGAGGTGGGTGTCGACTGTGGTTCAAGCTTTCAGGGGCCCGTGTCCAGAGTCGAGTTCCATACAAACGAAAAGAGAGGCCGCCAAAGCGTCCTCTCTTTCCGTCTCTCTTCTGGCGATACTTCTTCTTTTAGTCGCTCTCCGGTCCTCACACCGGAGGCAACACTTCGTCCTCCACAACGGGAGGTCCGCCACCTTTCTTGTCGTCCACCGGGATAGGGACAGGCACGTGCGCGCTGGCCAATGCCTCATAGTCCTGCAGTCCGGAATGGGCGGCAATCAAGGCCGCTGGCAAGAGGCCCGTTACGGGCCGCTCGTGTTTCAGTTCTCCTCGTTCACTCGTCCAACCCAGGGAGAAGCTCTGGGCGTTTTGGATCCAAAGGGATCCTCCATCGGCTTGGCGGACACGAGCGACTTCCAGGGCGCCGGTGTTGCGCCAGGTGTCCGATGCCAAGGCGATGACGTCGAACAAAAGGGCATCGGCAGCGCCGCGCGGGAAGGGGTAGATCAAGGACTCGCCGGGCTCGACCCGTGCAGCGCCCGTGGCACCTAGCTCCTCTTCTCCAACCACCAGGACCTGGGGTAGGGAGGAGAGGTTGTGAATGGCGAAGTGGTTCTCGTTTACCTGGATCAGCATCTCCACTTGGGCCTGCTCGAGACCTTCGGGCAAGTCGCAGGGGGTGGGGATTTGGATGAAGAGGGCGGCGCAGAGGGCGGTTGTGAACATGTCTCACTCCTGTCAGCGGTTGTTGTCCGTTGACCCCCCCTCTATCGGATCCGGCGTGGGGCTAGCTTTAGTCCCCAGGGCCTAGAAACGGAAAATCATTCCACACTGCCCCCCAGAGGGACTATTCGCGGCCCATTGCGCGGAATGCAGCCCAGTCCTGGGGGCCGTGACCCAAGGAGCGCAGATGTTTGCGCGCTTCCTGAGCGGCTCCTGCCGGGGGGACACCTGCCCTTAGGCTCTCGTGGTAGGCCAGAGCAAACGTCTGGGCTGCGGAGTCCGAAATGGGCCAGAGCGTCACGAGGAGGTTGCGAGTGCCAGCTTCCAGGAATGCTCGCGCCACACCGTGGGACCCTTCAGCGTCGATCGTTCGGCCGCCAGCAGTTTCGCATGCAGCCAGGACCACAAGCGGCAGACGTGGGGCCCTGCTCAAGATCTGTTCGGGGCAAAGCACGTCGCCCCCGGAGAGCAACAGTCCCACAGGTGCCAGGCGACCCTCCGAGCAGCCAGGTGCCGGTACCAGGTGCGTTGCCAGGTGAAGGGGCCGGCCGCTCGCCATGGCGGCCTCAAGGGCGGGGCGCACAAATGCGGTGCCGGTTAGCAGGTTGGCGGTCGGGTGCATGCGCCCAAGATGAGCAAGCTCAAGCGCTGCACCGGGCAGGAGAGGAACACGCTCTTCACTCCCGAGGGGGCTGCCCATCAAGGTCCAGGGAGTATCCACCGCGAGCGGTTCCGCCGCCTCCCCCAGGGGCAGGCCAGGGAGAACCAGAGGGGTCAGCAGATCGTCGAGCCAGGATCCATCCACTCCGAGCAGGCTGAGGGGTAGAGCCTCAAGGGGGCCGTGCAAGAGGAAGAGAGCGCGAGCACCCACGCCCGCAGATCTGAGGTGGTCGCGTAGCTCCACAGGCAACAAGGCCGCGCCTATCTCCTGTCCCAGAACCTCTGCCCGCGGCAGGTCACCAGCGACAACGGCCTCGCGCAACCTGCGCACGGCTCCTTCTAGGCTGCGTCGGCCAAGTGGCTGCGAGCTGGCCCCAGCTCTTCCGTTGGCATCAACCCAGACCACCACCGTGGAGTCAGCTCCCACGGCAAACGTCACAAGGCCCAGATCGAAGCGGGCAGCCCAGGCGCGCAACTCTTCGATCGTGATCCGCGCGCCGGTGGGCCGCAGCCGACGGGATTGATTGTCCTCGATGACCCGTGCTGCGTTGAGCGGGTCTCCCAGTTCGGCGTGTGCCCGGGCCAAAAGGGTCAGGGTGTGAATGCCAACCCACTCGCCGACAATGCTGCCCGCTTGATCCTGCACCTGGCTCGCCTTTCGACGAGCCGCGTCTAAGGCGCTCTCCAGGTAGGGCAGCGCCAGGGCGGGCTGCCCAGAAGCGAGCCAACTCTCGCCCATGAGGGAGGCTGCTTCTACTTGGCCTTGGGGGGACCACTTCGCCCGCTGGTCAGAATCGGCAAGCAGGGTGCGCACCTGGTCGGGTGTGCCCTCGGCCATGGCCAGGGCCGCTCTGGCCAGAGCATTGAATTCGCTTGCTTCGCTACCAAGGGCCTGAACCTCGCGGCGTGCGGAGGTCAGGTCGCCGGTGCGCAGGTAGGTCACTGCCAGCATGCCATGCCACTGAGGTTGATCGCCGGCGTGCTTGGGCTTATGGCCTGCGAGAAATGCCAGGGCCGACTCTGCGCGGTCATCGGCCAGGAGGCGCGCGGCGTGCTCTCGTGCCAGGGGCCAGCTCTCACTAGGAGAGGTCAGGCTGGCCCAGGTGGCCAGATGCTCGTCAACATCCCTCAGGTTGCCCGCATCCTTGGCCAGATCCACCAGGCCGGAGAGCGCGCGTTCCTGGTACTCGAAGCGGCCGACGTCTCGCGCGAGGCGCAGGCAATCTTCGAAGACCTCGCGCGCCCGTTCGTGCTCTGCGCGAGCTCGGGCCAGACGGCCGCGGAGCCAAAGAGGTTCGAGTCGCGGGGTGACCTGCCCGGCGCGTTCGAAGAGCAGCAGACTGCGTTCGATGTGGTCTGAGATAAGGCCGGGCAGTGCCTGTCGCCGGGCGTCAGATAGATCGAGCGCCTGTTCTAATTCGTGGAGTTCTACGCGTGCTAGAAGAGCGTAGCTCTGGGCAGCTGGAACTACGTCCTGACGGTTCTCGACTTGGGCGGCCAGGTGTTCCAATCCGGCACACAGGGTGCGGACCTCCTCTTGCCAGTCGGGGTTCGTTCCCGGGAGCTCTTGATTCGACTGCTCGTACCGGGTGCGTAGGGTCTGGAAGGTCTTACGGAGCGTCAAGAAGGTCTGTTCGGCTTCCAACCCTTGAGCTCGCTGGCCCGGAGTGAGGCGCAAGTAGTACCGGGCTACAGCCAACGTATCGCAGCGCGCGAAGTCCACACACAGGCTCTCCGCCTGCTGGAGCAGTCGACCGGCGTGATCGTCTTCAACCCCTTCCCCGGCGCGTAATGCCGAAAGTGTACGGACGAACGCGGTCAATTCCGCTTGTGCCGGGTTCGCTTGCTGGGCGAAACCAAAGGGTGCCCACGCAAATAGGCCGAGGGCCGTCAGCAGCGGCAAAACACCCAAGCCCGTTCCGCGACTGAGCCTGGCTCGCAGCGGCCTACCGGGTGCTCCCTGGTGGAGCCGGGTGGACAACTGCTGAGTGGACACGTGAGCTAGCGCCCCGGGTTGGAACCCAGGTACGAATCACGTTCGCTACTGGGAGGCAAGCGGCGAGCTGCCGCACGGGCATCGGTCCAATAACCGGCCTCGTGCAGAGACCTGACGCGCTCAAGCACGTCCTGCTCCTCATTGAGAGCTTGCAGGTAGGAGTCGTTATGAAGTACTTCGAAATCTCGCTCGCCTAGGGGCTGTTCCAGGCCGTTCACCGTGGCGTGGGCTTCCCAGGTGTAGTGACCTACGGGCAGTACCTGGCCGAGCGCCAAATCAGGTGTGTCGCCGCTGAGCTGCGTTACGCGGCTGCCCTCGGCAAAGGCGCCACCCGCATGGGCGCGCAAGATGATCGTATAGCCCTGTGCTTCGGCAACTGGATTCACTTCGAAGAGGAGACCCTGATCCTCCGATGCGAGCAGTACGGGTCCGCGCGGGAAGAGGAGGCTGCCCTGGGCGCTGCCGCGCAGAAGCGGGTAGGCCGGCAGATTTGATTGGCCCTCTCCTCCCTGGAAGAGCATCAAGCCACCGACGAGGGCTGCCATGGCGGCGGCGATGGGGGTCAGGCGGCGCAGGAGCTGGATGGGGACCGGCCGGTGCGGACGCTGCGGCATCCCCCAAGGCTTTGGCCGAGAGAAGAGACTCGGATCGGTGTCGCTCGCATCTGAATGCCCCGGCGGGGACCAGTCCAAGGGGACCGGTGGGGAAGACTCCAATGAACCCACGAGGTCTGCGCACTCGGCGCACTCGGTCAGATGGTCGAGTACCGCACCCTGGTGCTCGCGGTCGAGCAGCGCATAGCCGGGGCCTTTGGAGAAGTCGTAGAGAGTCTCTGCTGAGGGACAACTGCCGGAGCTGGCGGTCCGGCCATCAAGCCAATCGTCTACCGCACGGAGCAACTCCAGCCGCGCTCCGTGTACCGGATGTGCCGTGATGTTGGCGAGGCCCTCTTCGGGGAGTTCATCCCAATGGGCAAGCAATTCGGTGACGTTGGGATCATCCCGCCCGTCAGGCAGGGGTCCTCTTCCTTGGTTTAGAGAGTCCATAGCTGACCTCGTTTCCGCAGCCCAGCCGTCCTGGGGGGCAGATTTCTTCCCAATCTTGGGAAATGGGCTGTTGGGCAGGTGATCTGAGGCCTTCACTCCGTGACCTCCTCATATGCGTATTGGTTCAAGAGCACCTTGCGCATGCTTACGACGGCCTTTCGCAGCCGGTACTTGGTCTGCTCCAGTGAGATTCCAAGGCTGCGGGAAATGGAGCCCATGGTCTGGGCATCCACGAACCTCAGATTCAAGAGGTCTTGTTCCTCTGGGGCGAGCTGGCCCATGGCGGAGCGCACCATGTCCCCGATTTCACCGGTCCCTGCGCGCTCATCCGGGCCAGGAGTTTCATCTGCTCTATCGGGAACCTCGTCTCCCCCGCTGGCAGGGCCCGGCCGATTGCGCGCACTTTGGCGGCGCTTGAGGTCGACAGAGCGGCACCAAGCCACGCGGTACAGCCAAGTCCCGAAAGAGCCCTTCTCGGGATCGAAGGTGCCACGGTCCAGCCTTTCAAGGGCGTAGACCACCAGGTCCTGGTAGAGATCTTCCCTTGCGCCGGGATCCGACTCGAAGTGGCCTATGCAGTGGTAGAACAGTGAACGGTACCGCTCGAGAAAGACCTTTACGGCTTCCTCTTCGCGGTCACGCAGTCCTTGTACGATTAGATGCTCTTCCACCGTCAATTCCCCCTTGGACCGGCTGAGACACCGAATCCATGAGACTGGGATAGGGATTTAAGGGTGGGGATGCAACTCGGCGTTTTGTGCATCGCATTCCCCATACGGGGTGGGGAAAGGGTGGAGGGTATGGCCCTCGGGCTGTATTACCTTGCAAAGCCTCTCAATGTCCTTGTCTAAGGGGCTTAGAGGGCATGAAATACGGCACGGGTGCATTCTCGCGGTGTATTTCGATGAGCCCGAATCTGACCCCCAATAGGGACGAACTTAGACCAAATTTACACCCTGGCGATCTGTCTTCGCGTCCCGTTGCGCGGTAGTGTGTTGCCCCGAATTCGGTGCCGAGAGCAGCTTTGGAAACAGGCTCAAAGACAGGCCCAAAGAGAGGCCAGGAGGTCAGGCTGCAGAGGCCTAACCCTCTCCGCTTCCCGGCGCCCAACCCCACCCCCGAAACCCATGCGCGACGTTGTCATTGCCAGTGCCTGCCGAACGCCCATCGGCAGCTTTCAGGGAAGCCTGGCCAAATTTACGGCTCCACAGCTAGGCGCCTTGGCGGCTGGGGAAGCTCTGCGGCGAGCTGGCGTGGAGGCCGACGTCGTTGAGGAAGTCATTTTCGGCAATGTGCTGACCGCGGGTGCGGGGCAGAACCCTGCCCGACAGGTGGCGCGGGCGGCAGGCATTCCCGATCAGGTGGGCTCTCTGACGATCAACAAGGTCTGCGGTTCAGGTCTCAAGGCCGTCATGCTCGCCGCCCAGGCCATTCGTGCCGGTGATGCGGACTGCGTCCTGGCGGGCGGGATGGAGAGCATGTCCGGAGCACCCTACCTGATGCCCGCCGCGCGGACCGGTGCGCGACTGGGGCATGCTGAGCTGATCGACTCCATGGTCCACGACGGTCTATGGGACGTGTACAACGATTTCCACATGGGAATCACGGGCGAGCTCGTGGCGGAAAAGTACGAGATCACGCGCGAGGAACAGGACGCCTTTGCCGCGACCAGTCACAATCGAGCCGAAGCGGCGACCGAGGCCGGACGGTTTGATGCGGAGCGCTTTGCGATCGACGTCCCACAACGCAAGGGTGATCCCATCGCATTCACCACTGACGAGTCCATTCGGGCCGGCATGACTGCGGACAAGCTTGCTGGCCTGCGCGCCGCTTTCAAGAAAGACGGCAGCGTCACCGCCGGAAACGCCTCCTCCATCAATGATGGTGCGGCGGCCCTGCTCGTGATGAGCGCCGAGCGCGCACAAGCTCTCGGTGTGACGCCCTTGGCCACGATTAGAGCCTACGGTACCGGCGGGTGTGCGCCCGAATGGGTAATGATGGCGCCTCAACAGTCGATTCAGGGTTGCGCGCTGAAGGACGGGAAGGCGCCAGGCGACTACGATCTGCACGAAATCAATGAGGCCTTCTCCGTCGCGGCTATCGCCTTGCAACGGCAGTTGGATCTCGATCCAGAACGAATCAATGTGAACGGGGGCGCCGTGGCCCTTGGACATCCGATCGGAGCTTCGGGGGCGCGTATCCTCGTGACCCTCTTGCATGCCATGCAACAGCGCGACGCGCAGACCGGCATGGCCTCCCTTTGCCTTGGCGGTGGCAACGCAGTCTCCATGGCTGTTGAGCGCGCCTGATCCTCCGAACATGTCTGAACTCCACTTTCCAAAAGTAGCCGTGATCGGTGCCGGCACCATGGGTAATGGCATCGCCCAGGTGTTCGCCAGCGGCGGCTCACAGGTGCTGCTCGTGGACACAAACGCCGACGCGCTTGCTAGTGGTCAGGCAACCATTGAGAAGAACTTGGGCCGCATGGTCTCCAAGGGACGCATGGCAAAAGAGGATGCTGAGGCAGCTCTTGGACGACTGCAGGGGGCGACCGCATTGACGGCCATCACCGACCAGAGTCTGGTGGTAGAGGCCATTGTGGAGCGCGAGGATGTCAAGACGGCGGTGTTCGCCGAATTGGATTCAATCACCCTCCCCGATGCTGTCCTAGCCTCAAACACATCGTCTATCTCGATCACCACGATTGCCTCGGCCACCAAGCGTCCCAAGCAGGTCATCGGGATGCACTTCATGAACCCGGTGCCCTTGATGAAACTTGTCGAGGTCATCCGCGGTCAGGCCACCAGCGATGAGGTGACGCGCAAGGTGATGGAGAGCTCCGCTGCCCTGGGCAAAACCCCCGTGGAGGTCAACGACTCTCCGGGCTTCGTCTCCAACCGCATCTTGATGCCCATGATCAACGAGGCTGCCTTCTGCCTGATGGAAGGCGTGGCGGATTGCGACGGGATTGACACGGTCATGAAGTTGGGCATGGCGCACCCCATGGGACCGCTGAGCTTGGCGGACCTGATCGGCCTTGATGTCTGCCTGGACATCATGAATGTCCTGCACCAGGGTTTCGGGGACAGCAAATACCTTCCCTGCCCGTTGCTAGAGCGCATGGTCGCTGATGGACACCTCGGCCGAAAGACAGGTAAGGGCTTCTACGACTACGCGTAGATCTGCACTCCAAACCACTGATCCAACATGGAATTTGATCTTCAAGAAGACCACCGCCTCATTCGCGACATGGCGCGTGATTTTGCCGCCAATGAACTGGCGCCGAGAGCCACTCGCCATGACCGTGAAGAGCAGATCGATCCTGATTTGTTTGGAATGATGGGTGAGTTGGGCCTCTTCGGTCTGAGCATTCCCGAGCAGTACGGGGGATTTGACGCGGGTAGCCTGGGTCTTGTTCTCGTCCTTGAAGAGCTCAATCACGCTTGTGCCTCAACGGGGGTGACCGTCTCGGTTCACGCCAGCCTGGTCTGCACACCCATTGTTAAGTTCGGGACAGACGAGCAAAAGGCTCATTGGCTGCCCAAGCTCGCAACCGGTGAGGTGATCGGCGCCTACTCCCTAACGGAGGCTGGGGCAGGATCCGATGCCGCGGCCTTGAGTAGCACTGCGGTGCGAGACGGCGATGAGTGGGTGCTTAATGGCACCAAGCTATTTGTCACAACAGGAGAACAGGCGGGGTTGGTGATCGGATACTTCCGCACGGACCCTGATGCGCCCAAGGCGCGCGGGATCAGCGCCTTCTTGGTCGATGCCAAGACGCCCGGCTATAAGGTCGGCAAGAAAGAGAAGAAGACGGGCCTGCGTGGCTCGTCGACGACGGAGCTGATCTTTGAGAATTGTCGTGTGCCCGCAGAGGCTCTGTTGGGTGAACTCCATCGGGGTTTTCCGATTGCCATGGATACCCTCGACGGTGGGCGTATCGGCATCGCTGCCCAGGCACTGGGGATCGGCCGAGCGTGCTTGGAGGCTTCCGTGAGCTACGCCCAAGAGCGCGAGCAGTTCGGCAAGCCCATTGGGCGGTTCCAGGCCGTGCAGTGGAAACTAGCGGACATGGCCACGCGCCTCGATGCTGCCCGCCTCCTGACCCAACGCGCGGCATGGTTGCGCGACCAAGGTAAGCCCTGCGGAATGCAAGCGGCGCAAGCAAAGCTTGCCGCTTCGACGACCGCGAACTTCTGCGCAGATGAATGCCTGCAGATTCACGGCGGCGCGGGCTACACCGACGAATTCCACGTGGAACGCCTGTTCCGTGATGCGCGCATTACGGAGATCTACGAAGGCGCCACTGACATCCAAAGACTCGTTATCGCCCGCCAACTTCTGAAGTAACCCTGCCCCCTCCTCAGACCATTAATCGCCCTGCCGAGGCAACAGCAATGAGCACAAGTTCCGATCGCGACATCCTTAACATCGACGAAGCTGCCGAACTCCTTGGCGTAAGCGTGAAAACCTTCAACAAGGTTCTCCACGCCGAAGCCCTTCCCGCGCGCAAGATCGGTCGCGAATGGAAATTCTCGCGGCGTGCATTGATCGAGTGGGTGGGCGCTGGGACTTCGACCGAATTCTACCGTGAGAACGGGGAGAGTTCCTCAGCCTCTGGCCGGGAGAAACATGAAACAGCAGCTCGCCGTTCGGCGGGTTGGCAAATCGAACTCGACTGACGTCGCGCCCAGCCATGACACAGAAAGAATCCATGAACGAATTGCCCGGTATTCAGCACGCCTTCGACCTCACCGAGGACGAGCGCATGATCCAGGAAATGGTCGCCGACTTCGCCCAGAACGAAGTGGCTCCCATCGCCGCAGAGATCGACGAGAACCACCGCTTCCCGAAAGAGCTGTGGGATAAGATCGTCAAGTTAGGGCTCCCGGGCATTCCGTTTCCTGAGGAGTTGGGCGGGTCGGGTTCGAGCACCTTGGCCTACGTCCTAGCGGTGGAGGAGCTCTCCAAAGTCTGTGGTTCGACGGGCTTAACCTTTGCTGCCCACGTCAGCCTTGGGACCTATCCCATTTTCCGGTGGGGGACCGCGGACCTCGCGGCTGAGTACGTACCCCGCCTGATCTCGGGGGAGTACATGGGGGCCTATGGACTTACCGAGCCCGGTGCCGGCTCCGATTCTGGAGGCACTCAGACTACAGCTGTGTTGGATGGGGACGAGTACGTCCTCAACGGACGGAAGTGTTTCATTACGAACGCCAACCATGCGGGCGTTTTCATTTGCACCGCCGTGACCGACAAGTCGCTTGGAGCCAAGGGTATTAGTGCCTTCGTCGTGCCCCGTGATGTGGACGGCTTCAGCCTTGAGAAGGGTGAGGTCAAGCTCGGCATGCGGGGGTCGGATTGGGCCAGCCTAGTGTTCGAGGATGCGCGTATTCCGGCCGGTCACCTGCTGGGTTCCCAGAAAGACGGCTTCAAAACCTTCATGAAAACTCTCGATGGGGGACGCATCTCCATTGGCGCCCTCGCCCTTGGCATTGCCGAAGGCGCCTACCGTGAGTCGTTGCGCTACGCCACCGAGCGGGAGGCCTTCGGCAAGACCCTCGCAGACCAACAGGCCGTGCAATTCAAGCTGGCGGATATGGCGATGCAGATTGAGGCCGCGCGCCATCTCGTCTACCACGCCGCGCGACTCAAGGACGCGGGCCTGCCTTTCTCCAAGCAGGGCGCTATGGCGAAGCTGATGAGCTCAGAGGTCGCGATGAAAGTGACCTACGACGCAATCCAGATCCACGGTGGCTACGGCTACACCCGCGACTACCCTGTGGAGCGCATGTGGCGTGATGCCAAGCTGTGCACCATCGGTGAGGGCACGAGTGAGATTCAACGTCTAGTAATCTCACGCCTGATTCTGCGGGAAGCCAAGAGCGTAGGCTAAGGCCGATCCCATGACCGCCCCCTCCAATTCCGCTCCCTGGACCCGAGAGAGTGTGATGGTAGGGGAGTGGCGCGTAACGGCCCTCTCCGATGGGTTCTTCCGCCTAGATGGAGGAGCTATGTGGGGCGTTGTTCCCGCCACGATCTGGCGGCCCATGACGCCTCCCGCAGAAGACAACACGATTCGATTGGCCCTACGCCCTTACCTGCTCGAACGGGGCAGCCAGAAGATTGTGGTGGAGGGAGGGGTGGGAGATCGGTGGTCGGACAAGTTGCGCGCGATCTACCACATCGACCGCAGCACGAGCCTCAGGGAGACGGTGACCGCTTGCGGCGTCGAGCCCGAAGAGATCACCGAGGTGGTGGCTTCCCACTGCCATTGGGATCACATTGGCAGCTTCGTGGAAGAGAGGGATGGCGTGCCCACTCCGCTGTTTCCCAATGCGCGCCACTTCATGCCGCTTGTGGAGTTCGAGATGGCCAAGAACCCTGACCCTATCAGGCGAGGATCCTACCGGCCCGAGGATGCCATTCCCTTGGAGGCCGCTGGCCTAGTCGAGGTGTTTGATGCGCGTGATGTCGAGAGCCTGGAGCTCTTTGACGGGGTGCAAGTGCGTCACGTCGGTGGTCATTCAGATGGGGTTTGCTTGGTGACTGTCAACGAGAAGGCCGCCGGCGAAACGGCTGTATTCTGGGCGGACATCGTGCCTACGACCCATCACATTCAGCCCCCGTACATCATGGCGTACGACGTGAACGCCGGCCTCTCCTATGAGCAGCGCTCGGTTCTGCTTGAGGAGGCGGCTCGCGAAGGGTGGATCGGGATGTTCTATCACGACGCGGATCGCTCGTTCGCCCGTATCGTCAGGGATGGTCGACGGTTCGGGTTAGAGGAAGTGGCGCTGATCGAAGCTAGTTGACCTGGTGGATGGTGGGCTGCGCGCCTCGCTTTTGAGGGTCATCTACTCCCTCCGGCGCTTCCAAAAAAATCTCACCGTGTTCTTCCCCTCCCGTCGCCTTCCCGGGTAAACACTCCTCTCCATTTTCCACCAACCCAGCCTCCCATGCTTCTCCCCCTGCTCCTCACGGCCCTCGCGGCCTCTCAAGACGTCGAACCCAAACCCGTATGGACGGGAGCCGTGACTGCAGGCCTCAGTGCGACCGAGGGTAATACCGATCTCAAGAAGGCCTCCGCCACGGCTGATGCAAAGAAAGAGCTCGCCGAGTCGCGCTATACCTTCGGGCTCTCCTGGAACTTCTCGCAGGAATCGGATCTCATCACCCAGCGCAAGTCGTTCGGGAAGGCCCAGTACGACCGATTCTTCACGGAGAAGACTTATTGGCTAGCTCAGTCCAGTGCGGAAGCTGACGCACAGGCCGGTGTCGATCTGCGGACAACGCTTGGCGCGGGTGCCGGGCGTCAGTTCCTCGCTACGGACAAATGGGATGCCTCCGCTGAGTTGGGCCTGACCTGGTTCAATCAAGAAGAAGCCGCATCCGAATCCCAAAGCTACATGGCCGCTCGAATGGCTTACAACCTGGGGTGGAAGCCGAACGACCGCTGGGAATTCCTGCAGAGTGCAGAGGTCTATCCCAGTGTGGGGGATACCGCAGACGTGTACTCAAAGCTCGACACGCGCGCGAAGGCTACCCTCGGCGACAACATGTTCGCACAGGTGCAGTGGGTCATGGACTGGGACAATACTCCCGCTTCCGGCGCTGATCGAGTGGACAGCCTCTATCTCCTGACTGTCGGCTGGAAGTTCTAGGAGTCCCGCGTCCTTAGCCGTTGTCCGCGCCATCGGAGTCCAGCACCCACCAGGCATTCAGGTATGCCAGCGGGGCGAACAGGAGAATGAAGAGGCTCAGGACGTTGGTGTAGTAAATCCCCAGGGTCAACTCATACCACCGCTCGGGCCACTTCCCCTCGCTAACGATGGGGAGCGTCAAGAGCAGAGCCCAAAGCGCCTCCCCCAAGAAGACGGTGGGAATACACAGCAGGAGCCGGGAGCGGGGGCCGAGACCGCGGCCTGTGGATCGCAGGAGCAGCGTTACCAGAACGCCGGTTAGGCAGCCGCAGATCAGCATCCACCATGTGGGGTAGCGGCCGAACGACTGGCTGAACACAAGGAGTGGGAAGAGGGTCCAGGCAAGCCCGGACATCAGTCCCTTGAAGAGGATCTCACGCATACTCGGCACTGAGCATATTTGAATTCCAGAGATCAGTTCAACTCAGCCGGCATCTGGAAAACGACCGTCTCCAGCTTGCCAGGCATTTCGTGGCACGCCGAAACGCCCAACTCCGTCAGGCGACCTAACACCAGCTTGACTAGAGATTCGGGCGCCGAGGCGCCGGCCGTGACACCGACTTCTGTGACACCATCGACCCACTCCGATTGAATCTGATCGGGATGGTCGACGAGGTAGGAGGGCACGCCGTGACGCTCTCCCAGCTCGCGCAGTCGGTTGGAATTGGATGAGTTGGATGAGCCCACCACGAGCAGCAACTGCACGTTGGGAAGCAGTCCCTTGACCGCGTTCTGTCGGTTCTGCGTGGCGTAGCAAATGTCCGTTACGTCGGGGCCCTGGATGGTGGGGAAGCGCTGGGTGAGGGCTTCAATGGCATCGCGGGTGTCATCGACGGAGAGGGTTGTCTGCGTGACGTAGGCCAGCCTTGCCGGGTCTGCCACTTCTAGGGCCTCGACTTCCGCAACGGTGGAGAGGATGTGCACCTTGCCGGGGATGCGGCCCTGGGTGCCTTCCATCTCGGGATGGCCCGGATGCCCGATCAGGATGACTTCCCGGCCATTGTTGGCGTAGTGGATGGCCTGGTTGTGGACCTTGGTTACCAGCGGACAGGTGGCGTCGATGACCTGCAGGCCTCTCTCGCGGCCCTCGCGCACGATGGCATCGGAGACCCCATGTGCGCTGAAGATCGTGACCCCACCGCTGGGGATCTCATCGAGGGACCGGACGAAGACGGTGCCGCGTGACTCCAGGTCTTGAAGCACATGCTTGTTGTGAACGATTTCGTGCAGCACGTACACGGGGGCGCCGTATCTCTCCAGGGCACGCTTGACAATCTCGATGGCACGGTCGACCCCCGCACAGAAGCCGCGAGGGTTGGCGAGGTGCGCGTCCATTCCTAGTGGCTCGCTTCCTGGGCATGGTTGCGGTTCCAGTTGGGAATCTCGACCGTCACCTGACTGCTGCCATTGGGCACGGCCTGACAAGCTAGACGCGAGCCCAGCTCAAGACCCGGCGCGTTGTCGAGCATGTCCTCTTCGTCTTCTGTGGGCTCGGGGCAAGAACCCTCTCCCTCGCGAATAATGACGTGACATGTGGAGCAGGCGCATACTCCACCGCAGGCGTGGTCCACATCGATCCCGTTGGCCAACGCGATGTCGAGAATGGACCCTGGAAGACCTTCACCCGAGGCGGGCAGCTGGTCCGGGTGGACCTCCAGCGTCACGTCCATGGGCATGAACGTGAGGCGGTAGGGCTTCTGCGGCAGCTTCGTAGAGGTGCCCGTTTGGTAGGGGTTTGTGCCAGACATCGATCCGTTCCTGTTCCTACAAGCCCGCGCCGAATCCCGACCCATGGTCGGTTTCAGCTTCGGGCTCTGCGATGGGAGCCATTTCGGGCTCGGGTTGCGGCTCAGGGATTGCTGGAGTCTCCGGCTGGGAATCTGCGACAGGGGGCTCCGATTCCATGATGCCAAGACCGAATCCTGCGGCGGGGGCGCTGCTGGAGTCGGGCGCTTGCTCCAAGCTCATATCCGCCGCCGGTTCCGGCTCGGGAGTGCTGGCTTGTGGCTTGGGTTTCTCCGTTGACTTCTTCTCGCCTGGCTCGCGCTTGGGGTGCACGGAGCGCGGGCTGTCTGCCTCGGGGATTTCGTAGGTGGCCTGGTCACAAAGGGACGACCAGCGACGGTCGTCCTCGGGACTAACCATGGTTACAGCCGTACCGTTTCTACCGGCACGGCCGGTGCGGCCGATGCGGTGGGTGTAATCGGCGATGTCGCGTGGGACCCCGAAGTTGACCACGTGGGTGACGTGCAACACGTCCAACCCTCGAGAGGCGACATCGGTGGCGAGCAGGACTTTCACATCGCCTGTGCGAAATGCCGTCATAACTCGAAAGCGCGAAGCCTGATCGTAGCCACCATGTAGGGCCTTCACGGAGAAGCGCTCACGCTCGAGGCGACGCATGAGTCGGTCTACGTCGGTCCGCCGCTCGCAGAACACCAGGAACACATCACTCTCCGCACTGGAGTTAATCATCATCGACAGCCCGCGTACGCGGTTCTCATCGGTGACCTTCAGGTGGAATTGGGCGATGTTGTCCACCGTCGCCATGCCAGAGGCTGTAGCGACTTCGATGGGGTCCTTGGTGTAGGTCCGTGCCAGCTTCAGGAGCGCCGGTGGGAAGGTCGCTGAGAAGAGCAGGGTCTGGCGATCTTCATTGCAGGCGGCGAGGATTTTGGCGATGTCGTCAATGAACCCGATCTCTAGCATCTTGTCGGCTTCATCGAGTACGGCGAACTCCGTCCACGGAAATGACAAGAAGCCTTGATTCATAAGGTCAAGCACGCGGCCGGGCGTCCCGACTACAACTTGCGCCCCATTTTGGAGGGCGAGCACCTGAGGCCGCATGGGCTCACCGCCCACGATCAATGCCGTCTTGATGCCACGCGCGGCACCAAGTTCCTTGAGTACCTCGTGCACCTGTTCGGAAAGTTCGCGGGTGGGGGAGAGGACCAGGCCAAGCACCGTGGTGCGGCCGGCATCCACCTTGGCAATCATGGGGGCCCCGAAGGCGAGGGTCTTGCCTGTTCCGGTCTCCGCTTTAGCGATGGCGTCTTTACCATCAAGTACTGGACCGATCGTCAGTGCTTGGATGGGAGTCGGTTTGACAATGCCCATGCCAGCGATGGCGGCCTGGACTTCCGGTCCCAGGTCCCACTCGGAAAAGGTTTCGATGGGGGGGACGTCCAGGACGGGCTGCAGGGGTTCAGCGTTGGCTGAACTGTTGCGGGGCTTGCCCGCACCGCCTGCTTTGCCACTGCGGGGACCGCCTCGGTTGTTACCTGCTGCCCGCCGCGGGCCACGGTTGTCTCGACTAGTTTGACTCAAGTGTTTGTATTCGGATTCGTCAGGGGAGGTCTGCGCGGGGTAATTGATCCGGCGGCGCAGAGTTGAAGGGCGAGTAGGATAGTGACTCGACGGCGCTAAGGGGACCGGGGGGAGCCCAAAGGCTCGCATTCCCGGCTTCTGTGCCTCAATAGGGCGCTCAGCGTCCCAAGCAGGAGCGCCGCGGCCCAAAACCACACCCCATAGGCCTCAGCCAGGTCCGCGCCCCGGTCTCCCAGCACCGCATCCCCACTCAGCCCGATGAGGAGAGCGACCCACGCCAGTGCCGTCCAGCCCAGGCGCCGCAGGCCCGGCGTGAGCAAGTCCTGATCTAGGGTCCAGGTAAGGAAAGTAAGGGCCAACGGCAGGAGGACGTAGTGTTGCTTCCAGCTCCGTTCGGAGAGGATCAGCATGGACAGCGCCACCATGGCGGCCTCGCCCAGGACAATGGACCTGCCACGCTCCATTCGCGGGCGGATGGAGCGCCAGAGCAGGAGGAGAACCAAGGCGCAGCCGACGCGATGCACCCACCGAAAGACCTCGGGTGAGAGGCTCAGAAGGTGGATGGATGTATCGCTCGGATGAATGGGCGGGCGAGCGACGATGGCTATGCAGTCCGTCAACCAGCGTGCGCCAACACCCAACATGGACTGGTTGATCTGCTCGGTCTGAACAATCGTGAGGGGGGCGCCCGCCAGGTATGGGCCAACCATCTGGTGCCACCATTCACGCGAGAGCTGCAGGTTGATCTCCCATCCAAGCCAAAGCGCGGGAATGACCCAGGTACACAGGAATACCCCTAGAGCAACACCCACTAGCCCGCGAACGCTTCCCTTGCGGGCCAGGTACAGCAGACCTAGTAGCGGGGTCACTTTGAGCACCGCCGCTACTCCGAATAGCAGGCCCGACCGCAAGTCCCAGCCCTTCTCCCAGGTGCTGAACGCAGCTAGCACGATTGCGCCCACTAGGATATTGACGTTGCCGTGCTGCACGTCGGAGTGCAGCACCCGCACGCTCAGCAGCAACACCACCCACGCTGCCCAGGGTGGAAAGCGGCTAGCACTCCCTGCCGCAAGCTCGTAAGCACGTAGGATAATCCACTAGGCCAATCCGATCTTGAACAGGGCCCAGGCCAGGGGGCCCAAGCTGGGGCCCAGAGCTCGGAAGGGGCTGAGCAGAAGCAGGCTAAAGGGAAGAGTTGGGTAGCCCTCGGCTGTGGGCCCGTCGCCGAAGGCTGGCCCCCGACCGTAGAGGGTCTGACCAGATTCCAGCCTCACAAAGTCGGCCTCCCATTTCAGCAAGGCGCTTTGGCCCTTGCTCGCGCGGTGGTTAGCTCCGATGGCCGTGGCGATGGAGAGTAGGACGGCCACCCACAGGAGGCGTTTGTGACTGGGAGTAGCCATGGCCAGAAGTTACGATCCGCAGGTGGACATAGTTACCTGGAACGTGAATTCCCTGCGCGCTCGCCTGCCGCGGGTGTTGCCCTGGCTGGAAGCCGAGCAGCCCGACGTCGTCTGCTTCCAGGAAACCAAGGTCGTGGATGGGCTTTTCCCGCGCGAGCCATTTGAGGACTTGGGGTACCAGGTCGTGACTCATGGTCAGAAGACCTACAACGGCGTAGCCATACTTTCCAAGGTTGGCATTGAGGACATCTTTACAGGATTCCCCGACGATGAACCGGGAGCCGAAGCGCGGGTCTTGGGGGCCATCGTGGGTGGAGACGTGATGCTCTTGAACTTGTACGTGGTCAACGGCCGTGAGGTGGGGGATCCCAAATATGCCTACAAGCTCAAGTGGCTAGAACAGCTGCACGACCTGGTGGATGAGCGCTACGACATGAGCGAGAAGGTCGTCCTGACGGGTGACTTCAATATCACCTTTGACGATCGCGACGTTCACGATCCAGATGCCTGGCGCGACAAGGTGCTGTGTTCGGAACCCGAGCGGGACGCCCTGGCGCGGATAATGGGCTGCGGCTTCTCTGATGCGTTCCGCAAGCATAACGAGGAGCCGGGCCAGTACACTTGGTGGGATTTCCGAAGCCGTGGCTGGCAGCGCAAGGCGGGCATGCGCATCGACCACTTCCTCATGTCGCCCCCCGCTCTCGATGCGTGCACCTCGGTTCACGTGGCACTAGAAGCCCGCGATGGGCCGAAGCCTTCCGACCATGCTCCGGTAGTGGCCCGCATGGTCTAGGTTCATCTGGTCGCGCGTAGCACTGGCGCAGTGCGGCCCAAAATGGGAACTTTTTCCGGCCCCATGCGTCGAATTCCGTCCCCGCCATGAGGCAGGAGCCGCTGGCTAGTCTTGCACGATTTATTTCGTCTTTGGTGGGGTACTCTATATTGGATCACATCTGCGCAATGGCGATCCGCTTCGGTGGATTGCTGGCCCGAGCCCATTCCCCCGCCCGTTTGTATTTCGCATGTTGAACCACACATATCTGCTGCTCGCAGCGCTGCTCTTTCTCGCTGCAGATCTCGAGGCTCAAACCCAATCGTTCAAATACGTGGCCTCGGATGCCGGGCCGGCTGAGGCCTTTGGGCATGCTGTGGACGCCGAGGGAGCGTATGCGGTAGTCGGGTCGCGTAATGCTGTCGTGAACGGAGTGGACATGGGAGCGGCCTACGTCTTTGACACAACAACGGGGCAGGAGCTCTACAAGATTGTCCCGGCCGATGGAGCTTCGAACGACAAGTTCGGCTTCAGCGTTGCCATCGAGAATGGCCACGTACTCATCGGGTGCCCGCATCACAGTATTGGTGGGGTGTCCATGGTGGGATGTGTGTATGTCTACGATCTTTCCAGTGGGTTGGAAGTTGGTCGACTGGTGCCAGGGACTCTGGACGTGAAAGGACACTTTGGAATCGGGGTGGCTGCAGAAGGAAACCTCGCCGCGGTCGGAGGCCACACGCGGGATGGAGCGGCTGTCGACAGTGGAGAGGCCTTCGTCTTCGATTGGACGACGGGTGTTCAGTTGCATTCGCTTGTACAGAATGATGCGACAACGATGGACCGGATGGGCTGGACTGTCGCCATCGACAATGGTCTCGTTTTGGTCGGAGCGCACTACGATGATGATCGCGGCACGGATGCGGGGTCTGCTTACATTTTTGACGCTGCAACAGGCGCTCAGGTTCACAAGCTTCTCGGTAATGACACGTCAACAGGCGATCAATTCGGTTGGAAGCTGGACATGGAGGGGGGGCTGGCTGTTGTTGGCGCCCATAAGCGCGATTTCTTGGGCGCGGTGGATTCCGGTGCCATCTATGTGTTTGACGTGGCCTCGGGAAGCCAACTGGCCAAGTACAGGGCGCCAGACGGAGCTGCGAATGATGAGTTTGGCTATGGCTTGGACTTGGGTGGTACGCGGGTTGCAGTCGGCGCGGCTTACAGCAATTCATTGGGAATAGATTCCGGAGCGGCCTACGTTCTTGACGTGGCAACCGGTGCGCTTGAATCGAAGATCGTGGCAGGCGACGGCGCAGCTGGCGACCGATTCGGGGGTAGCGTACGCCTCCTCAACGACATTCTGTTCGTGGGCGCGGTCGCTGATGACCTTGGCGCCATCAATGATGCCGGCTCTGCCTACCAGTACGACCTGTTGGCATGTACCAACCTCTATTGCACCGTCGGTGGTGGTAGCTCTAGCAATGTCACGGGTATCGGCGTGTCGGGCTGCGATCTCCTGAGCCCGATAAGCATTGATCTGAGTAACGGCCCACCAAGCCAATTCACCTACCTATTGATTGGAGCCGGCTCTTCTGTTGTCACGAACCCGGCGGGAGCTGTGGGGGATCTGTGCGTGGTGGGTGGGCTCCTGAGCCGCTATCGCTTGGATCTGGGTGCGATCTCGGCGGCCGGGACCTTCACCACCGACATCTCTAGCTCGGCCTCAGGCGGTCCGGGGTTCGGGATCCCTTCCTCGGGCGGAGCCTCCATTCAGCCCGGTGAAACATGGAACTTCCAGTATTGGCACCGCAATCCCGCTGGCGCTCCTTCGGGGTTCAGCGAGGCCGTGTCGGTCGCTTTCAAGTAGAGCCGGCTCTCGCTCCAAGGGAGGCTCTCCTGCCCGCTAAGTGGGAGGAAGAACCATCGATTTCCCTCGGAGTGCTATGGCTCTTGCTTCTGGCTCGGACCGGTCAGTTCACGCCGTCTTTATAGCCCAGTATCCCCGGAGCAGCATCCCAGACCGTCGGCCAGCCATCATTGTCTGGGTCGATGCGATAGGGGGCCAGTTGCTGATAGGCCTGATCGATGTTGATGCCTGCAAAGGAGTTGATCACTTTACCAGCAACGGTTACGGGTCCCTGGATCTGAAGCGGTGTATTGAACAACCACTCCGCATTGAACCGCTCCAGTTCAGTGTTCATTCCCGCCACCATGAAGGATGATGAAATCAGGCCGTCACCGTCGATGTCGGCCGGCAAGCTCTCAATATCGTAGAGCACCAAGTTCGAAAGGAACTCTAGCAATCGTGCCTGCTCTGTAGGTGTTGCGTTCTTGTAGGCCATTTTTGAACCCGTTCCCTCGCCGCCATGGCGGAGGATTGCGTGTTCGATAGTTAGGGATTGACCGTCGTGACCCCAAGGGAAACCACTTCCCACACCCCAAAGGAACGGAGTTCTCCAGATGGTGTTTTCGATTCCACCGAAGTCCCTCTCCTTGAATCCTTTACCCATGTTGTGGTGCTTGAAATCAGAGAAAATACCCGTGACCGTAAATCCGTCACGATTGGGTATGTAGTCCAAGCCGGCCTTGGTGTAGAGCGGATCCAAGGAGCCTTCAATCTGCTCGGTAGATGTGTTCCAAACCACGTCGAGATCGAAGAGGCGACGATCTCCATCAAAGGTCGCGTCTTGCGGCTTGATGTCCCAACGAGCCTTGTGGCAGGTCGTGCATTTCATGTGTTCCATGAGCCTCAAGCCCATATGGAAGTCCTTCTTCGATCCAGCGAAAGTGGGCCGGGGCAGGTTGAGCATGAACCACTCCGCGAGATCAAGGTCCCCTTCACTGATCTCGTTCAAGTACTGGTCGCCGTCCGGATCGACGCGACTGAATCCGAGCGGGTCCAAAACGGAACCATCGTCAGGTGGGCGGTGCGTTGCCGGGAACTGAATCGCGCCTGGAATTGTCGGTAGGCTGACTCCATTGCCGTCTGGGTCATTTGTCGTTGAAGGGTCAAATGCATCAAGCCCGCTGTGTGCGGTGGCTGGGTCCCAGAAGAACACCCTATTGGTGGGGTTCAGCGCACTACGGCCTTTGCCCTGCCCCCAACCCCAGACGATCATGCTGAAATTGAAACCTGCTGTGGCTATTCCGTCGACACCTTGTGCGCCACTGACCGGACTACCGGTTGAGTCGACATACCAGACGCGGAATATGTTGTTGAGGCTTGGGCTGCCGGTAAGGCCGTTAGACAGTGCCAGTGACCCGTAATTGACAACAGGCCCTCCGGAATACGTTTCCACCGTCACGGGTGGAGCGGAGCTGGCCTCGGCGATGTTGATCCAACCATCACCATTGGTGTCGGCGTCCAACAGAATTTGGGAACGGATCTGCAGGCTGAGCATTTCGACTACTCCCGCCCCGTAGTAGTGAGGGGAATTGCGGGAGAAGCCGCTTTCCTTATGAAAGCTAACCCCCCCTCCCGGGTTTCCCTGCGGGAGGTTATGGCAGCCTGCGCAGCTCAATTGATTGTTAGCCGTGATCTTGGCCGTTGTCCCGTCGGGCATGCCGCCGCCGAGGTTGCCAATCGCGGAGAATACTCCGTCGCGGGTGCGGAACTCCCTGAAATTGAGATTGCGACCCAACTGGTAAGCGAGGAAAGGGTCGCGCTGAATCAGTGCCGCCGTGCCCCCCAGTGCTGTGGGGTCGGTGTGGTGGATGGCGCGAATACGTTTATTTTTAATCGAGCGGCCACTCGAATCAACCGCCTTGCTCCCCGAACCCACCAGGTCCGGTCGTTCGTTGTACTGAGCCGATGCTGCTTCTGTGCCGACCACGCAATGAATGGCGAGGGTCATCGCCACCAAAAATTTGGAGAATAACGCGGGGCCGGCGCATCCTGGCGAAAGGGGCGAACTGAGAGGGTTCTTCATTGCTTCTATTGGTCCGACAAAAGAAAATTGGTGCACTCACCTGTTTACCCGAAACGGTGGATTACAAGAGCGTAGGGTCAGATTGGGATCACGGGACGTCTAATCCATCAATACGTTGTGCGATGCATGTTCGAGCACACCGCGCGCATCCCGATTGGGGCCGCCCTACGCTTCGGCTAGGCGGAGTACTGTTTGAACCTGAGCCAGATCTCGCGCATCCCTCCAGCGACCTCGCAGCTTGCAGCTGTGTACAAGATTGCTCACGTGGCGGAGAAGCATGTGCGTGTCACTGGCATCGCGCAGGTACTCGTCTGAGTAGGGCACCTCATGTGCGGCTAGGTAGCGGGCGCAATGCTGTTTGTCGACTAGCTTTCCGCCCCCGAATGGATCAAGAATGAACAGTCGGCCTGCCTCGTGAACGGCGAGCAGGACATGGCCCGGGAAGGGTAGTAGGCCTACTTGCAGACCTGCACGGCGACCCGCAAAGGAGTAGATGGCGCAGAGGGTCAGCGGCATCCCGGTGCGTCGCTCAATGGCGCTGGAGAGGTAGATGTTCGAGGGATGGTGGTAGTCATCCAAGGCGCCTGCGAAGCCCATCTCTTCGGCCATAAACTGCACGAAGGCTTCGACCCTGGCTTCTCCCGGAGTCAGAACCTGAATCCGCTTGTGCAGTTTGTTCCCGTAGATGTCGAGGACGCGGCGATGGGCACGGGTGTCGGCCGCAGGGTTGGCATGCCTATCGAGCAGGAAGAGGCCTGTCTCCAGGTCGTGCTTGGATCGAGCGGCGTAGCGAATCAAGCGGCGCACCTGCCGGCGGCGTGCGATGCTCAACAGGAATTGGCGGGCTCGTGCCCGTCGACGGGCCGGGCCGCTACGGGCGGCTCGCTCAAGCGCTGGGTAGGCGGTCTTGCCCAAGCGCGAGAACTCCCCCCTCACCTCGGCCTGCACGACGGGGCTGTCGTCCTCCAGGAGACTGATGAGGGTCTCGATGTGCGCCTTGGAGCCTGGCGCGCTGGATCTGGCCAGCCTGGGGGTCGCGTGGGTGGGGGAAGGCATGTGGGGCAGGCTCCCAGTATGCCACGGGAAGAACCTGGGGGGCAGAATCTCCCTGGTACTGCCCTCCCGAGGCGGAGCCTAGCCCTCACAAGGACTGCCAGGACGTCTTGAAGGTCAAACGAGGGGGCACTACCCTGGTTGGCCCAAATCTTAGGGACGCGCGGGCGTGGCACGGTCGCGGATGTCGCGTTTTGAGCAGGCGAGAGCCCGCCCAGACCCGGCCGCACCAGCTTCCTTCGCACTTGGCGAGGCCGCTCGCGGCACCTGAGATCTGCAGGGACTACCCATGGGCACACACTCCACCACAGCATCGAACCCGGCTGGCCGCGGCGTGGTGATCACCCATGCCTTGCGAACGCCCATTGGGCGCTACCTGGGTTCTTTTGCCGACCTGTCCGCTGCGGACTTGGGGACGTCACTGGTGACAGACCTGCTCGCGCGCTCCACGGTCGACCCCGAGCGCGTGGGAGAGGTCTTCATGGGGAATGGCCGCCAGGCAGGAGGCGGTCCGAATGTGGCACGTCAGATCTCCGTGCGGGCAGGAATCCCTGAGACCACAACCGCGACCACCGTCAACATGGCCTGCGGCAGCGGCTTGAAGGCCATTCAATTCGGCACGGACTCGATTCGCCTGGGCCGCGCTGACGTGGTTGTGGCGGGTGGCGTGGAGAGCATGAGCGGCCTGCCTTACTTCCTCCCCAAGATGCGGCGCGGTTATCGCTTGGGCCACAGCAAGGTCGTCGACTCGATGTATCAGGACGGCTTTCATTGCCCCCTAGCGGACATGCTCATGGGTGCGACCGCTGAGAAGTTGGCCGGGCAGTACTCGATCACGCGCGAGCAGCAGGACGCCTTCGCCTTGGATAGCCAGCACAAGGCCGGTGCGGCCGTTGAGGCCGGGCGCTTCGATGCGGAGTTGAGCCCCGTAGAGGTCGTGGGGCGTAAGGAGACGGTCACCGTTAGCGCTGATGAACACCTGCGGCCCGACACGGATATGGCGCGGCTTGCAAAACTACCGGCCGTCTTTGCGGACGAGGGCACCGTCACCCCGGGCAACGCCTCGGGCATCACTGATGGTGCGGCCGCGGTGCTACTCATGGGCGAAGACACGGCCCGCGAGATGGGCCTTGAGCCCCTCGCTTACGTGGGCGAGATTGCTGCGGGAGGGGTGGATCCCACCATTATGGGCCTAGGCCCGGTCCCGGCCTTCGAACAGTTACAGCGTCAGAATGAGCTGGCCTTGGGCGACTACGATCTGATCGAGTTGAATGAGGCCTTTGCTGCGCAGGTCTTGGCCTGCCAGAGCGAGATGGGCTTCGACGCGGGAAAACTCAACGTCAATGGCGGGGCCATCGCCCTGGGCCACCCGATTGGGGCGACAGGTGCCCGCATCGTCGTCACGCTCCTGCACGAACTGGCGCGCCGTGGAGGGACCCACGGACTGGCCAGCCTGTGCATTTCAGGCGGCATGGGTCTGGCCGCCGCTTTCCACCGCGAGGACCCCTCGAATACACCGGGCTGACGCTCGACCCTTCACCTCCCTTCGGACGCACCCCTTGCTCCGGACCAACCACCAGAACGCACCCATGGAAATCAAGAAAGTCGGAGTCGTCGGATGTGGCCTCATGGGCCACGGCATTGTTCAGGTCGCTGCCCAGGGTGGCTGCGACGTCGTTGCCTTTGAGATGGACGAGGGCGCCCTGGCCAAAGGTATGGCGCGTATCGAGAAGAGCCTCGCCAAGCTGGCTTCCAAGAAAGTCGAGAAGGGCAAGATGAGCGAGGACGAGGCTCAGGCCTGGGTGGCGGAGACACGCGGGCGCATCACTTCCAGTACAGAGAAGGCCAGCCTTGCCGACTGTGACCTGGTTGTGGAGGCCATCGTCGAGAACCTGGACGCGAAGAAGAGCCTCTTCAGCGAGTTGGGCGGCACCTGCAAGCCCGAGACCATTTTCGCTTCCAACACGTCTTCGTTCCCCATCGGGGAGATGGCGATTGCCTCGGGCCGTCCTGAACGCTTCGTTGGCCTACACTTTTTCAATCCCGTGCAGCTCATGCGTCTGGTCGAGGTCGTACGCACCGACGAGACCGATGCGGATGTCCATGAGGCCGCGCGCGCCTTCGGGAGCGCCTGCGGGAAGACCCCCGTCTCCTGCAAGGATACTCCGGGCTTCGTGGTCAACCGATTGCTCGTGCCCTACATGGTGCAGGCCATCGAGATGCTCGATCGCGGCGACGCCAGCAAGGAAGATATTGACGCGGCCATGCAGTTTGGTTGCGGCCACCCGATGGGGCCCCTGACCTTGACCGACTACGTGGGGCTCGACACCACCCTCTTCATTCTTGAGGGCTGGACCGAGCGCTATCCCGATGAGCCCGCCTTCTCGGTGCCCGCCAGCCTGCGCAGCAAGGTGGCCGAGGGCAAGTTGGGCCGCAAGACGGGCGAGGGGTACTACAGCTGGGAAGGGGACAAAAAATCATGAGCACTACTTACGTCGTTTCCGGTCTCGGCTCTCTCGCGCTCGCTGCGGGGGCCTTCTGTATTCAGGAGCCCGAGGCAGCAGAAGTTAGCTATGCGCTATCCGTGCCCGAGGTCTACATCGAGGGCGAGAGCTTCGAGGTTGAATTGAGCATCCAGGCGGCGGGAGCTGCGACTGAGGTCCCCGCATGGGCGCTGTCGCCGGCGGCATTTTCGGTGGGGGGCAAGGCTCTGGGAAGTCGCAGGGTCAGGGCAAACCTGACGCTGGCTGCGGAGCAAAGAATCACGACTAGCCTCAACATCGGGCCCGCTCTGGCGACCGCCAAGCTAGCGGACGATTCGGAGCTGGTACTGAACCTGAATCTGGGAGAGGGGCAGGAGGTTCGCGTCCCCATCCTACGAGGTGTGCCGGAAGGGCTGGACTTCATGTCCATGTCTGCCGAGCAGCTCTCCGGCTATCAGGTCGTGCTGCTCACGCTGCACGGTCCCCTGCGCGCCGAGATGTGGCCTGATGTGGCACCCAATCACGTGCGTAACTTCCTCGATCTGGTCTACACCGGTTTCTACGACGACAACCAGTTTCACCGAGTCGTGCCCGGCTTTATGGTCCAGGCAGGCAGTGCTCGACCCGAGCGCCCTGCGCCTCGAACTCTGAAGAACGAGTTCAATGCCAAGCGCCACGTGCCTGGTGTGCTCTCCATGGCGCGCTTTGGCGTCGACAGTAAGGACAAGAACGGGCAGACCATTCCCGCCTTTGACTCGGCCAGCAGCGAGTTCTTCGTCATGCACGCCGTGTACCCCAGCCTTGACGGTAAGTACACGGGTTTTGGCCAGGTGCTGACGGGTATGCCCGCCGTGGAAGCGGTGGTGGATAGTGTCAAGGCGGGGTTCAACCCTCGCAATCCGGCAACGCACAGGCCGCCCACGCGGCAGATCATTCGGCGAGCCATCGTCGTAACCGCCCCCGAGGGCAATCCTGATAACTCTGACCTCTAAGAAATACCCATACCGATGCCTAAGACGACTGCAAACGTGACCGTGAAGATCGAGACCGAAGCCGGCGATATGACCGCCGAGTTTTTCACCGACCTGGCCCCGGGCCACGTGGAGAACTTCGTGAAGCTGGCCCGCGAGGGCTTCTATGACGGCACTCGCTTTCACCGCATCATCCCCGGGTTCATGATCCAGGGTGGCTGCCCCAACACCAAAGACGGTGGCAGTGGCCCTGCAGGCACCGGCGGTCCGGGCTACCAGATCGACGCTGAATTCAACGATGTGCACCACGAGCGTGGCGTGCTCTCCATGGCCCGCTCCCAAGATCCCAACTCGGCAGGCAGTCAGTTTTTCGTCTGCCACGGCGAGGCCGGATTCCTGGACAACCAATACACAGCTTTTGGTCGTCTGACCGAAGGCCTTGAAGTGTTGGATGCCATTGTCGGCGGGGCTTGCACCCCGGGTGGCGAGGGTTCCTCCCCGGTTGAGCCGGTACAAGTCGTGCGCATGACCGTCGTTGAGAACGACTGAGTCTTCGTTCCTCATCCAACCTCCATCCAGGACCTACCCGTGACATTTGAGAACATTCTCCTCGAGAAGGACGGCGCCGTCGCTCGCGTGACGATCAACCGGCCCGACAAGATGAACGCGCTCAACCATCAGACTCTGTTGGAGTTGGGTGAGGCGTTTGATGACGTCAAGGGGGACGCGGACATCCGTGCGCTCGTGATCACGGGCGCCGGGGAAAAGGCTTTTGTGGCCGGCGCTGACATCGGCGAGTTGCTTGAGGTGGCGGGCCAGTCCGAAGAGGCGGCCAAGCTGGCTGGCTTCGGTCAGTCCGTCCTTCGCAAGCTTGACGAGCTGGGCAAGCCTTCGGTGGCCATGGTGAATGGTTTCGCTCTCGGTGGCGGTTGCGAATTGGCCCTCGCCTGCACCCTGCGCACGGCCTCCAATACCGCACGCATGGGGTTGCCCGAGGTGAGCCTGGGCATTATCCCGGGCTATGGCGGCAGCCAACGCCTCTCGCGCATCGCCGGTCCCGGCGTGGCTCGGGAGTGGATCCTGACGGGCGACATGGTCTCCGCTGAAGAGGCTCACCGTGTGGGTGTGATCAATCGCTTGTTCGCGCCCGAGGATTTGGAAGAAGGCACGGCCAAGCTGGTCAAGTCCATGCTCAGCAAGGGCCCCCAGGCCATCGGATTCGGGATGCAGGCCATCCTTCGTGGCTGGGATGTGACCCAGGCCGAGGGTGAGCAGATGGAGACCGAGTTCTTCGGCAAGGCTTCGGTCACCGAAGACATGGCCGAGGGCATGGCTGCGTTCCTCGAAAAGCGTAAGGCGTCGTTCCAAGGCAAGTAGGCCGTTCATTCAACAGGCAGGAAACAAGCAATCATGAGTCAAGAAGTCGTCATCGTCGGTGGAGCACGCACTCCCATGGCCGAATACGTGGGCACACCCGGCTACGGAGCGTTCAAGGATCTGTCCGCCATCGATCTTGGCGTGCACGCATCCACGGCAGCCCTCGAGCGATCGAAGGTGGACCCGGCCAGCGTCGATCACGTGGTCATGGGCAATGCGCTTCAGACCTCCACGGATGCGATCTACGGTGCCCGTCACGTGGCCTTGCGGTCGGGAGTTCCTGAGCACGCTCCGGCGCTGACCGTTAACCGACTATGTGGTTCCGGCATCCAGTCCATCGTCAGCGCAGCTCAGCTGATCCAACTGGGTGAAGCGACGACCGTGCTCGCTGGCGGGATGGAGAATATGAGCCAGGCGCCCTTTGTGCTGTACGGCGCGCGGCGTGGCTTTCCATTTGGCAAGGCGCCCGAGATGCAGGACCTCTTGTTCGCCAGCCTCTACGACCCCTACGCCGACACTTACATGGCGCAGACCGCAGAGCGTTTGGCCAAGCGCCTCGATATCGGCCGTGAAGCCCAGGACGAGTACGCCCTGCGCAGCCACCAACTGGGGGCCAAGGCTGTCAGTGAGGGACTCTTCGCCGAGGAGATCGCGCCGGTGACTCTCAAGACCCGTAAGGGCGAGCGCTTGATCGATACCGATGATCACATCAAGCCCGAGACCACCATCGAAGTCCTTAGCGGACTGCGCGCCGCCTTCGGAAAGGAAGGCACTGTGACCGCGGGCAACGCCAGCGGGATCGTCGACGGTGCGGCGTCTGTCGTGGTGACCACCGCTGAGCGCGCCAGGGCCGATGGTCTGGATGTGATGGCAACCATCCGCGGCTGGAGCTACGTGGGTGTGGATCCCAAGGAGATGGGCATTGGCCCCGTGCCCGCCATCCGGTCACTCTTGGAGAAAGCCTCCTTGAGCACCGACGATGTGGACTACTTCGAAATCAACGAGGCCTTCAGTGCTCAGTATCTGGGCTGCGAGAAGGAGTTGGGCCTCAATCGCGATCGGTGCAACGTGAACGGCGGCGCGATCAGCCTTGGACATCCACTCGGTGCCACGGGTACGCGCTTGATCTTGACCCTTTGCTATCAATTACGTCGCAGCGGCAAGCGCTACGGCGTGGGTTCGGCCTGTATCGGTGGCGGACAGGGCATCGCCATGTTGATCGAGAATACGGCGGGCTAGAGCAATCATGAACCCATTGATTCACATAGCGGCCGACGGCCGCAGGGTCGTGCGTTTGACTCCTGGAAAGCGCGCGTTATTCCTGACCAAGGACCTAGCTCGCATCGGCGCACAATTGCGGGGCGAGGCCGAGTTGCGCATGCAGGATGTGGATCCGGCCGAGCTGCTCGACGACATCAACACGGACACCATGACCCCGGCTTGGGTTTGCTTCAGGCATCGGCCTGAGGACATCGCTCTCGATGCCTATGCGGGCCTGCTCGATGAACAAGGACAGCGGGTATTCGAATCACGCGCGCTTTTGGACGGTGGCTTTGAGGTGATCGTCTCTGGCCAACGCAAGGGCACGGGCTCGAGCCGGGAGACGGCGCCCCAGGCCGAGCGCTGGTGTGGCGTACACCTAGTTATCGCTTCCTCCTTTGCACCCATCCACGGGCGTAACAACGTCAACCTCGGCCAGTTGATGGGGGATCATGACCAGTTGCAACGTCTCCAGGCTGGAGAGGAAATCGCGCTGGAGGAGTTCACTTCGCGGCTCGATGCAATCAGCGGGGCCATCGTTGAGGCCGGCGGACTCTTTCAGTTCGCCGCTTTGTACGCCAGTGGTGCTGCTTCGGTTCCGGAGCTGACGACGGCTCCCAGGCCCATGAACATGTCCGAGAAGATCATCGCGGCCAAGCTCGTCTCTGACTCTGCGGAGGACGGGGGAGTGACTTGCGTTCAGCCGGGCGATGTCTGCTTAGTCAAGGTGGATGGTGGCTACAGTCACGAGTTTACCACCGCCCAGGTACACCACTTCCTTAGCCAGGAATACGGCGAGGACTACGTGGTCCAGAATCCGGCAAAGTTCGCCGTCTTCGAGGATCACCTCCTGTATGCCGATGGTGTTGAGCGCATGGCGCCGTTCAGCGACAAGATCCAGACGCTCCGTGATCTACAAAAAGAGTTTCAACTCCATACGGGTGTTCGGGATTACTCCGCCCAAGACGGCGTCTCGCCAGGGATCTGCCATCAGGTGGCCCGCGAGATGTTCGTGGATCCGGGAGACTTCATTCAGGCGACGGACTCGCACACCTGCATGGGTGGGGGTAGCAATGCCCTGGCCTACGGCGTGGGCTCCACGGAGTACGCCGGCCTGATTTCGTCGGGCTTCACCATTGTGCGTGTGCCGGAATCCATTCGGTTTGAGCTTGTGGGCGAGTTGAATCCTGGCATGACGGCCAAGGACCTGATGCTTCACATCCTGGACACCTACGCGAAACGCGAAGAGACTCTTGATCGCGTCATGGAGTTTGGTGGGCCAGGGCTCGCGTCCATTTCGATGGATGAGCGAGCGACTCTGTGCAACATGGCCACCGAGTGTTCTGCACGTTCGGGTATCTGCGAAGGCGACGACCTTACTGCTGAGTGGATGGCCGAGCGGCGCGAAGGTACCACCCCGGATATGTTCCGTGCCCGCTTTGTGGCCCCGGATGAGGGAGCGGAGTACTCCGGCGGCGTCTACCAGATCGACATGTCCTCTCTGGTGCCTATGGTGGCCGAGCCTGGTGACCCCACCTACGGCCGGGCCATCGAGGAATTGGAAGAGGTGTCCATCGATATTGCCTACGGCGGTTCGTGCACTGCGGGTAAAGAGCACGACATGGACTTCTACGCTCTCGTCTTGGCAGAGGCTCTCGATGCGGGCCGCCAGGTCGCTGCGGGAACTCAAATGCTGATACAATTCGGTTCAGAGGCTGTGGCCGGCTACGCCAAGCGCATGGGATACCTAGATGTGTTCGAGCGCGCCGGTGTCCAGGTCATCGATCCCGGTTGTGGTGCGTGCATCGGTTGCGGACCAGGGGTTTCTGATGACCGAGAGCAGGTCACCATCAGCGCCATCAATCGAAATTTCAATGGACGCAGTGGGCCAGGGCGTCTGTACCTAGGCTCTCCACTCAGCGTGGCCGCCAGTGCGGTCGAGGGCCGCATCGTGGCCTACACTCCAGGTATGTTCCGTACTCCGACGAGCGTCTGAAGCGCTCACCCATCTGATCTCACTCATGAATTCATACGACATTGCAATTATCGGCGGAGATGGTATCGGTCCGGAAGTCACCGCCGAGGCCATGCGAGTAACAGATGCTGCTGCCGAGATCTTCGGCTTCAGCATGCGTAAAACCATCTACCCCTTCGGCAGCCAGCATTTCCTCGACACAGGCGAGATGTTTCCGGATGCCGCGTTCGAAGAGGTCAAGCAACAGGGTGCCATCTTCCTCGGGGCCATCGGTGATCCGCGCCTAGAGCCTGGGAAAGTGGAATACGGGATCATTGCCAAGTGTCGCTTTGACCTCGATCTGTACATCAACCTCCGACCCATCAAGCTGCTCCACGCCGATCTATGCCCTCTCAAGGATAAGGGACCAGAGGATGTGGACATGGTGATCGTCCGCGAGAATACCGAGGGTGCGTACACGGGCATGCATGGTTTTGCTCACAAGGGGCAGCCCCATGAGGTTTCCACTCAGACCATGGTCTATACCCGCATGGGTGTGGAGCGGGCCGTTCGCTACGCCTTCGAGACGGCCAGAATGCGCAACAAGCGCAAGACGGTCACCTTGATTGACAAAGCCAACGCCGTACGCGCCCACGATCTGTGGACGCGCGTGTTCGCGGAGGTGGCGACGGAGTATCCCGATATCTCCACCGAGCACGCGTATATCGACGCGGCCTGCATGTGGATGGTCAAGAATCCCGAGTGGTTCGACGTCGCAGTGACCCCCAACTTGTTCGGGGACATCATCACCGACCTAGGGGCCATGGTGCAGGGTGGAATGGGTATTGCAGCTTCGGGCAACATCCATCCGGGTCGCGTGAGCCTGTTTGAGCCCATCCACGGCTCCGCTCCCAAGTACGCGGGCCAAGGGGTAGCCTCTCCCGTGGCCGCAATCCTGGCGGCCGGAATGATGCTCGGCTATCTGGGGCAGCTCGAGGCGGAGAAGGCCATCGAGACTTCCGTCTCAAACCTCCTTTGCTCGCGCCGCTTGACGGGCGTGGGAACGGGCATGCACGCCACGGGCGAAGTGGGCGACATGGTCCTCGCGGAACTCAGGGCGCTGACGGTCAACTCCTGACGCTTAGCGAAGGTCGAGCGCGTACCGCCAGGGATCCCTGAGGAAGACGCGCTTGGCACTCTCATCGGCGAGCCGCACGAGCCGCGTGCCCCACAGCAATTCCAAGGCCTTTCCCCCCAGGGGGACTTGGGTCACGGGGCAGAACACGGCCATGCCGTCAAGCACCTCTCGGCCAGCATCTAGGTAGCCTTTGTTCAAGGTCTCCAAGTAACGTTCCGGAGTCTTGTTCAGGGTAGAGACACAACGGCTACAGCAAAGTTCCACGAGTTGCATGCCGTGTAGGTGATGAATCGTCGCGCCCATTGAGCCAAGGGGCTCTTGGCTCACCACGCAGTTGGATGTGGGGTAGGTCTCTTGTTGGGACCGGATTGTCTCCTGACGGAGGATGTCCCAGTAGGTGCGCGGGTCGCTCAGGAAGATTTGCCGTGCAGGTTCGTTGGCGAGCAGGACTAGGTGACCCTCGTAGAATTCGATCGCGAGCGTGGCCAAGCTCAAACCCTCACCACTGACCACGCAGGTGTACATGGGGTAGAAGGGGAGTTGCTTCGCCATACTTGTGCCGCGCTCTTCATTGAGAGCGCGATCGTTCACAAGGGTGCTGATTCCGAACCCGGCGATAATCAGAACGGTCGCGGCGGCAATCAGCGTACGGCTGGTAGGAATTACGACCATGCTTGCCAGGGTAGGGGAAACCCGTTGGAATCGGAAAAGGAAGATTGCTAGAGACCGCTGGGGGGGCCGGCGCGGGCCACTTGCTTGTCCCCTGAGCTGGCCTGCAGGGCCTCGCAGGCGGCGTCCAACTGGAGGGCCGTTTGCTGGGCCGCGTGGGATTGCACTAGTTCACGGCGGCTTGCCCGCATATTGGGTCTTCGCCACCTGTCCGTTTGGTCTGCCGCGCGAGTCAGGGCGGCGCACAGA
>JAPKBO010000100.1 GCA_028823395.1 Planctomycetota bacterium | reverse complement strand
CGTGGTACTGCTCCTCGGCGGCAGGGCTCCTTAGTGGCGCACCGATCCGGGGTGCTCCAGAAGGCGCCGCCAAATGGCCACGGACCCTGGTAAAGCCGAGAGATTGTTTTTTTACGGTCTACTAGTGAAGGTCAAAGGTCTTCTCGGCCACGATCTTGCCGTCCATCGCCAGCCACATGCGCCAGGGCCCGAGCTTGTCGTGGATGGGCTCCCAGATCGTGTCCCCCAGGTAGAAGTCCCATTCCTGTGTCTTGACATGGACTTCGCCGTCGAAAGGGGGACGGCGCTCGCCCTCCGCATCCAGGATCCCCGGGTGCTCAATGCAGTAGGTGAGCCTTTGGTTTTTCGCGCCCGTGACCGTGGCAACGAAGCCGAATTCGACTCCGACGAACGCATGCACGCGCGTCGTGAATTCCTCGATATGAGGTAGCTCCTTCGATCCTGAATCCCAGTGGGTGTAGATGCCGTAGGACTTGATCTTGACGTCTATCTTGCGCTTGGCCATGGAATGCGTGCTAAGGGTGTGTCTTGAACACGCGAGAGGTCTTGCCGCTCCCGCCGGTCCAGAGCTTGGTCTAAGCCAACCGCAGTCGTTCTTGGCCCCAAGCTCGCGGCTTGGAGCGAACGGGGCCCCGCTCGTAAGCACTGCCCATGACCTCCCCTCCAAATGAGTGCGGGACGGCAATCCTTTCGGAATACCGCCCCACGAGAGAGAGAGAGGACATCCCAAGGATCACGTGAATGAATCCTCGGGTGCACGGTGTGTGGCTTGGCTCGCAAGGAGGGCTTAGGAGGCCAAAGGCACGATTCGTTGATTCGGATCGGGGAGGGCCTGCGTGGAGGTGCGCAGGTAATCGTCCAGGGTGAACGAATCAACTTCAATCGTATCGTCCCTCGCGGCTTCCGCCTCAAGGACAAGTTTCACTTCTTCGGGAGAAATTACACCCGCGCCCTGGGCCTCTGTAAGCAGGGTGATCGGCTTCTGGCGCGGTAGACGCCGGTCCTTGATCGCCTGCTTAATTTTGTCCGCGACCTCATCGGCCCTGGTGATCAGGTCCAGGGTGTGTTCCAAGCGCCCAGCGGCCTCGGTGGCGTCTTCCGGGATATAGAGGCCGGACGTGATGCGATCGCGCTGCTCTCCGGGGACCTGGAGGGCCATGGCCACCTGGCTGCCGGTGCGGTCCGAGGGAGCCGAGCCGATGGGCACGATGCGCGACCAGGTTCGGATGGGACCGGCTAGGGCCCAACCGATCAGAGGCAGATTGAGGTTCGTGTAGAGGCCATCAAACGCGCTCTGGATTTTGGCAAACCCATAGTCCGCGGACCAACGCAGGAAGGGCAGGTCCTCGGCGGGGCGGCCTTCGGCTTCGAAGCGACGTAGGGTGGCTTGCACCAGATACATCCAGGAAATGATGTCGGCAAAGCGACCCGTGACTTCTTCTCGGCGCTTGAGATCGCCGCCGATCATGGCCATGGAGAGGTCCGACAGAATAGCGAAGCGGGCCGAGGCCCAGTCCAGTCGCTTGTAGTAGGGCGCGCAGGGTCCACTCACAGGGGAGCGTCCCAGGCGACCGCCGGTCAGGTCCAGCAGCACCGTGCGGGAAAAGTTGCGGGCGACGTGGGCCACGTGTCCAAAGAAAGCCTTGTCGAAGGCGCGGCTGTCGCCGCTTTCAGCTGCCATGACTTCGGACCAAGCATGGGGGTGGCACCGAATCGCGCCTTGACCAAAGACCACCAGGGTGCGCGTCAAAATATTGGCGCCCTCCACGGTGATGCTGATGGGCGTCGCCATATAGGCGTGAGCCAAGAGGTTGCGCGGGCCGCGACTGATGGCGGCTCCACCGAGCACGTCCATGGCGTCGTTGATCGCCTGGCGAGCAAGCTCAGTGGTGTTGTACTTCATGATGGCGGTGATCACCGCCGGCTTTGCACCCTTGTCCAAGGCACCGCAGGTGTAGCGTCGTGCAGCTTCGGTCAGATAGGCGAATCCACCGATGCGGGCCAGGGGCTCTTGGACTCCACCGAAGCGGCCGATGGAAACACCGAACTGCTTGCGGATGGCCGAGTAGCTTCCGGCTAGGCGAGCGGCTGCCTTGCAGGTTGCCACCGCTGAAGCGGGCAGAGAGATACCACGGCCAGCGGCCAGGCATTCCATCAGCATGATCCAGCCGCGGCCGATGCCGTTGTGGCCGCCGATCAAACAGTTGATGGGCAGCACCACATCGTGTCCTTCGGTGGGGCAGTTGTAGAAGGGAACGCCCATGGGGTCATGGCGCTCGCCCTTTTCGACACCGGGAGTGTCGGTGGGAATCAGAGCACAGGTGATGCCTAATTCTTCGCCCTTGCCCAGGAGGTTACCCGGGTCGCGCATCTTGAATGCAAGCCCCAGAAGGGTCGAAACCGCGGCTAGGGTGATGTAGCGCTTCCGCCAGTTGAATCGTAGGTAGAGTTCCCCGTCCTCACCCCGGAAGACCTCGCCCGATGCGGTGATTGAACCCGCGTCAGACCCAGCTCCGGGCTCGGTAAGGGCAAAAGCAGGGATTTCACGGCCGTCCGCCAAGCGGGGCAGGAGTTCGTCTTTTTGCTCCTTGGTACCGTAGTGATGCAGCAACTCGGCGGGGCCGAGGGAGTTCGGCACCATCACGGTGATACCTAAGGTGCCGGAACGCGATGAGAGTTTGGAGACCACCGCACTGTTGGCCGAGGCACTGAACCCATGGCCGCCGTATTCGGTGGGGATGATCAATCCGAAAAATCCCTCTTTTTTCAGGTAGTCCCAGACTTCCTTGGGCAGGTCGCGATCTTGCCAAACCTGCCAGTCGTCGGTCATGCGACAAACGGTTTCCACCGGGCCGTCAAGGAAGGCTTGCTCGGCTTCGGTCAAGCCCGGATAGTCCTCTTCAGACAGGCGCTTGAAGTTTGGCTTGCCACTAAACAGTTCCGCGTCGGCCCAGGTTGTGCCTGCTTCGAGAGCCTCCTTTTCGGTGGTTGAAACCTTGGGCAAGAAACCGAGCTTGCTCATCATCTTCATCAAAGGGCCGCTGATGAGCATCGTGCGCACGGCAGGGACGAGAAGGATGGCCGCTATGCCAGCGATCACGCCAAGCCACCACCAACCGGTGTGGATGCCGGCGGCCACGATCAGGCCGAACACTGCCCAGGCGGGCGCCGGAGCAGCGAACCAGCCAAGGGTCAGGAAGGCGACGGGGACGAGAAGAAGAGTTGGCCAGTTGGACCAGAAGAAACCGTTCATGACGAGATACCGGGTTGGGAGGGGAGAGGACTGATCTCGACAGCGCGCATCGCAAGGCGAATCGCATCGTCGAGAAGATCGGGGCCGCGTAGGGACTTGTCGATACGCATAGCTTGGTGAAGGGAAATCGCGCCGTGCAGGGTGGACCAGACGAGGGTCGCAGCGCGCAGAGCAGAGTGGGGGGAATGGGCCGATTCTTGACGGCTCACATTGATGGCGTTCCCGAGCAGGGCCAGATAGTCCCGCTGGGCTCGGTAGCGCTCGACGGGATACCTTTCCATTTGGGTTGGATGGAGGTGGAACATCACCTCGTAGAACTCCGGGTTCGCGCTGGAGAAATCAACGTAGGCCGCGCAGAGGCCGCGAAGGTGCCCCTCGCCCTTGGGAACCGCCTCGAGGCGATCGTGCAGGAGCTCGAAGCCCTCATCGATCAGGGCGTGCAGCAGGGCGTCCTTGTTCTCGAAGTAGTGGTAAATCGCGGCGGCGGTGCAGCCCACCTCACCGGCGACGCGGCGGGTGGAGAGAGCCGTATAGCCATCTTCCAGCAGTATCTTGCGAGCCTCCGCAAGGATGCGGGGCTTGAGGTCAGTTCCGTTTCGGGGCATGGCTGAGGTTTCTCGAATCTTCTCTTCGGCTCATTGTTCACTGGACCGAAGGGGTTACCACTGATAAGTTATCACTGTTTAGTGCCCTAAGCCCGTTGAATGGGTGGAACCGGCGTTTCAGGGTCCTGAATGCGGAAAACTCTGGATTTGGGGAGAGAGCAGCATGGATTCCGCCCCCCCCGGTAACGACCCTATACCTCTGATGATTGCACCAAGCACTTCCTCCATTGTCATTGCCGCTGGCTTGCGTAGTCCCTGGATCAAGGCCGGTGGCCAGTTCCGGGGCGAAGACGCGGGCCATTTAGGCGCTACGGTTACCCGTGAACTCTTAGCTCGCACGGGTGTGCCAGCAGAGGAGCTCGATGAGGTGATCACTGGGGCCGTGGGCCCGCCCCATGATCAGGCCAACCTCTCGCGGGTGATTGCTCTACGCGCAGGGATTCCTCGGGAAGTCCCCGCACGCACGGTGGCGCGCAATTGTGCCAGCGGTATGGAAGCGGTCACCCAGGCGGTGACCGAAATCCGAGCGGGGAATGGCTCGCTTTATATGTGTCTTGGTGTGGAGGTGATGAGCGCCTACCCCTTGATCATGGGGCGCAAACTAACTGGGTTCTTTGAGTCCATGATGAAGGCGCGATCCTTGCCCGCGCGCCTGGCCACCATTGCTTCCTTCCGTCCTTCCATGCTGGCCCCTCGCGTGGCCTTGCTCGAAGGCTTGCGCGATCCTGTGACCAACCTCTTGATGGGTCAAACCGCCGAGGTCCTCGTACGTGACTTTGGCTTGACCCGCGAGGCCTGCGACACCTATGCCACCGAGAGTCATCACAGGGCGCGCATATCCCGGGATCGGGGACGCTTCGAGCGGGAAATCTTGCCCATGGCTCCTTTGAGTCGCAAGCCAATCAAAGACCTGGTGCGTCATGACGACGGTATTCGCAATGACCAGACCGTCGAGGCTTTGGGTCGCATGCGGCCCTATTTCGAAAAACCCGACGGGGTGGTGACGATTGGTAACTCTTGCGGCATTACCGATGGGGCGTGTGCACTGTTGATTACCACCGAGGAAAAAGCGCGGGAGTTAGGTCTGCAACCCTTGGCGCGCATCAAGTCCTATGCCTGGGCGGGTTGCGATCCTTCGCGCATGGGACTGGGTCCGGTGTTCTCGAGCAAGCTAGCCCTCGAAGCGGCCGGTTGCAGCCTCGCAGACATGGACGTGATCGAAATCAACGAGGCCTTTGCAGCACAGGTCTTGGCCTGCAAGCAGGCCTTCTCCAGCGACGATTTCGCGCAAAAGCACTTGGGGCAAGAAACCGCCATGGGGGAAATCGATCCGGCCAAATTGAACCCCAATGGGGGCGCCGTGGCCCTCGGGCACCCGGTGGGGGCTACCGGTGCCCGCTTGTTGTTGACGGCAGCCCACGAGCTAGCCGTGGGAGACCACAATCTGGCGCTGACGACCCTCTGCATCGGCGGAGGTCAGGGTGGAGCTGTGGTTTTGGAACGCATCGACGGGAGCGCCGTCTGATGGAGCCGTCAAACATTGAAGAGGCTCAGCAAAACGAGGACGCCATGACAAGCACTGATTCCACGCAAAACGATCTGCACAAGATGCCTTCCGTCACCGGCTTCCCCATGCCCGATGACGCACCCGCTCCCGGGGCCTGCATCCGGGTGGAACGCCCCGAAGCCGGTCTAGCGATCGTGATTTTCGATCCGCCCCATCGGTCCTTCCCGATTTTTGACGCGCCCTTGCTGCGGGATCTAGACATCGTCCTGAGCGGGCTCGAGGGGGACACCAGTCTAAAGGGCATTGTGTTCACCGGCCGTCATCCCGGGCAGTTCCTGGCAGGCGCGGATGTGGAAGCAATCCAAAAAATCACCGACCCCGCATTGGTGGAGCAGGCAGTGATTGCCGTGCATGCGCTCTTTGATCGGGTCGAGCGCCTCAAGCCACGTACGGTGGCCGCAGTCGGCGGCCCGGTCCCAGGCGGGGCCTTTGAGTTCTCTCTTGCCTGTGACCGTATTCTGTTGGTGGACGGCAAGTCCTCGCGCATCGGTCTCCCCGAAACCATGTTGGGGATTCTGCCCGGCTGGGGAGGCACCCACCGCTTGCCCCGACGCATCGGAATCCCAAAAGCCCTCGACTGCATTTTGACCGGTCGACTGTTGCCCGCCAAGCCCGCTAAGAAACGGGGGCTAGTGGATCGTTTGGTGCACTCGGAAGATCTCGTGCGAGTGGCAATAGAAGTGGCCATGGGGCGTAAGAGCTGCCGCCGGGCATCACGGGGAATCTGGAAGTGGTTGATCGACTGCAATCCGCTCGCCAAAGCCATCATCCGAGATCAAGCTCTGAAAGGGGTCGATTCCAAAGCGCACGGTAAGTACCCGGCTCCCTATGCGGCTTTGGACTTGGTGCTCTCGGCTCCCAGCGCCTCCCACTCCACTTGGGCCCGTAGGGAGGCCGAGGCCATCGGCTCGCTTGCCACTGGCTCGGTCTGCAAGAGCCTCGTGGGGATCTTCTTTGCCTCCGAGGCTGCCAAGAAACTCGGCAAGCGCGCGGATGGCAGCGAGCCCAACCGCCCGGTCCAAGCGACCGTCGTTGGAGCCGGGGTGATGGGGGCGGGAATTGCCTCCAGTTTGGCTTTGGCCAAGGTCAGCGTCCGTTTGGGAGATCTCTCCAGCGAGGCCTTAGCCGGCGCCATTACCAACCATCGCAAGGAGGTGGATAAGCGCCGCCGCCGCAAGCGCTTGCAGCCCCATGATGCCAATGCGGCCATCGATCACTTAGTGGGTGTGGAAGGATTAGTGGGCATGACCCAGTCGGAAATCGCCATCGAAGCCGTGGCCGAGGTGCTGCATGTGAAAGCCAGCGTCTTTGGGGAACTGGCCGGGCAACTGAGCGACGACGCGATCTTAGCCACGAACACTTCGAGCCTTAGCGTTAGCGCCATTGCCAAGAACCTGCCGCACCCCGAGCGCGTGGTCGGCATGCACTTCTTCAATCCCGTCAAGGCAATGCCCCTGGTGGAAGTGGTGCGAGGTGAAGAAACCAACGACGAGACCGTTACGCGCACCTGCGCACTGGCGATTGCCATGGGCAAGACCCCGGTGGTCACGCGTGATGTGCCCGGCTTCCTGGTTAACCGTATTCTGGGTCCGTACCTGGACGAGGCGGTGCGCCTCTTTGTGGGAGGCGCGGATGTGGAGCACGTGGATGCCTTGATGCTGAATTTCGGCATGCCCATGGGACCCTTTGTGTTGCTCGATGAGGTGGGCTTTGACATCGCTCAGCACGCCGCAGCGAGTTTGCATGCGGGTTACGGCGGCCGCATGGCGCCATGCCCTGGGTTGACCGGCATGAGCGATGACACACGTCTCGGTCGCAAGACCGGCAAGGGCTTTTATGATCACCCCAAGGAGGGTGACCGCAAGAGCAAGCGCAAGCTGGCCCAGGACCTGGCTCACTTTCAGACCGAATCTTGGGCGGGGAGTCTGCCGGACGGGGAGATCACGGATCGCCTGGTCTATGCCATGGTCGGTGAAGCGGCACGCTGCCTCGAAGAGAACGTCGTGGAAAGTGAGTCCATCCTCGATCTTGCTTCAGTCTTTGGCACGGGCTTCGCCCCATTCCGCGGCGGACTTTGGAGTCACGCCAAGAGCGTTGGTTTGGGGGCGGTTTGCAGCCGCATGACCGAGTTGCACGAAAAGGAAGATGTGCAAGCCCGAGGCGCCGGTGCCGAGCGCTTTGACCCGGCTCCGGTGGCTGCGCAGATGATGGACTGAAGGCCCCTGGGCGAGATTCAATCAGGGCAATGGTGCGCGCAACCATAGAGGGCGCCCTGCCTTTCGGCCAAGGCGTAGACCGCTTGGCACTCGAACGTCTGGCATGAGGAGCTGCCCCGGGCCCCGTTGAGGATGGGCGTGTCCCATGATCGCAACAGAACCGCGGGGGGTGCTGCGACCATAGGGCGCTTGGCCTGGGATGACTGCCGTCGCTGCTTACAGGATCTTTGGCAAGCGCTCGATCAGGTCCTCTTTTCCGTCGTCTTCGATCGGGTCCTCGCCTAGGAACACATCAAACAGTGACCAGCAAAGGGACTTGGAAATGAGCTTCGGTTGTGCCTTTCCGTTGATTGAAGTGTGGAGCTCGCCACCCGGGCGCCAGGTGAAAACCACTTCGCAGTACTCTTCCAGTTCATCTAGGTTGCCAAAGTAGGCGCGGAATTTCTTGAGGGCCTCAGTTCCGTTGTCCCAGTCCTTGCGTTTGCCAGCGATCGTGAGCCGCGGCTCAATCGAATCGCTGAACGCCTCTTCCACATCTTCCCCGTCCACGTCGCGGCAGAAGACCAAGCGGATGGACTTGATCATGTCATCCTTCAAAAGGGCTGCGTAGAGTTTTTCGTCCTTGATCAGGGCTTCCTTGTCCTTGCCCTTCCAAGTGCTGAGTTTTGTTTTGGCTGCTTCGGTGTCCACATACAATCCGAAGGTGTAGACCCAAACGCTGAACCAAGTCTTGGTGCGCAAACCGATTCCAGCGAGGGACGTGCTGGTGGCCTTTCCGTCCTTGGGTGTGCCTTCCGCATCGCGAGTCACGGGAAAAATGTAACCCTTGTCCTCATAGTCGATCGTTTCGACTTTCTTTGCATCCTG
The DNA here is from genome assembly GCA_028823395.1 of Planctomycetota bacterium. Taxonomy (GTDB): domain Bacteria; phylum Planctomycetota; class UBA1135; order UBA1135. The sequence continues at coordinate 4,492 of JAPKBO010000100.1, read as the reverse complement.
AAGGGAGTGCAGGCTGGGGACGAGGAGGAGGGGCAAGAGGAAGAGCAGTGATTTCACGGGGGGCTCCTGAATGTTGGAGGTTAATGGCGGACGAGAAATATTCACGCCAGGGAAAACAGCCTAGCGTTTGGAGGGTTGGGGCAGGGGAAAACCCCGGCGCATCCCATCTAGCCTTGCTGTGTTCCAGTCCAGCGGTGACCTCAGGCCCACAGGCACGCCCGCTGGGGCAGGACCTCAAGGGTCAGTTCATTCCCTGGGAACCATTCCCCATCGATCACGACTCCCGAGTCATCTTCTAAACGCAAATTCACGTGGGTCGCTTGGCGGTGTCGCACAAGGGGCGAGCCCATGTGCTTGCCCGAATGCACTTTCACCAGGAGTGCGAGTAACTTGGGCCGAAACCCGCGCCGGATTGTGACCACATCGAGTTTTCCATCGTCGAGCAAGGCTGGCGGGGCCACGCGCATGCCACGGCCGGAGTATTGGGTCAGGGCGGCCACGCCCAGGACCTCGTCCCGATCGCATTCGCCGTCAACGTATGTGGCGCCAGGGACGATTCTTGGTCTCAGGAGTTCGACCAATGTGGCTAGGTCATAGCGCAGGCCGCGCGCCCAGCGCATGCTCTCCGAGCGTGTCGTGATGCGCGCTGCCGCGCCCCAACCGATCACATTGATCGCATGGTGTACGGTGCCGTCGAGGGTGGCCCGGATCACATCCAAGGGGCGCGTCTTTCTAGCCAACACTCGGTCGATCGCTTGCTCGCAAGAAGTCAGGCCCACGTCCAAGGCCAGTGAGTTTCCCGAGCCAACCGGCAGGGTGCCAATGTTCAAGTCTCGCCCTGCGCCCATGAGGCCGTTCACGACCTCGTAGATTGTCCCGTCGCCGCCCACTGCTATGACAACTTGGGCTGGAGCGCATGACCCAGCCAATGTTGCTGCGTCCCCCGCGCCTTGGGTCCTGAGGACTTCTGAAGTCCAGCCGCCAGCCTTGAGCTGAGCCTTTGCTTTTCCCGCTTCGTCCATGGCTCGACCCTGGCCGGCGGCAGGGTTTGCAATGAGGATCGCATGAGGCGGATTTGGGTGGGGCATATCCCGATCATAGAGATCTCCGGCGGGTTCCCCAAAAGGTCTCCTGTTCAGCCTTTGCGCCAGAGGTTCGGGCTGATGCCCACTTCACGCTTGAATGCGCGGTAGAACGTGGAGAGATCTTCGAAGCCGCACTCGAAAGCGATGGAGAGCACCGTCTTCTGGGGCTCGGTCAAAAGTCGCTGTGCATGACGGATGCGTAACTTGCGCACATAGGCCAGCCAGGATGAATCCGTTGACTGTCGAAACAGTTGCGTGAACCTGCGGCGGGAGAGGCCGAGGCCAGCTGCTGCCACATTGAGGTTCGTGGCCTCGAAAAAGTGCTCATCGAGATCCTGCACGTAGGCTTCCATGCGGGCCATGGAGTCCCCTTGGTACCAGGGCCTGCCGGCTTTCTCTTGGGGGGGCTTTCCGTCTGATGCCAGATCGGCGAGCAGACGCAGGGTCAAGCTTGTGGCTAGGGCACAAGAGTGGGGCAGGTTCCGGTTGCGTTCAATCTCGACCCGACGCATGAGCCCCGCGAGGCGCGAGGTGCGGTCCGCGTCTAAGGCGACGACCCCAGCAGGCAGCTTGCTTGAGTCGAGGGCTGCGATTTCCAAGAGCTCGGGACTCACCCGTAACTCGTCCACCACTAAGGGATCCTGGGGCTCAGCCTGGAGTTGCCCACTGGTGTGCGGCCCAAGGATCAGGAATTGGCCGAGTCCGATGGGGTTTCTTGTACCGGCCGATTCCAGCCAGCCGCGGCCTTTGCGCACGATAATCAAACGCAGGTCGTGCAGCAGCTGGGGGTCAGATGGGTGGAAGGGGCTGGTCCGCGTGGAGAGGGATAGTTTCCAGGAGCTGTTGGGGACCATTCTGGGTGGGGTTATGGGAAGGGCGCTCGGCATAGGAAGAGGGGCTGAAGTGGGGAGGGGTGGCGCTGGGGCCCATGTTGCAACATGTTATTGCAAACCTCGCGAATTGGGCGAACCAATTGCCCAGCTTGCACAGGTCTAACGAAGGGGAGGGGTCCCAGGGGCTCAGGCCCATCGAAGGTGCATGCCCCCGGGGCATCAGGGAACCAATTCAGACCCCGCGGATGGCTCAGGACCCGAACAGCCAGGTCGGCAATGTCCAGGGCCTCGCTCAACACTTCCAGCAAAAGAAGGAATGGGCAACGGACCGGGCGGTGATCGTGCTCGATTCGATCGCGAACGGCTGAGCCCTACAGTTCCAGTTGAATCAGCACGGGATAGAGATGTCCCCTGTCGCCGCGCTCGGCAGAGCGCAAAAGGGACTGGAGGGTGGGCGTTGGCACGCCGCTCCAGACCTGTTGTTCGTTCAGGAAGATTCGCACCTCTGTGGAGAGGTCGAGAGTCGCACTGTCCAGCCAAAGGGAGAGTCCCTTGGTGGAGGCCACGGGCAGCTGAATGCGGACCTCGTTCTTCTCCCGGTCTAGTTTGGCCACCAGCACGGTATTGAGCACAGGTTGTTCCCACCGCAGCCAGTAGAAGTCTTTCTTCCAAGTCAGGGTCGGTTGCCAGACCAACTGGCTGGGGCGCGCGACTCGTAGCTTGTCTGCGATCTTGTCGAAGAGCGCTTGATTGCCTCCGGGTGGACGTCCATGCCCACGCCCAGTGACCTCCCAGTACTCGAAGTCGTAACCCCCATAGATGGCCCGCGCGGCTTCGAGCGCCTTGACCGCGCAGCGGTTGGCGTCGGGTGGGACCTGCACATCGTCATCGCTCTGGTAGATTCGGATCGGGACGTTGAATAGATTGGGGATGACTCCTTCGACGATGCCCTCGAGCGTGCCGCTGGGCCCGGTGAAGGCGGTGGGAGCGCCGGCGGAGGGGGCGAGTCCTGCGACGCGGTCCGCATGATGTGCACCAAGGGTCCAGGAGCCATAGCCGCCCATGGAGTGCCCGGCGAGATAGACGCGTTCGGGATCAATGTCCCAGGTGCGGCAGGCCCGTTCGATCAATTGCATGACGAACTCCTCGGTGCCCGCATCGGTCCAGCCGCACTCGGTTTTCTCGAGCACCTGCGGTGCGATCATGAGCAGATCGTGGGCGTCCGCGGGGAGTGCCCAGTTGGATGCGGCGGGTCCCGCATCGCCGCTGCCAACGCCACCGCCGTGCATGGCGATCAGCAGGCCCTTGGGGCTGCGCGTGTTGCCACCAACGATGTAAAGGCCGCGCTTCTCCTCCTCCCATAGGTAGGCCCGGCCACCGGACTTCTCGAGCTGGGGGCCCTTGGACCACAGCTTCCCGATGCTCTTCAACCAGGATTTCAGCTGCCGATCGCTGAGGGGCGGAACGTTGGCCAGCTCTTCGAGAATGAGCTCTCGGCGTTCACGGTCTGGGCTCAACCAGGCATCGAGCTCAAGGAACTCCTGCACCAGCTTATTTTGCTGCCGCTTGGAGGGCGCGCGCTCGGATTGCGGGGGGGTCGCGGAGAGTGGAACGCCCGCGCAGATGAAGATCCCTAGGGCTAAGAATGAAGGTCCTAGTCGGTGCATGGGCTCAGCCTACCCCGAATGGCACAGGTACGGCGGGCTATGGCTGCAGGGCTTAGGCCTCACGAGGGGGAGGGTACGCAATGGCAAAGCGAGGCCCTTGGGATGTGGAGAACCCGGGGAGCCGCTGGTTAGGAGGCCCGAGAAGCCCATCTCAGGGGGCTAGGGGTAGCTTTTGCGCTTGGGTCACGTTGGGTCCATTTTGGGGAGCACTTGGGGATAACTATGTCTTGGTCGGTAAATACAGTCTTCTTTTGGGGTTGGATTGGGGCAGAGGGTGATATTTATTAAGAATATGGTCCTTGAGTGGCGCCGGGGTGGGGGTCGATCACTTAGAGTTGGGTCAGGCTCAAGTCAGCCTCTGTCCCGCACCGGTTTCCTACTGCACACACATGTCCTCCCCGATCAGATTGCTAGGCGAACACCCGGCCCTTCTGGACCCGGAGGGCAGGATCCAACTCCCCCTCGCCTTGCGCGACGAGTGGAACCACCGCAAATCTGATTTTGCGTTGATGGCGAATCTCGAACCAGACGGCAGTCTTTGTCTGCGTCTGCGGGAGGATTGGGACAGTTTTACTGAGGATCTGAGAAGGAGTCCCGGGCTTTCCCCCCGGGCTCGTCAGACCTTGCTGCTTTACGCTGCTCATTCCAGTCCCGTCAGGTGCGATAAGTCCTGGCGGATTCGCGTCCCCGATACTCTTCTTGAGTTGATCGGCGTGGATCGTAAGGGGGGTGGCCAGCGTGATGTCGTCGTTGTGGGCAACTTCGATGACGTTCGTCTGTGGAGCAAAGAGGGATGGCAATCCTTCCGCGCCTCCGCCCGCGACGAATACGCAGCTGGGATGGACGAACTCCTGAACGGAAAACCCCTCGGTCCGGAAGGCTTGGTCCAAGAAAGGTTGGCGTAGCG
>JAPKBO010000310.1 GCA_028823395.1 Planctomycetota bacterium | reverse complement strand
CGACCCGCGGGTCGTTCGCGTCCACGGGCTCGGGGGGGCGCAACTCGGTCTTTGCGGAATCAGCGTCCATGGCAGACCATGGTACGGAGTCGGGACGGCTCCGCCATGATCCCCCGTTGGCCTTTCAATGCGAGGGTGGCTGGAATCACTCCCCGACGGCAGAGAACCGTGCCTGGCTGGAAGAGAGCGGTGAGACCAGGGCCGGCTTACGGCACCTCTATATCCCCTACGGGTACCTCGACCAATGCACCTGGTTGTCCGTCAGCGGAGAGGGCAATGAGTTGGATGACGTACACGAACGGGTAGGGGAGAAGGAACCGCAATTGGGCCGAACTCGTTGAGTCCATCCACCGGATCAGTAAAGATCCGTTCAATGAGAAACCGGCTTACGAACCAGACCCACATAGTCGCCCGGCCCCTCTGGATCCTCAGCCTCAATCTTGCCGTCTTAGGGCTTGCACGGATCACCCTCCTCCTCCTCAACCGCTCCCATTTCGGCGAGCTGGACGCCGTCGAGATAGGTGCTTCTCTCCTTCGGGGGCTCCTGTTCGACGTCTCCGTCGTGGCAACCTTCCTCGGTCTACCCGTGCTGATGCTCATGCTCCCGTTCCGCTGGAGCACAAGTCGATCTTGGCAGTATATCTGGAGCCGTATTAGCCTCCTGCTGACTTGTGCCGGGATCATGGTCGTCGTCATCGACCTCACCTATTTCGGTCTGGTTCACCGCCACCTTGGCTTCGAGTTCGCGGCCAGCCAGTCCGAGTTCGGAGCCCTGGCAGCCATGGCGTTCTCAGAGTATCCGGCTCAGGTGTTGGTGATGTTTCTGCTTCCGTGCGGGGTTGCCTTCTGCTGGTCGAAATTGGAATTCTGGGACGAGAGAGTGCGCGGTGGACGCCGCCCTTCCCGACTCACCTTTCCGATCTCGCTGCTCCTGCTTGTCCTCGGCGTAAGAGGCGGTATCCACGGCAAGCCCCTCAATATTGTCAACTCCTTCGAGTCCGGCTCGCTGGCACGCGGGTACCTGGAGCTCAACGCTCCTTTCTCTCTCTATCACTCGCTGCGGAACAGTCGCTCTCAAGCCACGGCGTACATGCCCGATCACGAGGCTGTGGAGGTGGCCCGCAGCCTGATCCTCGACTTGGACTCGGAGGCCCCCGTTGCCAGCAACTATCCGCTCCAGCGAAGCCGGACTGGAAGCGACGGCCGCCCGAACGTTGTCGTCATCGTGCTCGAGAGCTGGGGGTCGCACTACGTCGATTCGATTCGCGAGGTTGCCGGATTGCCTCCACTCGGCGCCACTCCGCATTTTGACGCACTCGCCAGCGAGGGGCTGCTGTTTACGCAAATGTACTGCGCCGGCCAACTGAGCATTCAGGGCCTGGCCGCCGTCCTCGCCGGCATCCCTTCCCTTCCGCAATTCCCCTGGATGGGACGCGGTCTGGAGCAGAGCGAACTGTCCTTCCTCGGGCACCTCGCCAAGCAAGAGGGTTATAGGACGCACTTCCTGCGCGGTGCGAAACGCAGCTCCTTTCGCCTCGACGCACTCGCCGCCCTCGCTGGCTTCGACCAGTACATGGGCATGGAGGACATCGTCCGCAACACCGGACACGAAGCGATGGGGATGTGGGGGGTGTGGGACCAGGATCTCTTCGACGAACTCAACCGGGTGAACATGAATGGAGCGGCTCCGTTTCTGGGCTTCTGCTTCACCGTCTCCACCCACGAACCCTATCAAGTGCCGACTGGCTTCAAGCCGGACCTCCCCACCGAGGGACTCGACTCCGACTACATGTCCAGCTTGGCCTACTCCGACGCGTGTCTCGGCCGGTTCATCGAGCAGGCCAAGCAGGCTGGCTACTTCGAGAACACCATCTTCTTGATCACATCCGACCATGTAATGCGCAGCCACGTCTCACCGGGTAACGAAGCCGGGTTGTTCCACATCCCCGCGCTACTCATTGGTCCCGGGATTTCACCGGGCATCCAGAATAAGGTGTGCGGCCAAACTGACCTGCTACCCACACTTTGCGACGCAACGGGATGGTCTCGCTCCTACTCGGCAATTGGACGCTCCCTGCTCAGGCCCTTACCCGAGGGACATGGCATGCTCTGCCAGAAGGGCAGCCTTATCCTGAGAGTCGAAGACTCCGGGTACATCGTTCACAACCTGCGCCACACGGTAACTTCCAAGGCCACCGGTGCGGCGTTTGACGAGGAAGCCGTCGAGCAACGCCTTTGTGCTTTGATCCAGGTGACGAGCCAGCTTCTACGTGAAAATCGCTTCCACCGGGCGAATTTAGCCGCATCTAACGGTCGTGACCCGGAGCCCTCCAATGACGCGAACCGGTGAACCGCACGGCTCGTCCTAAGAAGCTTGCCTGACGCCCGCGTCTCCTAGTGCCCATGCAACTACAAGGAGAGCTATCACCAAATGTTCGCCAAGCTCACGGCGCATTTCCATTCGCGGGAGATCGAGCCCCCGAGATAGCCGCTCGGAAGAGATCATGGGGAGAGCACATTGCGAGGAAAGACGGGGAGGCTGGCAATCGAATCCGAGACGACCGCTGCCATGCTCTGCCTCACGGACAAGAGGCCTCTGCTCCGTGTGTGCCCTACCCCTTCCCTGGGGGGGCATAGGACAGAGGGTCGGTACAGCCCGCCTCAGCAAAACCCTTCAGGCGCAAGGAGC
>JAPKBO010000099.1 GCA_028823395.1 Planctomycetota bacterium | reverse complement strand
AGGAAATAGGAGAAGGGGCTCAACGGCCCTCCTTCACTTGCCTGAGCTTGATTCGGAGTTCGTCCAGGTCCTTCTTGAGGCCGACGGTTTTGGGGTGATCGGCTCCATGGTGCTGGAGGCACCCCTCTAGTGCTCTGCTCAATATTTGCTCGGCTTCGGCAAGCTTGCCCCGGTGATGGAGCACACTTCCCAGATTCCTCAGGGTGGCCAGATTGTCTGGGTGATCGGCACCGAGAACACGGATTCGCCCCTCCAACGCTTCGCGCAGGATGCGCTCAGCTTCCTCCAGCTTTCCGTTGGAATACAGGGCCCCACCCAGGTTTTGGAGTGCAAGGAGCGTGTCGGGGTGCTCGGGTCCCAACACACGGAGCCTGCCTTGCAACGCCTCCCTGAACATGGTCTCAGCTTCGTCCTTCTTGTTCCGGGACAGCAGGACATTCCCCAAGTTGCCAAGCGAGGTAAGAGCACTTGGATGATCGGCTCCGCGGGTCCGGTTGTAGATCTCAAGTACCTGACGCTGGAGAACCTCGGCCTCCTCTAGCCTGCCTTGGGCACTAAGCAGGGTGGAGAGGTTGCTGACCATGGATAGAGTATTGGGATGTTCATGGCCCATCGAGCGCCTTAAAATGGCCAGCACCTCGCGCCAAATTTCCTCGGCCTCGGCCAGCTTGTTCTGTTGGTAGAGAGTGAGGCTTAGGTTGTTGAGGGAGGTCAATACCTGCGTATCCGTGTCCTCCAGCAGGCGCCGTTGCCCTTCAAGCGCGGCTCTGAAGAGCGGCTCAGCTTCGGCAGGCTTGCCCTTGAACGTGAGAAGGGTACCTAGGTTGCTAAGGGAGCGGAGGGTGTCTTCGTGATCGTCGCCAAGTGAGTCTTGCTGGCTCTTGAGTGTCTCTCGTAGGAGGGGCTCCGCCTCGTCGTACCTGCCTTCGTGCATGAGTAACACGCTCAAGCCGCTACTCGAACGCAGAGTGTCCTCATGATCCGCGCCCAGTGTGCCGCGCCTGGTTTCCAGCACCTCACGGAGGAGCCGTTCTGCCTCGCGGTAATTCCCGAGTGAGTGGAAGATGGCCCCGAGGTTCGTGATCGAGATCAAAGTGCGCCGGTCCGAGTCACCCAACTCGCGGCGGGAGAGGTCAACGGCTTGCGTCTGAGGTTGCAGGGCTTGGTTCGATAGTCCCAGTCTATGTTGTGTCGTAGCCACAGCCTCAAAGAGCTGGGCTTGCACCAACGGCTGGTTGCCGAAGGCTCCCAGCTGCTGCAGCGCCCGCTCAAACACCTCCTCATTCAGCACGCTTAGAGCGAGACCGGTGAAGTTCACACCGTTCAGCATCTTTGCGAGAGCGGCCTGCTCGTCATCCACCTCCTGTGCCGGCCGATCCCTCAGTCCACTGTGGGCTCGTGCCTGCTCCATCACTTTCATGCGAATCGTCGTGCCCATGGCCTCCGCATCGACTCCTGCGAGCTGCTGGGCTTGAAAATCCGACACCTGCTGCAGCTCCTCGGCCCGCTGCTCCGCCTGATCGCGCTGTTCGGCCGACTCTCTACGGGCAGCATCCGCTGCCGTGCGCTGCGCGTTGAGCTCCGTGTTCGTGAGGGCGAGCTCGTCCGCGCGCTGAGTCGCCAACGATGCGCTGCCCTCGGCCTCGACGGTCTTGGTCTGCAGCAGCTCGTTGGTCTCGGCGAGGGTGTTCCGCTCGGCGTTCAGCTTCACCGCCAGCACGGAAATGGCTATCAGCGCCACCGCTCCCACCGCACCCGCCACGCTCTTCGTTGGGTTGCGCCTCGACCACTTCTCCGCCATGCTCTGGTATCGCCGCCCCGGTTCCTTCTCCATCGCCTTGGCGCAGATCACCGCCAGGTCCCGTGGCGTTCGTGAGCGGATGTTGCGCGGGTCGGGTGCCTCCTCCCAGAGGATCTTGCGCGCGACCTGCTCGCTGGTGTCCCCTGAGAAGGGCCGCACCAGGGTCAGCATCTCGTACAGCACCACTCCCAGACTGAATATGTCAGTCCTGTGATCTAGGCCGGCGTGCTTCAGGGCAATCTGCTCGGGGCTCATGTAGTAGTAGGTGCCAGCTATCTCGCCGACCACCGACAAGGATTGCTCGTGGATGAGTTTGGCCAGACCGAAATCTGTCAGCTTGGGTCGATCCTCAGGAGTAACGAGGACGTTACTCGGCTTGATGTCGCGGTGGATTACGCCGGCGGCGTGCGCCGCTTCAAGTGCATCGCTGAGATCGGCAACAAAGCATGCGACGTGCTCGTAGTATTCTGTGCTCACTTCCTCAGTCTCACGCCAGCCGTCCAGCGCATGTCCGAGGTCGCAGTTCTCCTGCACCAACTCCATCGCAATCCAGTGAACACCTTCAGTTTCACCCGTTCCGTAGACGGCGACGATCCCGGGGTGGGCCAGCTTGCCTCCCGCGCGCGCCTCGCGCGCGAAGTAGTCAAGGCCGCGGGTGTCGACCCGTTCCGGGAGCAAGATCTTTAGCGCCACTCGGCGGGAGAGAGAGAGCTGTTCGGCCTCCCAGACTTCACCCATGCCGCCACGACCGATGCACTTTACCAGCCGGAAATCTCCGAGAGTGCGGCCCTCGGTCACGCTGTGGGAATGAGGACCGGCCCCCGTGTGTTTCTCTGGGACTCGAAACAAGGACACCGGCTGCTCCTTCGCTGCGTGCTGCAGGAGGCGCATACCGCGTTCAAGCCGCTGGAGCTGGTCCGCGTGCTCCGGATTCTCGGCGCAGATCGCCCCGAAATCGGTGGCCTCGCCACGCTCGAGGCGAGCGAGGTGCTCGTCGAACAGGGTTATCGCGGCTTTTGAGGGGTCGTTGGACATCGGAATGCAATCGGCAGTGAGGATGATACTACTCGATGGCATTCACCCCCGAAGCGAATTGGGGGATCATCCCTGAGTTTGATAACGGCACCCTCTGCGCGTGCGCGTCACATCTGTCTGTTATCGCAAGCAACTTAAGGATGGGTCGAGGGCGCCCCGCGGTTGTATTTCTGGCTCCTCGGAGATCGAGGCACCCGCGACGAAGACGGATTCCGTGAGGACTCCGAAAAGCGTTACGATAAAGCCGTGAACTCACCTCGAATCCGATCCGCCCTGGTCTGCCTTCTCGCCCTCTGTGTCTGCACCCTGGCCGTGGCGCAGGTGCCCACAATGAAGCGCCCTAATGTGGTCGTGATCACTCTGGATACCATGCGCGCAGATCACATGGGGTGCTATGGGTACTTCAGGAAGACCTCACCCAATCTGGATGCACTGGCGGCTTCCTCTGTTTTGTTTGAACGCTGCCTGGTCCCGATGTCCACCACGCTGCCGAGCCACACGTCCATGTTTACGGGTGTTTGGCCGGCCGAACATGGCGTCCTGGCCAACGTCAAGAAGCAGTTCATCTACGAACGGGACCCATCGCTGGTCACCCTGGCCGAGACCTTCCAGGCAGCTGGCTACAAGACGGGCGCATTCGTCAGCGCCTATCCGTTGCGTGCGGAGGCTGGCCTCGCCACTGGATTCGAGGTCTACAACCAACCCACACGCAGCAAGGAGCGCGACGCCGAACGCTCGACACGCCAGGCCATGCTCTGGCTTGAGGACGTTGGTCAACAACCGTTTTTCCTATGGGTTCACTACTTTGATCCCCATGGTCCCTATTCGCCCCCCAGCCCCTATGACGAGGCCTTCAAGACCACCGACGAGTTGCGCCAGTGGTTGGGTGACCGAGCCGTGGCCCTGACCGTTTTTCGTAGCAAGGTCAAACGCACCGAACAGGGGAACCGGGTGGATCTTCTCAGCAGCGTCAACCAATACGATGGTGAGATCGCGTTCATGGATCACCACATCGGTGCTCTGCTAGATCACTTAAAAAAAGCGAACCTGTGGAACCGGACGGTCGTGGCGGTCATGGGCGATCATGGAGAGGGTTTGAATCAGCACAGGGAACCCGGGCACGGTTTCTCGTGGGACGAACAGGTCCGGGTGCCATTCTTGCTTAGAGCTCCCGGCCTGAGTCCGCGTAAGGAGGGTCGATTGGTTTCAGCTACAGATCTTGGCCCCACATTGTTCGGCTTGGTTGATCTGCCCGCTTCGGATCAGAAGGATGCGTACGAGAGTCGTAGTCGGGGGTTCGACGTTTTGCATGAATCCTTCAAGCCGCGGCCACTCTTGGTTCAAAGTTCAGCTCGAGCTGAACTGACAGAGCATCGATCCGAACTGGGCGTCACCACTGACCGCTGGAAATTCATGCATCGATCTGACGGAGGATCATCCTTGTTTGACCTGGATAGTGACCCTTTCGAATTGCACGACGTCGCGGTGCTCTATCCCGAAAAGGTCGTGGAATTGTCGGCTGTGGCGGCGCGCTTGTTGGCGGAGCAGACAGCGCGTGGTCAATCCAAGACTCGGCCTGCTACGGAGGAGGAGATCGATTCCCTTCGTGCGCTCGGCTATGGCGGGGATGACGACTGAACTCTTTGTGGCCGTTCACTCACTAGGTCCCTTTAGCTGCGCGTCAATTTCCCACCCATGCCTATCTCACGGTTAACGGCTGCTCTCCTTCTCGGTGCTCTCGTTGGCTCTTGTGGACTAACTCCCCACAAGTCTGTGATCGAAGGCACTTCACTATTCGGAGCGTCTCTGGAACGCGTCACCCCAGAGGGCGAACGTCTCGAACGCTTGGAGAGAGACCTGTCCGAGGCCAGGTCTCTTTGGAGCGCCGAACAGAACGAGGCCAACGCCATCTGGGTAGGTCGCCGACTGGGCTACCTCGGGCGCTACTCGGAAGCCATCGAGTGGTTCAGCGCCAGACTGCAGGAGTTTCCGGACAGCTACCGTCTGCTGCGGCACCTCGGCCACCGGCGCATCAGTCTGCGCCAATTTGCCTCTGCTGAGGCCGACCTCACTCGTGCCTGGGCACTGGCCAGGGACCATCCCAATCGCATTGAGCCCGACGGTGCGCCGAATACCTTCAACATTCCTCGCAGCACCGACCACGGCAACATCCTCTACCACTTAGCGCTTGCCATTCATCTACAGGGTCGCTGGGAAGAGTCTGCCAACGCATGGACTGCCTGCCAGGAGGCTGCCACCAATGATGACAGTCGCGCCTCTGCTCTGAACTGGCGCTATCAGGCCCTGATGCGTGCGGGTCGTCCCCACGAGGCGCGGGAGACGGTTTCCAAGGCGCGCTCCGATTGGGACGTGATCGAGAATCATGCTTATCTCGACCTGTGTCTGCTTTACGCGGGCCGCTTGGGGCTCTCTGACGTGCTCGGCTCCGGGTCCGATGCCATTCAGGATGTCACCCGGCGCTACGGCGTTTCCGCCTGGCGTTACGCTGCGGGTGAGGTGGAAGGGGCACAAGCGGAGTGGACCGCATTGGTCGAATCAGGTCCCTGGAACGCGTTCGGGGTGATCGCGGCGGAGGCGGATCTGGCGCGGGCAAGGTAGGTGGTTGAGTCGCCAGTCGGCTGTCGGGTTCCGTCTGGCCCGAACGGGTAACCATGATTGGCCCCCACGGTCCTGACACCGCTAGAAAGTCGCACTCAGGCGGTGGATTTGGGGGCCCCTGCGGCTCTCGAGGATCAGGGTCAGGTAGAGCCTTTGAGAATGACCTCCAACGACTAGACTGAACGGCGACCCTCTTCCCTCGCCGGAGACTTGCCCGATGACCCCCTGCACCCGACGGAGTTTCGTACGCGCCGGCGCACTCGCAGGCCTCGGCCTCGGCGACCTGCTGCGCGGCCTGAGCTTCGCTTCACAGGACGACGGCATTCCTGCACCCCGGGCGAAGAGCCTGATCCACATCTTCCTGCCCGGTGGGATGGCGCACCAGGAGACGTTCGACCCCAAGCCCTACTCACCGGTTTCCTACCGCGGCGAGGTGCGGACGATCGACACGGCGCTGCCCGGTATTCAATTCGGACAGCACCTGAAACTGACAGCGAAGATCGCCGACCGGATTACTGTGATTCGCTCGTTCACGCACGGCGAGGCGGACCACAATCGTGGCGTCCACAACATGCTGACGGGCTACCGCCCGAGCCCTGCGGTCGTGTATCCGAGCCTCGGGAGTGTCGTCTCCCACCAGCTCGGTAGTCGCCAGAGCCTGCCGCCCTACGTATGCATTCCGAGCACACCAAACGCGTTCGCGGGGACCGGATATCTCTCAGCGTCCTACGCGCCGTTTGCTCTGGGAGACGACCCGGCACGCAAGAACTTCAAGGTGCGCGACCTCGACCTGCCCAAGGGCGTCGACGTAGGACGCTTCGAACGGCGGCGCGCCATGCTGGGCACGATCGATCGTGGGTTCGGTGCCGCAGAGGGGGTCGACGGCGTGGAAGCGATGGACTCGTTCTATGAACGCGCTTATGAGCTGCTCGCCTCGCAAGAGGCCAAGGATGCTTTTAGGATCGATGCCGAGGACGCCAAGGTGCGCGACCAATACGGCCGTTCCGGGGCGGGGCAGCGACTGCTGCTCGCACGCCGCCTGGTGGAGGCTGGTGTGCGCTATGTGACGGTCACGGTCGGCGGTTGGGATCACCACGAACGCATTGCGGACCGCATGCGCGATCAACTGCCGTCGGTGGACCAGGCGTACTCAGCGTTGATCAAGGATCTCGACTCGAGGGGCTTGCTCGACGAGACCCTCGTGTTGCTGTCCACCGAATTCGGACGCAGTCCGAAGATCAATCAAACCGGCGGACGCGACCACTGGCCCGGCGTGTTCAGCGTTGTACTCGCGGGCGGCGGCGTGAAGCGCGGCTACGTACACGGCGCGTCCGACTCGACCGCCTCGGCTGTGGACTCGAAGGCTGTCGGTCCAGAGGACCTGGCCCGGACTGTCTTCACGCTGATCGGGATCGACCCCGACAAGTCGCTGCTCGCCGGCGGAAACCGGCCTCTCCGGCTGGTCAAGGGGGGCCGTGTCCTGCATGACGTCTTGGAGGGTGGCGGAGCATGATGGGCGGCCCGATCCGACGATTGGTATTCGCGGCAGCGCTCTCAGCGTCCGCCTCCGCCCAGTTTCCCATTCTCGACTCGGTGGTCCCGCGCGGGGGGCAGCGCGGAACGGAGATCGACGTGGTGCTGCGCGGGAAGAAGCTCGGCGGCGCCCGGGCGCTCCTCTTCGGACCCGGCGGGATCGAGGTGCTCTCTCTCGAAGCTGTGAAGGACGACCAACTCTCGGTGCGACTCGCGATCGCCGCCGACGCCGAGCTCGGGCCACGCGCGGTCTGGGTTCGCACCGCGGCCGGGCTCACGAATCTCCACACCTTCCACGTCGGCGCCCTTGCCGAGTTCGGCGAGGTGGAACCGAACGGCACGATGGAGGAGGCTCAGGCGATTGGGCTCGAAGTCACGCTGAATGGCGTCGCGGAGAATGAGGACGTCGACTACTTCGCGTTCGAGGGCCACCAGGGCGACCTCATCTCGATCGAGATTGAGGGGCAGCGTCTAGGAGATCGGCTGTTCGATCCCGCCGTCGCCCTGTTCGACGCGGCCGGGTTCGCGCTCGCGTCGCGCGACGACTCAGCGCTGGGCCGCCAGGATCCGAGCCTTTCGATCGTCATTCCCGCGGATGGACGCTACGTGATCCAGGTCCGTGAGAGCGCCTACCGCGGGGCGGGGGATTGCCGCTACCGGCTGCACGTCGGCCGTTTCCCGCGCCCGCTCGCGACGCTCCCGCTTGGGGGCAGACCGGGCGAGGAATTGTCCGTACGCCTTCTGGCCGAGGAGGGCGATCTGGGCGAGATGACCGTGCGGGTGCCCGAGCTTCGAGCCAAAGGGGGGTGGGTTCCCCATGGAATCGCACCGCTTGCGTTTGTGAGCGAGACGGGAGAGGCGCCGTCGCCCGGCTGGCTGCGTGTTGTCGATCTCGACAACGTCCTCGAGGTGGAGCCGAACGATGCGCTGGCGGGGGCCACTCCTTTCTCCGTGCCGACAGCTCTCAACGGGGTGCTAGAAACAGTCGGTGACGTCGATCGCTACGTGTTTGAGACGAAGAAGGGCCAGAAGGTCGAAATCGTCGCGTTTGCACGTCGGCTGCGTACACCGGTCGACGTGGTTCTCATGGTCCAGGAAATGGACGGGAAGACGATCGCGAACAATGACGACGACGGCGGGCCCGATGGTCGCATCTCCTTCAATCCACCGCATGACGGCCAGTTCCAGGTCGTCGTCGTGGACCATCTTCGCCGCGGCGGCCCCGCATTCGCTTACCGTGTCGAGGTTGCTCCCGTGCGCCCGTCGGTGAGTGTTGGTATCGGTGGGGAGCGCAAGCAGGTCGCGATTCCCCAGGGCGGTCGCGTGTCAGTCAACCTCGCGGTCACGCGGAACTCCTTCGGGGGACCGGTGGCGGTCTCGATCGAGGGCCTTCCGGCGGGAGTGACCGCGACAATCCCGGAGCTCCCCAAAGGGGTGGCTCAGGTGCCCGTGCTGTTCGAGGCGACTGCGGACGCACAATCTGCGCACGCGCTGTGCGAGGTGCGAGCTGCGCACACCGACCCTGAAAAGGGGATCAAGGGCGGACTGCGCGAAGACATCGAGTTGGTCCTGGGCCGGAACAAGGTTGTCTTCTGGGCCCACTCGATCGACCGTCTGCCCATCGCCGTGTGCGACCCCGCACCATTCCGTGTCAGGGTGGAGACCCCCAAGGTTCCGCTTGTGCGCAACGGCCTGCTCCCCGTTGAGGTGATCGTCGAACGGGACGAGGGCTTCGAGGGTCCGGTGGCGCTCAAGCTCGCTTACCTGCCTCCGGGCGTGAATGCGAACCGGCAGCAAGAGGTGCCCGCGGACTCCGACCGGGCGCGGTTCAGTCTCTCTGCGGGTGGCGACGCGCGGCTCGGGACGTGGCAGATGCTCGTCAGCGCGGAGGCCGAGACGCCCGGTGGCCGTGTGCGCGTCGCGTCACTGCACTTTCCCATCGAAATCGAAAATCAGTTCGTCCGCTTCGAGGTTCAGCCGGTGGCTGTCGATCGCGGAGAGGTGGCGGAGATGTTCGTCGAGGTGAAGCAACTGGACGGCTTCCGCGGGAAAGCAACGGTTCAACTCGTCGGACTCCCGCACGAAGTGTCGTCCGAGGCGCAAGTTCTCGACGCGGAGACCGAGACCCTCGTGTTCCCGCTGCTCACGGGCGACGCGAGCCCCGTCGGAAAGCACACCACCCTTCAGTTTCAGGCACATTTTGCACTCGAGGGTGGTGAGGTGTTGCAGGCTCTCGCTGCGGCCGAACTGCGTATCCAGAAACCGGCCCCAGCACCTGCACCCGC
This sequence comes from Planctomycetota bacterium, assembly GCA_028823395.1. Lineage (GTDB taxonomy): Bacteria > Planctomycetota > UBA1135 > UBA1135. The sequence continues at coordinate 3,915 of JAPKBO010000099.1, read as the reverse complement.
CAAGCCCGTTGTGGTGGAAGCTGCCGCGAAGGTGAAGCCGAAGAAGACCCGCCCGCCGACGCGGCTGGAGAAGCTCCGCAGCGAGCACGCAGCCCGGGCCGCCGGTCGCGACAAGCCAAAAAAGGATTCAAAGGCTGAACCGGAGCAGGTGACCAAGGAAGGAGGTCAGGTGTGATCCGAGCTATTCCCACGCTCGCACTCGCCGCCCTTGGCCTCGCCGCGGGCTTGCCGAGTGCACCCGAGGAGAGCGTTCTCCGAGCGTATCCGGCGTCGGTGAGCCTCGAGACCCTGCGCGACTTCCAGCGTCTGCTCATCCTTGAGGAGCTGCCCGATGGCACCTGGCTCGATCGCACGGCCGAGGCCTCCATCGTCGCCTCTGACCCGCTCGTGCGGGTGGAGGAGGGGACGCTTGTCCCGCTGGCCGACGGTGCCACGACGTTGCGTGTGAGTGTCGGTGACAGGGACCTGGAGGTGCCCGTCGAGGTCCGCGACACGGGTGTCCAGCGGCCGACCAGCTTCCGGCTCGACGTCCTGCCGATCTTCATGGCGAAGGGCTGCAACGTGGGCGGATGCCATGGTGCCGCGCGCGGACAGGACGGGTTTAGGCTGTCCCTCTTCGGCTTCGATCCCGCTGGCGACTACCGGCGTCTGACGCGGGAGTTTCCCGGCAGGCGGGTCGACCTCGCGTTCCCCGCGACGAGCCTCTTGCTTGAGAAGGCGACTGCTGCCGTCCCACACACAGGAGGGCGTCGCTTTGAGGTCGACAGCGACGCCTATCGAGCCATCCACTCCTGGCTCGACGAAGGGGCTGTGGATGATCCGGCGGACGTCGCGCGCGTCACTGGGATTGAGCTCTTCCCGCCTGAACTCACACTTGTCGGTGCAGGCGTGGACATTCCCCTGCTCGTCCGGGCCACGTACTCCGACGGCACCGATCGGGACGTGACGGATCTCGCCGTGTATCGCACGTCGAACGAGGTGACGGGCGCCCTTCCCGAGCGGGGCAACCTGCGATCCGGTGAGCCCGGGGAGGCCTTCGTGACGGCCAGCTTCAGTGTCTTCACCGTAGGCACTCCGGTTGTCGTGCTGCCCGCCGAGGGCGGCGAGGAGTATGCGGATCCCGCCCACGGTCGACAACCGGCGAACTGGGTCGACCAGCTCGTTGAGCAGAAGCTCAAGAAGCTCCGGATCTCACCTTCCGAGATCTGCAGCGACGAGGTGTTTGTCCGCCGCGTGCACCTGGACGTGGTCGGCGGGGTTCCAACGACGGACGAACGTGCGGCATTTCTCGCCGACGAGCGGCCCTCCTCCGAAAGGCGAGCCGCGCTAATCGACGAGCTGTTGGCAAGCAAAGAGTTCTCAGAACTGTGGGTGATGAGTTGGGCGGAACTCCTGAGCATTCGCTCGAGCAACGACATCTCGGAGAAGGCCGCCCTGCTCTACTTTGAGTGGCTGCGCGACAGGATCGCCGAGAACATGCCGGTCGACGAAATGGTTCGCAAGCTGCTTACCGCATCGGGGGGCACCTTCTCGGCGCCTGAGACGAACTTCTACCAGACCGAGCGCGACACCCTTGTCCTCTCGGAAAACGTCGCCCAATCGCTCCTGGGAATCCGCGTCAAGTGCGCTCAGTGCCACAATCACCCCTTCGATCGCTGGACCCAGGACGACTATTACGGTTTCGCCTCCTTCTTCGCCCAGGTCGGTCGCAAGGGGGCGGAGGATCCTCGCGAGCAGATAGTCTTCAACAGAGGCTCGGGTGAGGTGAAACACCCCGTGGGAGGGGAGACCGTTCCGCCGAAGTTCCTGGGGGGAACCGTCCCTGACCTTAAGGGTGTGGACCGTCGTTTGGTGCTCGCTGAGTGGCTGACCGCGGCGGAGAATCCCTGGTTCGCCCGTTCGCTCGCGAACCGGGTGTGGGCGCACTTCATGGGGCCCGGCATCGTGGAGCCCGTGGATGACGCCCGCGTGAGCAACCCGCCCTCGAATGGCCCTCTTCTCAGCGCACTGGCGGATCGGCTGGTGGAGACCGGATACAACTTCCAGGCGCTGGTGCGCGACGTGTTGAACTCGCGCGCCTATCAGCGTTCGGCCGCGGCTACCGAGTCGAATGCAGGCGACACTCGCAACTTCGCGCACGCAACCGTGCGTCGTGTGCGGTCGGAGACGCTCCTCGACGTGATCTGCCAGGTGACGGAAGCTCCCGAGAAATTCAAGGGCTTGCCCCTCGGGTCACGGGCGGTGCAGATCGCCGACGGGTCGACGGGCAACTACTTCCTGCGCACCTTCGGGCGTTCTCCGCGCAACACGGTCTGCTCGTGTGAGGTCTCGTTTGCGCCATCATTGTCCCAGGCCCTGCATCTGCTCAACGGCGACACGCTGCAGAAGAAGATTAGTGGTGGCGGTGTCGTCGGAGCACTCCTCGACGCAGGCGTGACCCCGGAGGGAATCATCGATGATCTGTACCTGCGTTGTCTCTCGCGGCCACCGAGCGACGAAGAGCGTGCCGAGTTGGTCGCACATGTATCTGCCGAAGATCCGCGCGGCTCCCTCGAGGACGTGTTTTGGGCGTTGCTGAACTCGCGCGAATTCCTGTTCCAGCATTGATGAGGCGTCCCATAAGAGCACTCCTGGTGGCTTTCCTGGTCGCGACGGCTTCACCGGCTCGCGCACAGGAAGAGGCGTCGCCCCCGAATTTCGCGGACCACATCGAGCCGATTTTGCGCGAGCATTGCCTCTCCTGTCACCGCGGCAGCCGTGCGAAGAACGGCCTTGAGTTGAAGAGCGTGGGCTCGATCCTGAGGGGGGGGAGTTCGGGCCCTGCGATCGTAGCAGGCGATGCGAGTTCGAGCAGGCTCTACCTGTCCGTGGCGCACGAGCAAGAACCTTTCATGCCGCCCGATGAGGACCAACTCGTCGAGTCGCAGATCCAATTGATCCGCGCTTGGATTGACGGCGGCGCGCGTGCGAACGCCAAAGACACCGGTCGGGTGAAGGCCGGACCCACGGGGCCGACCTTTGTCCCGCCGCCGGCACAGGCCGGGGCGCCGATCGTGCCTTCGGGCATCCCCACGCAGCCGTTCTGGTCATCCGATCGGGCGGACTCTGTCGTGGCGTTGGCGACGAGTCCAGCGGCACCGGTAGCTGCGATAGCCGGCCACCGGCAGGTTAGCCTGCGAGCGATTCCCGGGGGCGAGCTTCTCGGTGTGCTGCCCTTCCCCGAGGGTGACGTGCGGTCGCTGCGTTTCAGCACCAGCGGTGCTCTGCTCGTGGCCGGTGGCGGCCGAGGGGGAGATAGGGGCCTCGCGGTTGGCTGGGACGTTGCGACGGGCAAGCGGGTTTTCGCGCTCGGTGATGAGCCCGACGTTGCACTGGCTGCTGACATCACAGCCGACCACTGGCTTGTGGCGCTTGGTGGTCCGGACCGGGTCGTACGAGCGTATTCCGCTCGTACCGGCGAGCTGATCTTTGAGAAAACCGACCACACGGACTGGATCACCAACGTCGCGTTCAGTCCGGACGGGGTGTTGCTCGCTACTGCGGACCGTGCGGGAGGCGTGTTCGTCTGGGAGGCGCTGACCGGGCGCGAATTCCACGCGCTACCCGCGCAGAGGGCAGCCGTCACCGCGCTCGACTGGCGCGCGGATTCGATGTTGCTCGCCGTAGCGGCTGAGGACGGACAGGTTTCCCTCTACGAGATGCAGAACGGGAAGAAGACGAAGAACTGGCGTGCCCACTCCTCCACGCTCGACGCGCGCTTCTTGCGCGACGGCCGACTTGTCACCGCGGGCCGGGACGCAAAGGCGACGGTGTGGAAGTCTGACGGCAAGCGCGAGCGGGACTTCAAGGGTGCGAAGGTTCTTGCGACGGCGGTTGCCGCGTCCCACGACGGCGCGCATCTCATCGTCGGCGACT